>WHSW01000600.1 GCA_009379895.1 Solirubrobacterales bacterium
ACCGAGCCGTGTTCGAGGCGATCTGGCAGGCGCTGAAACCGGTCAGCATGGCCGAGGTGCGCGCCGCGGTGATCGAGGACACCCTGCACCTCGCCGACCTGTGGCTGTCGGAGCGCAGCGCCGCCGAGGTGGCCGGCGGGATCGACGTGCTCGGTGATCCGGTGGAGGTGACGTTCGACGACGAGGGCCGGCTCGCGTCGCCGGTCTAGCCGCCGAAGGGCGACGTCGACGGCCTCCACTCTACGGTAGGAATCAGTAGCCGCGCAGGGCCGCCTGCACGGCCTCGTGCACCTCCGGGTACCGGAAGGTGAAGCCGGCGGCCAGCAGCCGGCGGGGGAGGACCTGCTGGTCCTTGACGATCTGGTCGGCGTACTCGCCGAGCGCCGCGTACAACACGATCCGCGGCACCGGCGCGAGCGCCGGCCGGCGGAGGGCGGCACCGAGGCACCTGGTGAGCTCGGCGTTGGTGACCGGGTTCGGCGCGGTCACGTTCACCGGGCCGTC
>WHSW01000601.1:0-210 GCA_009379895.1 Solirubrobacterales bacterium
GTCATGTTGATGGTGGCGAAAGCGAAGCCTGAAGGCGGTCCGCTGAGGCTCACCTCGGCGAGGGCGGCCACACCGGCGACAGCGATCGCCAGGGCGGCGACGTTACGGATGCTCCGCAGCGCGATCGCGGCTATCAGGATCGGCCCGGCGAACTCGATGGCGGCCACGGTCCCCAGCGGCAGCTGGTCAATGGCGAGGTAGAAACTGGCG
>WHSW01000601.1:220-504 GCA_009379895.1 Solirubrobacterales bacterium
GTCGCCAGAGCGCGAAGACGATCCCGGCAGACAGGATCCGCAGCCAGGCCACACCGAGCGGATCGATCCGCACGAACAGCAGTACCGCGAACGCCGGCCCGAGGTAGTGAAAGATCGCCGAGCCCACGAAGTACAGCTCCGGACGTATCCGCTGCGCCACCGAGGTCGTCACGACCGCCTGCGCTGCCGCAGTGCGCCGAGGTGTTCGGCGAGCTACCACCACGGCTATCTCCTAACGTGCTTAGCTGTATTTGCTTGTTAGCGAGTCAAGCATGTGTTGTGCT
>WHSW01000602.1 GCA_009379895.1 Solirubrobacterales bacterium
GCACAAGCTCCCACCCGCGGCGCTCGGCGGCGTTCGCCAGGCCGCGCCGCTGCACGTCGAGGCTCGGTCGTCCCTCCGGGCGCTCCCGGGGAGCGACGCGGACATATCCCACCAGGCGGCGCTTCACGGCGGCGACTGTACACTAACCACTGTTTCGTGTAAAACCACGAAGGTATTTCGTGTATGCCCGACCGAGCGCGAAGGAGATCCATCAGTGAGCGACACCGTGAACGTAGCCATCATCGGCGTGGGGAACTGTGCCTCGTCCCTGGTGCAGGGCGTCGAGTTCTACCGTGACGCGTCCCCCGACGAGTTCGTCCCCGGCCTGATGCACGTCGACCTGGGCGGCTACCACGTGGGCGACATCCGCTTCACGGCCGCCTTCGACATCGACTCGCGCAAGGTGGGCCGGGACCTCTCCGAGGCCGTCTTCGCGGAGCCGAACAACACCATCAAGCTCGCGGACGTCCCGTACCAGGGCGTCAAGGTCAAGCGCGGCATGAC
>WHSW01000603.1 GCA_009379895.1 Solirubrobacterales bacterium
GCGCTGGTTGGTGATGCCGATCGCGCCGACTCCGTCGCGACCGATCGTGTCAACGACCTCGGTGAGGGTGGCGAGGGTGGCGTCCCAGATGTCAACCGGGTCGTGCTCGACCCAGCCGGGGCGCGGGAAGTGCTGGGGGAACTCGCGGTAGGCCGACGCTGTCGGTCGCCCGGTCTCGTCGACGGCGAACGACCGGACGCCGGTTGTCCCGGCGTCGATCGCCAGGATGGTGGTCATTCCCTGAGCAGCTCGGCGAGGTCCTGCTCGGCCGGCTCCGTGCGGCTGCCCCCGCGCCGCCTACGCCTACGGCCGGAGGCGGGGGGCCCCAGCTCGCGGACGAGCTTGCGGGCGAGGGCACGGTCGCGGGGCCGGAACTCCAGCACGAGGACGCGATCGGCGGAGTGCGGAGCCGGAGCTGGAGCATCGGCCGGAACCGCCGCGCCCGCACCGGAGTGAATGTCGAGTAGCGCTTGGCGAGCACGAGGTCGTTGACGCTCAGGGGCC
>WHSW01000604.1 GCA_009379895.1 Solirubrobacterales bacterium
AGCTCTCCGGCTGGTGTCGGGAGGTGGTCGACGAGCTCGGCGCAGCCGCCGGCATGCCCGCCCGCGAGCGGATGCACGCGGCGTTCGCCGAGTCCAGCCGCCTCGAGCTCGCGTTCTGGGACATGGCCTGGCGGCGTGAGCCGGCTGCCTAGTGGTCCCGCCCGCCCGCCTACACTAGGCGGCATGGGTGAGCGCCAGGGCGAGTTCCCGCTCTTCCCCCTCGGGGTCGTCGCCCTGCCGTCGGAGCTCGTCCCGCTGCACATCTTCGAGGAGCGCTACAAGACGATGATGGCGACGTGCCTCGAGCACGAGAGCGAGTTCGGGATCATCTGGCTGTCAGACGACGGGCTCAAGGAGGTCGGCTGCGCCTGCGAGATCGCCGAGGTCCTCGAGAAGCTCCCCGACGGCCGGATGAACCTGCTCACGCGCGGCACGCGCGCGTTTCGCATCCTCGAGCGGCTCGACGCCCTTCCGTATCCCGCCGGTGAGATCGAGTTCCTCGAC
>WHSW01000605.1 GCA_009379895.1 Solirubrobacterales bacterium
CTCGTCCTGCTCGGCTACGACCCCGCGGGCGCGGAGTTCCAGTTCGCCGAGGACCTGCCGTGGATCGAAGCGTTCGGGATGCGCTACACGCTGGGCGTCGACGGCCTGTCGGCGGTGCTCGTGCTGCTCACGACGCTCCTGTCGGCGGTCTCCATCTTCTACTCCTGGGTGCCGATCACCACGCGGGTCAAGGAGTACTACATCGCGCTCCTGCTGCTGATGGTCGGCATGCTCGGCGTGTTCGTGTCGCTCGACCTGTTCCTGTTCTACGTCTTCTGGGAGATCAGCCTGATCCCGATGTACCTGGTGATCGGCATCTGGGGCGGACCACGCCGCATCTACGCGACCGTGAAGTTCGTGCTCTACACGCTGGTCGGGTCGCTGCTCATGCTGGTCGCGATCCTGGCGGTGGCCATCGCCCACGGCAGCGAGACCGGCACCTTCACCTTCAGCTACGAGGCGCTCCGCGGCTTCGCCTACACCGATACGCTCCAGGCGCTCG
>WHSW01000606.1 GCA_009379895.1 Solirubrobacterales bacterium
GGCAGCACCGGCGCCAGCGGCTTGCCCAGCAGCGACGCCACCTCCGAGAGCGCGAGCACGCCGTCGCCGGCCGCGTTGAAGACGCCAGGCAGCTCGCGCTCGGCGGCGAACCGCAGCACGCCGACCAGGTCGTCCTCGTGGATGAACTGATAACGCGGGTCGAAGCCGAGGATCGACGGCACCGCCGGCAGCGAGAGCAGCGCCGTGTGGGCGGTGCGCAGGTCGGGCCCGAGGCCGTTGGCGAACCGCAGCACGGTCACGGTGACGATCCTGTCGGATATCAGGTACAGAACCACGCCCCACCGGCCGAATGAAGTGGACCAGCGGTCGTCGCTGGCCTTGTACTCCGCGCCATGGCGCGGGTCCTGCTCAAGCTCGTGGAGGCGGTCGTCGAGGGCAGCACGCCCAGCGGGTGGGAGGCTGTCGCGTTGCTGGGCGGCGTGGGTGACAAGCCGCACGGTGTACGGCCGCGGCATCGTGACTCCTCAATCAGTGGTAGACG
>WHSW01000607.1 GCA_009379895.1 Solirubrobacterales bacterium
CTCGTGCCCGGCGGACCGCTGGCCGCCGTGATGTCCGCGGACGCGCCGTTCGGCGTCGTGGCGGCGGAGCTGGTCGAGCGGTGGGGCGCGCAGACGCTGGAGCGCGCCGGCGTGCTGTCCACGTTCGCCCTGGTCCGCGACGAGGACGTGACCGTCGATCCCGGCGAGTGTGACCACGACCTGGACGCTGAGGACGCCTGGGTGGACGCCGTCCTCGCCGCGGCGGGCGAGCAGGGTGAGGTGCCGCCCGTGCTCGTCGAGCTGGTGGCGGTGCGCGACCTGGACCTCGTCGCGCCCGACCGGTGGCCGCAGGCACTGGAGCTGCTGGCCGACCCGCCGCTGCGGGCCGCGGTGGTCGAGCCCGCGACCGTGCGGCTGGCCGACGGCAGCCGCACGCTCGTGCCCTCCTACACCGCGTGGTGGCTGCGCACCAGCCCCGTGCTCGGCGGCTGGCGGCCCACCGACCTGCGGCTCCCCGACGCGGACCCGGCGCTGGCCGG
>WHSW01000608.1 GCA_009379895.1 Solirubrobacterales bacterium
AGATCAAGAAGGCGTACCGGACGCTCGCGCGGGACAACCACCCCGACCGCAACCCCGGCGACGACGCCGCCGAGGAGCGGTTCAAGGAGATCCAGGGCGCCTACGACACGCTCTCCGACCCCGAGAAGCGCAAGCAGTACGACGCGGGCGGCGGCTTCGACCCGCGCAACTTCGCGGGCGGCTTCGCCTCCGACATCGGCGACGTCTTCTCGACCTTCTTCGGCCGCGGGCGCGGCGGCCCGGCGTCCGACGCCGTCCCCGGCCGCGACCTGCGGGCCGAAGTCTCGCTGAGCTTCGACCAAGCGATGCACGGCGCCGAGGTCTCGGTCACCGTCCCGAAGCAGGCGGCGTGCGGAGCATGTGGCGGCAGCGGCGCGAGGCCCGGCACGCACCCGCTCGTCTGCCCCCGCTGCGAGGGCCGCGGCGTCGACCTGCAGAGCCAGGGCTTCTTCTCGATCAGCCAGCCGTGCCCGCAGTGTGGCGGGCGGGGGGCGGTGATC
>WHSW01000609.1 GCA_009379895.1 Solirubrobacterales bacterium
CGAGTTCGTGTGTCTTCTGGGCCCGTCCGGTTGCGGCAAATCGACGCTGCTCAACCTCGCCGCAGGCTTCGAGCCCCTCACGGAGGGCACCGTGCGGTTCCTCGGCCAGGAGGTCGGTGGGCCGGCGCCCGCGCGCGGGGTGGTGTTCCAGGACTCTGCGCTCTTCCCGTGGATGTCGGTGATGGACAACCTCACACTCGGACCCAGGGTGAACGGGGTTCCAAGGCCTGACGCGGTGGAGAAGGCCACCGAGTTCCTCAAACTCGTCGGCCTGGAGGGGTTCGAGGGCCATTACCCGGCGGAGCTCTCGGGCGGTATGCAGCAGCGGGTGCAGATCGCCCGTGTCCTCATCATGCAGCCGCGGCTGCTGCTCATGGACGAGCCCTTCGGGGCGCTCGACGCCCAGACACGATCGCTCATGCAGCAACTGCTCACGGAACTGTGGGAACAGTTCCACCAGGCTGTGCTGTTCATCACCCACGACGTCGAAGAGTCGATCT
>WHSW01000060.1 GCA_009379895.1 Solirubrobacterales bacterium
TACACATTGACGATCCGGCGCACGCCCGGGTTGGCGTAGACCCGGTCGCACAGCGCCCGGGTGAGTACCTCGCCGCCGATGTTCAGGGTACGCAGGCCCGGCGGCAGCGGGGTGGCGAGCAGCGCGGCGACGCCCTCGATCAGCTCCCCGGCGCCCGGCGCGAGCTCGATCAGGCCCCAGTTCGAGAGCAACTCGAAGCCCTGCCTCGGCCGCTCCTCACGGGCGAGGCGGCGCAGCTCCGCCTCCACGCGGTCGGCCGACACGGTGGCGAGATCGGCGCCGCGGATCCCCGCCAGGGTCGCCGGGTCGGGATCGAGGTCGAGCCTGGTCGCGTAGCGTGCGGCCCGCAGGGCGCGGGTGGGGTCGTCGGCGAACGACCCCTCGTGCAGGACGCGCAGGGTCCCGCAGCGCAGGTCCTCGAGCCCCCCGAGCGGGTCGAGCAGCTCGCCCGGGCGGGCGAGCGCCACGGCCATCGCGTTGACGGTGAAGTCGCGCCGCGCGAGGTCGGCCTCCAGACCAGAGGGCCGGACCCGTGGCAGGGCGCCCGGGTGCGCGTATGACTCGGCTCGCGCCCGGGCAACGTCGACCGGTCCGCCGGCGGTCGCCACCGTGGCGGTGCCGAATCGATCGTGGACGCGCAGCTCGCCGCCGAGCGCGCGCGCGAGCGCCATGTGGTCGCCGTCGACGACGAGATCGAGGTCGGCGCGGTCGCGGCCGAGCAGCAGATCGCGGACCGAGCCGCCGACCAGGTGGGCGCGAACCCCGGCGGCCTCGGCCGCTGCGCGCAGCTCGGGGATGCCGGGCAGGGCCGCGACGCGGGCGGCGAGCCCGCCGACGTCTATTTCGCGCCGCGATCCCATCGATCGGCACCCGGCCTGGGCGCGGGCACCGTTCCCTACCATGACGGCCCTCGCGGATGAAGCTTGCCCGCCCGCTGGAGATCTGGCGCTCCTGGAGCGTACGCACGCGCGTGCTGGTGATCGGCGGGCTGGTTGCCGTGATCGCCGGCGGGGCGGTCGCCGCCTACCTGGCGCTCAAGCGCGAACCCGACCAGGTCTGCCCGCCGCCGTGCTCCCTGGAGGTCGAGAGACCGCCGAAGAAGGCCGAGCGGGTCGAGACGGTGAACTGGCCGCTGTACGGATACGACGACCAGCGAACCCGCTACCTGCCCACCAGACGGGTGCGCCCGCCGTTCGACGCGTCCGAATGGAGCTTTCAGGCCGGCAAGCTGCTCGAGTTCTCGCCGATCGTCGCCAAGGGCACGCTCTACTTCCAGGACAAGGACGCGCTGCTCTACGCGCTCAGCGCCGACCGGGGCAAGGTCGAGTGGAAGAAGCAGATCGGCGCGCTCGGCGCGGCCTCGCCCGCCTACTCGCAGGGCCTGCTCTACGCGGTCACGCTGCAGCGTGCGCCCGGCGTCGACCAGGGTGAGGTGCTCGCCCTGCGCGCCCGTGACGGCAAGCTGCTCTGGCGCCGACAGCTGCCGGGTCGCAGCGAGACCTCGCCGATCGTCGTCGGCGGCAACGTGATCGTCGGCAGCGAGTCGGGCGACGTCTTCGCGTTCAACCGCCGCAACGGCAAGGTCGACTGGCAGGTCTCGACCGCCGGCGAGGTCAAGGGCGGCCTGGCACTCGACGACGGGGTGCTCTACGGCGCCAACTACGCGGGCCAGGTGTTCGCGCTGCGCGCCTCCAGCGGTGCCTACGTCTGGCAGTCGAGCACCCAGGGCTCGAGCTTCGGTCGCGGGGGCCCGGTGTACTCGACGCCCGCGGTCGCCTTCGGCCGCGTCTATCTGGGCAGCATCGACGGCCGCGTCTACAGCTTCGACCAGGACACCGGGGACCTCGCCTGGAGTCACTCGACCGGCGACTGGGTCTACGCGGCGCCCGCGGTCGCCGAGACCAGGCGCGCGGGGCCCACCGTCTACGTCGGCTCCAAGGACCAGAACTTCTACGCCCTCGACGCCAAGACCGGCGCCGTTCGCTGGCAGAAGGACCTCGGGGGAATCGTGCTCGGCGCCGCGAGCGTGCTCGGCGAGACCGTCTACGTGGCCGGCCTGGGGCCGAACATCGGGACCTTCGGCTTCGACGTCAAGACGGGCAAGAAGGTGTTCGAGTCCGAGCTCGGCGAGTACAACCCCGTGATCTCCGACGGCAACCGCATGTACCTCACGGGGAGCAGCAACATCCGCGCCTTCGAGCATGAGACCAAGGCGGAGCGCAAGCGGGCGGCCGAGCGACGGCGCAAGGAGCGAGCCGCCCTGGCCGCGCGCCACAAGCGCCAGCGCGAGGCGAAGGCCGACAAGCGTAAGCGCCAGCGCGAGGTGCGCAGCGCCAAGCTCGAGCGCCAGCGGCAGGCCGCGGCGGCGAAGCGAAAGCGCCAGCGCGCGGCTCGGGCCGCGAAGCTCGAGCGCCAGCGCTCAGCTCACCGGCGCCGGCGACAACACGGCGGCACGGACGGCGGCGGGCGCGGCGGAGGGTCCGAGCGCGGCGGGTGACCCCGGCGCAATGGCGCCTTTTCGGTGCCATGGCGCCGAAAAGGCGCCATTCCCTACCTGCGGACCTCGATCCCGGCCTCGGCCAAGGTTCGCTTGGCCTCCGCGACCGTGTACTCGCGGTAGTGAAAGATCGAGGCGCAGAGGACCGCGTCGGCTCCCCCCTCGGCGATCGCGTCGACGAGGTGCGTGAGCTCGCCGGCGCCGCCGGAGGCGATCACGGGGACGGTGACCGCGTCGGCGACCGCGCGGGTCAGCTCGAGGTCATACCCGTCCGTGGTCCCGTCGCGGTCCATGCTCGTCAGCAGCACCTCGCCGGCCCCGCGCTCGGTTGCCTCGCGCGCCCAGGCGACCGCCTCGCGCTCCGGCACGAGCGCGCGGCCGCCGTTGACGTAGACGTCGAACTCGAGCGACTCGCCGAAGTAGCCGGGCGGCGCGTCGCACGGCGGCGAGGCCGAAGCCGCAACCGATCCCGCCGGCCCCGGACGCGAAGCCGAGGAGCCGGTGGACCGCCGCCGGGCGTCGATCGCGACCACGACGCACTGCGATCCGAACACCTCGGCGAGCTCGGAGATCAACGCCGGGCGCGCGAGCGCGGACGAGTTGACCGAGACCTTGTCGGCGCCGGCGTCGAGGACCGCCTGCGCATCGGCGACCGAGCGGATCCCGCCGCCGATCACGAACGGGATGAAGACGTTGTCGGCGGTGCGCCGGGCGAGCTCGGTGATCGTCTCGCGCCCCTCGTGCGAGGCGCCGATGTCGAGGAAGACGAGCTCGTCGGCGCCCTCGGCGTCGTAGCGCTCGGCGAGCTCGACCGGGTCGCCGGCGTCGCGCAGGCCGACGAAGTTCGTTCCCTTGACGACCCGCCCCGAGTCGATGTCGAGGCAGGGGATGACGCGTCGCAGGGCCATGGAGCGAGGGTAGTGGCCCGAGGTTCTCAGCCGCTGCCGGTGAAGCCCCTCTTGACCAGCAGCTTGAGCCGTTCGTACTCGGGGTCGCTGAGGTTGGTGCGCCGGCCCTTCGAGGCCTTGATCAGACGGCCCAGGTCACTGCGCTCGTCCTGGCTCAGGTTGCCCCAGAACCTGCGGCCGTGCTCGAAGAGCCACTTGCCCCCGTCGTAGACGAGCTTCCAGCGCAGCAGCGCGGTGCGGGACGCGAGCGTGCCGAGAGCAGGGGACACGGGCAGGATGCTAGTGGGCCTTCTCACGACGTGGCGCCGGAAATGGCGAGGCCCAGGCGCCGCCCGGCAAGGACGCAGGAAGCCGCATAGCAGCGCTATGCGGGCGACCGAGGACGCCGCATCGGCGGCGACCTGGGTCCGCCATTTCGGGTGGAACGTCGTGAGGATGCCCACTAGGCCAGTGCCGCGACGGCGTCGGCGACGGTGAACCGGCGCTCGTAGAGGGCCCGGCCGACGATCACGCCGGTCAGCGCCGAAAGCCCCAGCTCGGCGAGCGCGTGCAGGTGCTCGAGCGTGCCGACGCCACCCGAGTAGACGAGCTCGGCGCCGGCCGACTCGGCGGACTCGGCGACCGATCGCAGATCGCGAAGCTCGGGCCCCTCGAGCGTCCCGTCGACCTCGACCGGCGTGTAGACGAAGCGCCGCACACCGCGCCCGGCGAGCCCGGCGACCAGCTCGGCCGAGGAGATCGTGCTCTGGCGCTCCCAGCCCTCGACCGCTACGCGCCCCCCGCGGGCGTCGGCCGAGACCACGATCCGGGGGCCGTGCTCGGCGGCGAGGGCCTCGATCAGCATCGGGTCCGAGAGCGCGGCGGTGCCGAGCACGGCCCGCTCGGCACCGAGATCGAGCAGGCTGGCGACGTCCTCGGCGCGGCGCAGCCCGCCGCCCGCCTGGACCGGGACCTCGACCCCCTCGCAGATCCGCCCCACGTGCTCGATGTTCACCGGCGCGCCCTCGCGAGCCCCGTCGAGGTCGACCACGTGCAGCTCCTGCGCGCCGCCGTCGACCCAGCGGCGCGCCGCCTCGAGCGGATCGGCGTCGAAGGCGGTCTCGCGCTCGTAATCGCCCTGCACGAGCCGCACGGCGCGCCCATCGCGGATGTCGATCGCGGGCAGCAACTTCAAACCAGTACCTCCGCGCAGACGCGAACGAAGTTCGACAGCAGCCGCAGGCCGGCAGCGCTCGACTTCTCGGGGTGAAACTGAAAGCCGTAGAGCGGCGGCCGCGCGACCGCGCAGACGAAGGAGGTGCCGTGCTCGGCCACGCCCAGCACGTCGCCGGGATCGCCGGGGCGCGGCGCGAAGCCGTGCACGAAGTAGAACGGCGTCCCTTCGTCGATCCCCTCGGTGAGCTCGGACGCAACGCGCCAGCGGACCGGCTCCCAGCCGATGTGGGGCACCTTGAGCCCGGGGGCGTCGAGGCCCGAGACCTCGCCCGCGAGCAGGCCGAGGCCTTCGGCCCCGCCGAGCTCGTCGGACGACTCGAACAAGAGCTCGAAGCCGAGGCAGATCCCGAGCACCGGCGTGCCCGCGTCGAGGCGCTCGGAGAGCAGGCGGTCGAGCCCGAGCTCGGTGACGCGCTCCATGGCCCGCGGAAAGGCCCCGACGCCGGGCAGCACCAGCCCGTCCGCCCGCGAGGCTCGGGCGGCGTCCGAGGCGATCGAGACCTCCGCCCCGACGCGCTCGAACGCCTTCTCGACCGAGCGCAGGTTGCCCATCCCGTAGTCGAGGATCAGTATGCGCGTCACGCGGTCAATGTCCCCTTCGTGCTCGGCACGCCGGTCTCGTCGGGGTCGATGGAGACCGCCTCGCGCAGCGCCCGGGCGAAGGCCTTGAAGCAGGCCTCGATCAGATGGTGCGCGTTGGAGCCGCGGCGGGCCTCGACGTGCAGCGTCAGCCTCGCGTTCGCCGCCAGCGCCCGCAGGAACTCCTCCGCCAGCTCGGACTCGAAGCCGGCGATCGAGACCGGTGGCAGCTCGGCCTCGAATCGACACAGCGGCCGCCCCGAGACGTCGATCGCGCACTCGGCGAGCGCCTCGTCCATGGGCACCACGGCGTGGCCGTAGCGGCGGATCCCCGCGCGGTCGCCGAGGGCCTGGTCGAGCGCCTGGCCGAGCGCGATCCCGACGTCCTCGACCGTGTGGTGTGCCCCGGTCTCGAGGTCGCCGCTCGCGTCGACGATCAGGCCGAGGCGCGCGTGGCGGCCGACCAGCTCGAGCATGTGGTCGAAGAAGCCGACGCCGGTCGATGGGGCGACCTCGCCGCCGTCCAGCGAGAGGGCGACCGAGACGCGCGTCTCGCGCGTCTCTCGTTCGATCCTCGCGGTTCTGGCTTCGTCGCTCATCGCTGCATCCTCGCCTCGGCCGATTCGCCGTGCACGGGTAGGCCCTCGGCGTCGGCGAGCGCCGCGACGTGCGGCGCCAGCGCGGTCGCCGCGGCGCCGGGGATGGAGACTACGGACGTGCGGCGCATGAACGCGGCCGGGCCGAGGGGGCCGGCGAAACGCGCCGCGCCGCCGGTCGGAAGCACGTGGTTGGAGCCGGCGGCGTAGTCGCCGAACGCCGTCGCGCCCCCGGCACCGACGAACACGCAGCCGGCGATCCGGCTGCGCGCCGCCGCCTCGTCGGCCGAAGCGAATGCGAGCTCCAGGTGCTCGGGCGCAAACGCGTCGGCGAGGTCGATGGCGAGCTCGATCCCGGGCGTCGCGACCAGCGCCAGCGGGGCGTCGCCGACGCTCGGGCGATGCTCGGCAACCTCGACGACCCGCTCGGCGATCGCGTCGAGGAGCGCGACGTCGGGCGAGGCGAGCACGAGCGGGCTCGTCCCGCCGTGCTCGGCCTGCGCGCAGAGGTCGAGGGCGAGCTGCTCCGGGACGGCCGTCCCGTCGGCGACCACCATCAGCTCGCTCGGCCCGGCGATCACGCCGTCGACGCCGACGTGCCCGTAGACGAGCCGCTTCGCCTCGGCGACGTAGCGATTGCCGGGCCCGGCGACGACGTCGACCGCGGGCACGCTCTCGGTGCCGTAGGCGAACGCGGCGATCGCCTGCGCACCGCCGATCGCGTAGACCTCCTCGACCCCGAGCAGCGCGCAGGCGGCGAGCACCGCCGCCGCGGGTCGCCCGTCCGGCCCGGGGGGCGTGGCGACCGCGATCCGCTCGACGCCGGCGATCCGCGCGGGCAGGCAGCACATCAGTACCGAGGACGCCAGCGCCGCGGTGCCGCCGGGCGCGTAGATGCCCGCCGAGCCGACCGGCTCGTGGCGGACCTCGATCGCCTGACCCTGACCGCCGGCGGCGATCGCGGGGCGCGAGATCACCTCGGCCTCGGCCCTGGCGACCGCGGCGATGTTGCGGCCGGCGACGCGAAGCGCCTCGCGCACCGGCGGCTCGAGCAGCTCGGCGGCCGCCGCGAGCGTCTCCGCGTCGACGCGCAGCCGCTCGGGGGCGAGCTCGTCGAATCGCAGGGTGAGCTCGCGCACCGCGGCATCGCCGTCGCGCCGGACCCGGGCGAGGATCTCCCGCACGTCGGCGGTCACCTCGTCGAGCGGCGGCGCCATCGCCCGCAGCCGTGCCGCGAGCTCGGCGCGCCCCGAGCCGTCCCATTCGATCCGCGCGATCCGCGGCGTCATCGAGCCGCCGCCTCCCGCAGGCGGTCGGCGAGCGCGTCGATCTCGACCGCGCGCAGCTTGTGCGCGACCCGGTTCGCGACCAGGCGCGCGGTGCAGATCTCGATCTCCTCGCGCACCTCGAGCTCGTTCTCGGCCAGCGTGCGGCCGGTGTCGACCAGGTCGACGATCCCGTCGGCGAGCCCGACCAGGGGCGCGAGCTCGACCGAGCCCTTGACCTCGATCACCTCGGCCTGGTGGCCGCTGTGCGCCAGCCAGCGCTGGGTCGTGCGCGGGTACTTGGTCGCGATCCGCATCGCGCCGAGGCGCCGCTCGGCCTCGTCGAGGCTGCGATCTCCACGCCGGCCCGCGAGCACCATCCGGCAGGCGCCGAAGCCGAGGTCGAGCAGCTCGTAGACGGCCCGGTCGCGCTGCTCGCCGAGCACGTCCTTGCCGGTCACGCCGAGGTCGGCGGCGCCAGCCTCGACGTAGGTGGGCACGTCGGAGGGCCGCATGGTGACCAGGTTCAGCTCCTCGGTCCTGAAGATCAGCGAGCGCGAGTCCCCGCGCGGCGCGGCGGTCTCGATCCCGATCGTGTCGAGCAGGTCGAGGGTCCCCGAGAACAGCGCCCCCCGGGGCACGGCCAGCGTCAGCGGGCCGTCCGAGCCGGTGCGAATCGGGCCGGCGATCCCGCTCACGAGCCCCGCTCCGGGCCGCGCGCGGGACCGTCGCCGGCCGTCGCCGCAAACCGCTCCTCCTCGGCCTGCGCCACGTGCAGCCGCTCGAGATGCAGCGCGAAGCCGACCGCCGGGAGCGGCCAGCCGAAGCGGGCCATGAGCCCGTCGTAGCGCCCGCCACCGCCGAGGACGTGGCCGAGCGCCGGGTCGTAGACCTCGAGGATCGCCCCGGTGTAGTAGCCGAGGTCGCGCAGCAGGCCGAGGTCGAGGTTGACCCGGTCGGCGCCGCCGCGCGCGCGCAGGCCATCGTAGGTCGCGGCGAGCCGCTCGCTGGCCCGCGCCGTCGCGGCGCCGCCGAGGTCGCGGGCGCTGTCGAGCACCTCGGGCCCGCCGCGCAGGGTGGGCAGCCGGACCAGGGTCTCGCGCTCGCCGGCGCCGAGGTCGAGCCGCGCGACCTCCGCCTCGAGCCCGACGTGGTCGTGGGCCGCCAGGCAGGCGAGCAGGCGCTCGGAGGCGCCGGCCTCGACCCCGAGCTCGTCGAGCAGCTGGCGGTACAGATCGGCGTCGCCGAGGCCGATCACGGCCCGGCTCAGCCCGGCGGCGTCGAGCGCCGCCGAGAGGACCTCGATCACCTCGACGGTGCCCTGCGGGGCCGGGACGCCGACGAGCTCGACGCCCGCCTGCGTGAACTCGCGCATCTGGCCGCGCTGCGGGCGCACGGCCCGATAGGCGGTGGCCAGGTAGCAAAGGCGGAACGGGGGCTCGGCGCCGGCGTAGCGGTTGGCGATCAGGCGGGCGATCGGGATCGTCATGTCGGAGCGCATCGCGAGCAGCTCCCCGCGCTCGTCGAAGAACCGGTAGGCGACCGGCGCGCCGCTCTCGCCGCCGCGCGCGAGCACCTCCTCGTACTCGATCGTCGGGGTCGAGACCTCGCCGTAGCCGAAGCGCTCGAAGGCCTCGATCAGCGCCACGCTCAGGCGCCGCAGCTCGCGCATCTCGTCGGGCAGGATGTCCCTGGTGCCAGGGGGAATCGGGTGGGTCATGACAAAGCTCGTCCTTCGATCACCCGCCGAGGCTGGACGCGAAGCGGAGGATCTCGGCGGATTTGAGGCGCCGGCCTATGCCGGCACCGGTTCCACGGCGACCCGCTCGATTCTCGCCCCGAGGTCGCGCAGGCGCTCGTCGATGCGCTCGTAGCCGCGATCGATCTGGACGACGTTGCCGATCTCCGACGTCCCTCCCGCGCACAGGGCGGCGATGAGCATCGCCATGCCAGCGCGGATGTCGGGGCTCTCGAGGCGCTCGCCGTGAAGCCGGCTCGGACCGCTGACGATCGCCCGGTGGGGATCGCAGAGCGTGATCCGAGCGCCCATGGCGACGAGCTTGTCGACGAAGAAGAGGCGGTTCTCGAACATCTTCTCGAAGATCAGGATCGTGCCCCGCGCCTGGGTGGCGAGCGCCAGCGCGATCGAGGTCAGATCGGCGGGGAACGCCGGCCACGGGCCGTCGTCGATCTTCGGGATCGCGTCGCCGAGGTCGTCGCGGACCTCGAGCTTCTGCTCGGGCGGCACCAGCACGTCGTCGCCTTCGATCATCGACGTGAGCCCGAGCCGGCGAAACGCGCGGCGGATCGTGATCAGGTCCTCGGGCACCGCGTCGCGGACGCGAAGCTCGCCCCCCGTCGCCGCCGCCAGCGCCATGAAGCTCGCCACCTCGATGTGGTCCGCGCAGACGCGGTGCTCGGCACCGCCCAGACGGTCACGACCGTGCACCGTCATCACGTTGGAGCCGATGCCGTCGATCTGGGCGCCCATCTTGGCCAGCAGCCGGGCGAGGTCCTGGACGTGGGGCTCACACGCCGCGTTCGAGATCGTCGTCGGCCCGGGCGTCAGCGCGGCGGCCATCAGCGCGTTCTCGGTCGCCATCACCGAGGGCTCGTCCATGAAGATCCCGGAGGGGCGCAGGCCGCCCGGCGGCGCCGAGATCAGGACCTCGCGCTGGCCCTCGATCCGCGCGCCCATGCCGAGCAGCGCGTCGAGGTGTGGGTCGAGGCGCCGGCGGCCGATGAAGTCGCCGCCCGGGGGCGGCATCCGCGCCTCGCCGAAGCGCGCCAGCAGCGGGCCCGCGAGCAGGAAGGACGCCCGGATGCGCGCCGAGAGCGCCTCGTCGGGCGCGGTCGAGGCGACGTCGTCGGCCTGCAGGCGAAGCTCGTTGTCGGGCCCCCAGCTGGCCCGCACGCCGAGCCCCTCGAGCACCGCCACCTGGGTCTCGATGTCGCGGATCCGGGGAACGTTCGTGAGCACCAGCTCCTCGTCGGTGAGCAGGCAGGCGGCGAGGATCGGCAGCGCGGCGTTCTTGTTGCCCGCCGCGACGATCTCGCCCGAAAGAGCCGACCCACCCTTGATCACGAACTTATCCATGGCCGCGGCTAGGGTAGACAATGGCCCCATGGAGCAGCCGACGCGCGCTGAGGCATGGGACTTGGTCTGCGACTGGGTCCAATCCGACTCCCTGCGCAAGCATCTGCTCGGGGTCGAGGCGGCGATGCGCGCCTACGCGCGCGAGCGCGACGGCGACGAGGAGCTGTGGGCCGTGACCGGCCTCCTCCACGACCTCGACTACGAGCGCTTCCCCGACCTCGACGACGCCGAGAACGGCCATCCGCGGACCGCCCTGCGCCTGTTCTCCGAGCTCGGCTGGCCGCCGGAACTGATCGACGCGGTGGCCGGCCACGCGACCTTCCTCGAGGTCCCGCGCGAGACGGAGATGGCCAAGACGCTGTTCGCGGTCGACGAGCTCTCCGGGTTCATCGCCGCCTGCGCGCTGGTCCGGCCGACCGGCATCGAGGGCATGAAGCCGAAGTCGGTGCGCAAGAAGCTGCGGCAGCCGTCGTTCGCCGCCGGCGTCAACCGCGACGAGGTCCGCCAGGGCGCGGACGAGCTCGGGGTCGACTTCGACGAGCACCTGGCCTTCGTGATCGCCGCGATGTCCGAGCGCGCCGACGAGCTCGGGCTCGGGCCGCGCGAGGGCACGGCGGAGTGAGCCGTGGCCTGAAGATCCTGATCGGGCTGGTCGTCGCGCTCGCGGCGCTGCTGGCGATCAACACGATCATCATCGACGACCAGACCAAGGAGGCCGAGGTGACGGTCGAGGGCGGGCAGATCATCAGCCTCCCGGGCGGTGACCTGCAGGTCACCGACACCGGCGAGCCCGCCGGCGGGGCCAAGGGCCCGCCGATCGTGCTCCTGCACTGCTTCGCCTGCTCGCTTGGCTGGTGGGACTCGATGGTCGAGCCGCTTGCGCGCGAGCATCGCGTGATCCGCATCGACCTCCTCGGCCACGGCGGCTCGGCGAAGCCGGGGTCCGGCTACGCGATCGCCGACCAGGGCGCCCTGGTCGCGGGGGCGCTCGACCGGCTCGGCGCCCAGGGCGCGGTCGTCGTCGGCCATTCGCTCGGCGGAGCGGTGGCCGTCTCGGTCGCCGAGCAGGCCAGCGAGCTCGTCGACCGGGTCGTGATCATCGACGAGGCGCCCGACTCCGGCTACGGCGACTCGGACTTCCTCGCCTCGCTGACGATGACGCCGGTGATCGGGGAGGCGATGTGGAGGGTCAGCATCGACGCCGTCGTCGAGAAGGCCTACGAGCGCGCCTTCGCGCCCGGCTACGAGATCTCCGACGGCTTCGCCGACCCCGATCAGGTCGTCCGCGACAAGGAGGCGATGACCTACACCGCCTACGACGAGATCGCCGCCGAGGAGGAGCACTACACCGACGAGATCCCGCTCGACGAGCGGATCCAGGCGGTGGCCGTGCCGCTGATGGTGATCTTCGGCTCCGAGGACCAGAGCTTCGACCCGACCTCGTCGCTGGCCGCCTACGACGACGTGCCGGGGGCGCGCCTGGAGACGATCGAGGGCGCCGGGCACTCGCCGAACGTCGAGAAGCCGCGCGAGACCGCGCGGCTGATCGAGGAGTTCGCGGGATCGGGCGTGCTCGAGTCCAAGCCCCCGGCCCGCGGCGGAGGGTCGAACCCCGACGGCAGGCCGCGGGGCGAGGGCCGGGGGCAGGGCGGACCGGGCTGAGGGCGGGGTAGGCGCGCCCATGGCGCATCCGAGAGGTCGGGTGGCGCTCTCGACTCGTCGCCGGTCGATGAGGGCGCGCCCGGGCAGGTAACGGGAGGGCCGCGGGCGCCGGTGGCGGGCCTCGGGACCGAAAATGTGCACTCGACCGCACCGGGGCGAACCGTGTACATCGGCGGTCCTATGCGTGCCTCGGATGTGCGCTCACGGGGCCGGTCGCGTCGAGTGCACATTCCCGGTTGCGCGTCGGGCCACGGGGCCCCTCCCCACGCAGCCCGACCACGCCTTTGCCACCGCCGCGCCGGGAAAAGCGGTGCGCCCCGCCCTCGGGCCCCGACGCAAACGATCGTCGCCGGGCGCCGGGTTCAGCGGCGGTGGGCGACGACCACGGCGTCGCTGCCCGCCGGAAGCGAGTCGACCGGCAGCACCTCGCGTCCGAACGGCATCAGCGAGATCGGGACCAGCTTGATGTGCGCCGCGGCTAGCGGGATGCCGATGATCGTGATCGCGAGCAGGACGGCCGTGATCAGATGCGCGAGCGCGAGCCACCAGCCGGCGAGCAGGAACCAGATCACGTTGCCGATCATCGACGGGATGCCGGCATCGCCGCGCTTGACCAGCGTGCGCCCGAACGGCCACAGCGTGAAGCCCGCGATCTTCACCGCCTGGACGCCGAACGGGATCGTGATGATGAGGATGAACATGACCAGCGCGGCGAGCAGCCACCCCATGGCCATCCAGAAGCCGCCGAGCAGGAGCCAGAGGACGTTGAGGATCAGGCGCAGCATCCGCCAATCCCTAGCGCCAGCGCCCGCCGGCCTTCGCCCACGCCGTCAGGTCGTCGACCGAGCAGAAGGCATCGGAGATCCGGTGGTCGCCGCGGTGTCGAACGCAGAGCACGTGCACCTCGCCGAGCTCGGCATCGCATTGCGAGCAGCGCCGCGGCCGCGCGGCGACCTCCCGCGGCTCGACGGGACCCCCGGGCTCCCAGTGCGCCCCCCGGATCGCCCACGGGACGATGTGCTCGAGCCGGCAGAACGCCGCCCGCCTCTCCCCCGCCACCTCGTAGAGGCGGAAGCCATGGTCGCCCTCGACGGGCTTCCCGCACCAGGTGCAGATCTCGGCGCTCATTCACTGGGATAGCCTCGGCCGAACATGGCTCCGCTGAGCATAATCGCGCTGGAGGGCGACCAGACGGGCCAGGAGCTGCTCG
This sequence comes from Solirubrobacterales bacterium, assembly GCA_009379895.1. GTDB lineage: Bacteria > Actinomycetota > Thermoleophilia > Solirubrobacterales > 70-9 > WHSW01. The sequence goes on from WHSW01000060.1 coordinate 13,030, forward strand.
AGGAGGCGCTGCGGGTGCTCGACCCGAGCGTGATCGGGATCGAGATCGAGATCGAGCGCTTCGATCTCTCGCTCGAGACGCGGCGGGCGAGCGGCAATCAGGTGGTCCTCGAGGCCGCGGCGGCGCTGCGCGAGGCCGGGCTCGGGATCAAGGCGGCGACGATCACCCCCGAGGGCTCCGGCGACGTCGGCAGCCCCAACCGCCTGCTGCGCGAGGCGATTGGCGGCAAGGTGATCGTCCGCACCGGCCGACGGATCCCCGGCGTGGCCCCGGTCGCCGGGGTGCACGAGCCGATCGCGATCTGCCGGATGGCGGTCGGCGACGCCTACGGCGCCGAGCAGTGGCGGGAGCCCGACGGCGACGACGAGCTCGCCCACCGCACGGAGACGATCCGCCGCTCGGACTGCCGCGCGGTCGCCGAGTACTCGTTCCGCCAGGCCGAGCTGCTCGACGCCCGCGTCTACGGCGGGCCGAAGTGGACCGTGAGCCCGGTCTACGAGGGGATGCTCAAGGAGGAGATGGACACCGCCGCCGAGCGCCACCCCGCGATCGCCTACGAGCCGGTGCTGATCGACGCCACGTTGGCCGGGCTGGTCACCGGCGCGGCCAGCGATCCGCTGGTCATCCCCTGCCTGAACCGTGACGGGGACCTGCTCTCCGACCTGGTGCTGCCGCTGTTCGGGTCGATCGCCGCCGCCGAATCGCTGCTCCTCGCGCTCGACGACGAGCTCGCTGCGCGGGTGGCGATGACCGAGGCCCCGCACGGCACGGCGCCCGCGCTCGAGGGCAAGGGCCTCGCCAACCCGATGGCGATGATCCTCGCCGCGGCCTCCCTCCTGCGTTACGCCGGCGACGACGCCGCCGAGCGGGCATCGCGGGCGGTGCACGAGTCGGTGCTCGAGGTGGTCGGCTCGGGAACCCGCACCCCCGACCTCGGGGGCCACGCCGAGACGACCGAGTTCACCGACGAGGTGATCGCGGCCGTGCGCCGCACGCTGGGGGCCGCGAGCGGGTCGAGCCCGGGACGACCGGGGCCCGGCGGGTTTCATTCCGGGGCACGAAGGGCATAGTCTCTCCCCGGGATGGAGGCTGGAACGCTGGGCGCGGGGCAGGAACGCTCGCTGGGCGAGCGACTGGCGAACCTGGTCAACAGCGTCAACGACGCCCCGTTCGGGGTCAAGGCGGCGGCCGGCGTGCTGCTGCTCGACCTGGTGCTGCTGCTCGCCGACCGGTTTCCCGACTCGGCGCTCGAGTGGGTGGCGCTGGTCGCGATCGTGGCGATCTCGATCTTCGCGCTGACCGCGCTCGAGCGGCGCCCGGCGCTGCTCGCGGTCGTCGTGCTGCTCAACATCCTCGCCATGCTGCTCATGCTGCATGACCTGCAGAGCGTCTCCCAGCGAGGCATCAACGGGCTCTCCCTCGGCGCGATCTACGCGCTCGGCGCGGTCGGCCTGACGCTCGTCTACGGGATCCTGAAGCTGGTCAACTTCGCCCACGGTGAGTTCCTCACCTTCGGCGCCTACATGGCCTACCTGGTCAACGTCACCTGGGGCGTGCCGCTGATCTTCGGCATCCTGTTCGCGATCGCGACCACCGCCCTGCTCGGGGTCGCGCTCGAGAAGCTGATGTGGGCACCGATGCGCGGCCGCGGCGCCGGCATGCTCCAGCTCGTCCTGATGACGATCGGGCTCTCGTTCCTGCTCCGCTACGGGATCCAGTTCGTCTGGGGCACGGAGCTGCGCCAGCTCGACGTCAACGTCACCGACACCGTCAACTTCCTCGACCTGCGAATCGGCCGCACGCAGCTGATCGTGGTCGTCGTCGGGTTCGTGACCCTGGTCGCGACCGGCCTGATGCTGCGCATGACCCTGCTCGGCAAGCGCATGCGGGCGCTCTCGGACGACCTCGAGCTCGCCGAGGCCTCGGGGATCGACACCTCGCGGGTGATCCTCTGGACCTGGATCTTCGCCGCCGGGCTCGCCGGGCTGGCCGGCGTCTTCGCCGGCGCGGTCACCCAGCTGCAGCCCGAGCTCGGGTTCGAGCTGTTGCTGCCGATCTTCGCCGCCGTGATCCTCGGCGGGATCGGCAACCCGTTCGGCGCCCTGGCCGCGGGCGTCCTGCTCGGCATCGTGATCGAGTGGTCGACCTTCTTCGTCACCCCGGGCCTCAAGCTCGCGGTCGGCTTCGTGATCCTGATCATCGTCCTGATCATCAGGCCCGAGGGCATCCTCGGGCGAGCGAGGACCGTATGAGCGACCCGCTCTCGGCATTTCACCTCGCCGTCTCCTTCAGCGCCTTCACGGACATCGACTTCTGGACCAGCGTCGGGATCCTCGCCGGGACCTACGCGATCTTCGCCACCGGGCTGCAGATGAACGTCGGCTTCACCGGGATCTTCAACTTCGGCCAGGTCGGCTTCATGGCGATCGGCGCCTACTCGATGGCGATCCTGACCGCCGAGCACGGGGTGAACTTCTGGCTCTCGCTGCCGATCTCGATCCTGATCGCGATCGGCTTCGGGTTGATCATCGGCCTGCCCTCCCTGCGCCTGCGCGCCGACTACTTCGCGATCGCGACGATCGCCGCCGCCGAGGCGATCCGGCTGGTGGCGCTCAACGCTCGCGACCTGACCAACGGCCCCCAGGGGATCTTCGGCTTCGACAACAGCTGGAACTCGGTCTCCGACTCGATCGAGGAGTTCATCGTCGACCTCGGCTGGACCGACGTGCCCAGCCTCTTCCCCCTCTTCCTCGTCACCTGGGTGGTCGCGATCGTGCTGATCGTGGGCTTCAGCCGCATCCAGCGGACCCCATGGGGCCGCGTCCTGCGGGCGATCCGTGAGGACGAGGACGCGGCGCGCGCGCTGGGCAAGAACGCCTTCTCCTACAAGCTCCAATCCCTGGCCTTCGCGGCGACCACGGGGGCGCTGGCGGGCTTCGTCCTCGCCCTGAACCTGAAGTTCGTCGTCCCCGACGAGTTCCAGCCCCTGGTCACCTTCATCGGTTACGTCGTCCTCCTGCTCGGCGGGCTCGCCAACTACTGGGGGGTCGTGGTCGGCTCGGTGATCCTGTGGACGGTGCTCGAGGGCATGCGGTTCGTCGAGCTGCCGCTCTCGGAGACCAAGATCGCGGCGCTGCGCTTCATGATCCTCGGCGTGGTGCTGATCGGGTTGATGGCCTTCCGCCCGCAGGGGGCGTTCGGCAAGCGCGAGGAGATGGTGCTCGGTGACTGAGCCCGCCACCGCCGCGGCACCGGCGCCCGCCGCGGACACCGGCGCGCGGGCGATCTTCGAGGCGGACGGCATCGTCAAGCGCTTCGGCGGGATCCAGGCGGTCGACGGCGCGACGATGAGCGTCGGCGAGGCCTCGATCACCGCGCTGATCGGCCCCAACGGCGCCGGCAAGACGACCTTCTTCAACCTGATCACCGGCTTCTACCGCCCCGACGGCGGCCGCGCCGTGTTCGCCGGCCGCGAGGTCCAGGGCCGCCCCCCGTACATGATCGCCCGGCTCGGCATGGTCCGCACCTTCCAGATCACCAAGGCGCTCTCGGCGATGCCGGTGATCGACAACATGATGCTCGCCGCCCCCAACCAGCCCGGGGAGCGTCTGCGCAACGTGATCTTCCGCCCCGCGGCCTCGATCCGCCGCGAGCGGGAGGTCCGCGAGCAGGCGCTGGAGCTGCTCGAGGTCTTCAACCTGGCCAAGCTCGCCGATCAGTACGCGGGCACGCTCTCGGGGGGCCAGCGCAAGCTGCTCGAGCTCGCCAGGGCGCTGATGACCCGGCCGCGCTTCCTGCTCCTCGACGAGCCGATGGCGGGGATCAACCCGACCCTCGGCCGGCGCCTGCTCGACCACATGCAGCGCCTGCGCGCCGAGGACGGGGTCACCTTCCTATTCATCGAGCACGACATGGAGGTGGTCATGAACCACGCCGATCGGGTGATCGTGATGGCCGAGGGCAAGGTGATCGCCGACGGCGAGCCGCACGAGGTGCGCGCTGACGAGAGGGTCATCGACGCCTACCTGGGCGGGGCCAAGGTGACGCCGCCGGGCGCCGACGGCGAGGGTGCGAGCGAGTGAGCGAGGCCGGTCAGCCGAACGAGGCCGCACGCCCGGCGCAGGCCAACGGCTCCCTGCTGCGCACCGAGGAGCTGGTCGCCGGCTACCTCCCCGAGGCCGACATCCTCAACGGGGTCTCGATCCGGGTCGCCGAGGGCGAGATCGTGACCATCGTCGGCCCGAACGGGGCCGGCAAGTCGACCCTGATCAAGACGATCTTCGGCCTCCTGCACCCGCGCCAGGGACGGATCCTGTTTCGCGAGGAGGAGATCTCCGGCCGCAAGCCGCACATGATCACCCGGCTCGGGCTCAGCTACGTGCCCCAGCTCGACAACGTCTTCCCCACCCTGAGCGTCGAGGAGAACCTCGAGATGGGCTCGCTCGAGCGCGATCGCACCCGCGAGCAGATCGACTACATGTGCGAGCTCTTCCCGCGGCTCGGCGAGCGCCGCGGGCAGGCGGCGGGGACGATGAGCGGCGGCGAGCGCCAGATGGTGGCCATGGCGCGCGCGCTGATGGCCGACCCGCAGGCGCTGCTGCTCGACGAGCCGTCGGCCGGGCTCGCGCCGGCGTTCGTCGACGCGATCTTCGAGAAGGTCGAGGACATCAACCGGGCCGGGGTGACGATCGTGATGGTCGAGCAGAACGCCCGTCGCGCGCTGGCGATGTCGGACCGCGGGTACGTCCTCGACCTCGGCCGCGACCGCTTCGAGGGTCCGGGCAGGGAGCTGCTCGCCGACCCGAAGGTCGCCGAGCTCTACCTCGGCGGCACCGCGCGGATCGACCAGGCTCAGACGCAGGGCTGAGGTCCTCAGCCCCGGCGGCGGCCGTCGCCGGCACACCGGGCGGCGCCGGGTGCCGCTGCGGGCCGCAACGCGAAGCGGCCGGGGCGCTTGGCCCCAGCCGCCTCCTGCGATGCGACGCTCACGCGCCGCTTCGGCCTACTTGTCTGGCGCCGCCACCGGCACCTCGTCCACGGGTGTGACCTCACCGCCCTTGAACTGGTAGATGTCGTAGACGCCGGCGGTCGCGTCTCCGTTCTCGTCCATGTCGATCGCGCCGGAGGCGCCCTGGTAGTCGATGTCGTCGCCGTTCTGCAGCGCCTCGATCGCCTCGGGCAGCTCCTCCCAGGTGTACGGGTCACCCGGAGGCGCGCTGATGTCGCGGACCGTCGCGGCCATGTCGACGCCCTCGGTCGACCCGGCCGCCACGGCGGCCAGGTAGCAGAGGACCACCGCGTCGAAGTTCTGAGCGTCGAACGTCATCCTGTCGACGTCCGTCGGGTCAAACTCCTTGTAGCGGTCGTCGAACGCCACCGTCTGCGTGGCGTCGTCGGGGGTGCCCGGCGCGGTGCCGCGCAGCCCGACCGTGGCCTGCTCGCCGGCGCTCTTGATCAGGTCGCCGGAGATCAGCCCGTCGGTCACGAACGTGGTCTTCGTATCGAAGTTCCCCGTCCGCACCAGCGCGGGACCGACCTTGTTGTAGGTCTCGGGGAAGTCGACGATCACGGTCCCGTCCGGGCCGCCGGACGTGATCTGGCCGGCCTCAGTGTCGTAGTTGGGCAGATTGATGTCGTATACGACGCTCTCGCCGATCTGGCCTCCCAGGCCCTCCCAGGCCTGAATGAACGTGTCGGCCAGGCCCGTGCCGTAGGCATCGTTGCGGGCGCCCACGTTGACCGTCTTGCCCTCGGCGCCACCGAGCGCCTTGTCGACGTAGTTGGCGAGCGTCGGGCCCTGGAACGAGTCCGGCGGCGTGGTCCGATTGACCACCCCGTTGGGGTCGTCGAGCCCGGTGATCTCATCCGAAGTCGATGCCGGCGAGATCAGCAGGGCATCCTCCGGGATCGCGACCGACTCCGCGGTCGGGATCGTGTCCGCCGAGGCCCAGGCTCCGGCGATGCAGCTCGCGCCGTCGGAGTCGACCAGCTTGCGGGCCGCCTGCACGGCGCACTGCTGATCGGCGCCGCCGCAGTTGTCCTCGTGAACGATGCTCACGGTGTGGTCGACGCCTGCCTCGGAGATCGCGTCGTTGATCACATCGATCGCCATGTCCGCCGCCTTCTGGCCGGGGGGCCCGAAGTCGGCCAGGTCACCGCTGAGCGGCACCGAGTCCCCGATCGTCAACTCGAGCGAGGTCTCACCGCCCCCATCGTCTCCGCTGTCTCCGCTGTCCCCATTGTCGTCACCGCAGGCGACGACGACCAGCGACAAGCCGGCGATCGCCAAGGCGAGCAGGACCAGCTTGATCCTTGACATCTACTACTCCTCTCTCAGAACACGAATACACAGGTGGCCGTACGGCCCTCCAGGCCGATTCCTATCAGGATCGACGCCTGGACCGCAACCCATCGAGGGCCGGGGCCGGGGCGTGCAAGAACCCCGGCGAGGTCACCGATGCTACCGCTAAGAACGGCGGCTCCGCTCTCCCTCGTCGCCGCCGATCCCGACAATTCTGACGCTGGGGTGAATTGGCCTTGACACCTTGCGCATCCTCTACGAACATGTGTTCGATCCATGGCCATGCTCGCCTGCGCGCTCATCCCCCGACTCTCGCTGACCAGCGCGCTCTCCGACCGTCACGAGATGCTCGGCCGCCCCGTGGCCCTGGCGCCCGAGCCGGGCGGCCCGCAGGTCGTCGGTGAGGCATCAGGGGCCGCCGAGGCGTTCGGCGTTCGGGCCGGGATGCGGCTTGGCGAGGCGCTCTCGCGCTGCCCCGCGCTGGTCCTGGTGCCCTCCGACCCGGTGCGAGCCGAGGCGATCTGGGAGGGCTCCCTGCGCCGGCTGGAGGCGATCGGCGCCGCGGTCGAGCCGGCGTGCCCCGGCGAGGGGTTCTTTGCAATCGAGCCGCTGCGGGGGCTGCACGGTGGCGCCGAGACGGTCCTGGGGCGAGCCCGTCGCGCGCTCGGGCCGGCGGCGCGCCTCGGCGCACGACCCGGGCGAGGTGCTGCGCGACGTGGCCGTGGCGCT
>WHSW01000610.1:0-221 GCA_009379895.1 Solirubrobacterales bacterium
CCGGCGACGAGCTCCTGCGGGTGGTGAGCGTCCACCCGAACCGGGTGGTCGAGCAGACCGACCTCTGAGCGGCGGGCGTCAGCGCCGGTGCTTGGCGCGGATCACCATGTAGCCGGGCAGAGCCCTTTCAGCCTCCGCGCAGCGCCGGCACCCGGGTGACGATGAAGTCGGAATCGTCGGGGAGCTCGGGGTTGCGGCCGGTCGAGCCGAAGTTCGTGTCG
>WHSW01000610.1:231-500 GCA_009379895.1 Solirubrobacterales bacterium
ATCGCGAGTCGCTTGCCGCCGAGCGGCAGGACGCTCTCGATCGTCACGTACGGCATCGCGAACGGATCGCCGAGACCGACGTCGCCAGGCCGAGCCGGAAGCGAGATCAGATCGGGGTCGGCGAGGTCGAGCAAGTCGACGACCTCGTCCTTGCGGGCCTCGCCGCGGTCGAGCTCAACCGTGAACGCGCGCTTGTGGACGGCCTCCTCCCCCTCGAGGCCGTCACGCTCGAGCGCCACGAACCGACGGCCGCCGAGCGCGGTGAAGTC
>WHSW01000061.1 GCA_009379895.1 Solirubrobacterales bacterium
AGGAGACCCGGACCAGGGTCGACGAGATGCTCGGCGTGGTCCACCTCGAGGGGCTCTCCGAGCGCCGCCCCGCCGAGCTCTCGGGCGGCCAGCGCCAGCGGGTCGCGCTCGCCCGCGCGCTGGTCAACCGCCCCGCCGCCCTGCTGCTCGACGAGCCGCTCGGCGCCCTGGACCTGAAGCTGCGCCGCGAGATGCAGCTCGAGCTCAAGCGGATCCAGAAGTCGACCGGGACGACCTTCGTCTACGTCACCCACGACCAGGAGGAGGCGCTGACGATGTCCGACCGGATCGCGGTCATGGACGGCGGCTGCGTCTGCCAGCTCGACGACCCCAAGAGCCTCTACGAGCGCCCCGAGACCGCCTTCGTCGCCGACTTCATCGGCACCTCGAACGCGATCGCGCTCGACGTGACCCGCCGCGACGGCGAGCTCGCCGTGATGGAGCTCGCCGACGGCATGCGGGTGGTCGCCCGCGATCCCGGCGGCTCGGCCCGGGCCCTGCGGATCGCGGTGCGCCCCGAGAAGATCCGGATCGGCGGCGAGCCGAACGGCGGCGGCTCGGTCGTCGCCGCGACGGTGGTCGAGCGCATCTACCTCGGCTCGCTCTCCCAGACCGTGGTCGAGATCGTCACCGGCGAGCGGCTGGTGGTCCACGAGCTCAACGACGACGACGCCAGCGCCCTGGCCCCCGGTGACCGGGTGACCCTGAGCTGGCCGCAGCAGCACAGCCTCATCGTCCGCCCCGAGAGCAACGGAACCGCCCCGTGATCGCCGCGAGCGGCTCGCGCGATCACGACGCCCGGACGCGAGCCCGCAGGGGGCCCCGGGCGCAATGAAAGGAGTCATCGTGAGCAGACGAGGATCGGCCACCCGAACGGGTTCATTGCTGGCCGCGCTGGCGATCGTCGCCGCGGTCGCGCTATCGGCCTGCGGCTCGGGCGGCGGCGAGAGCGCCGTCGCCGCCGCGCCCGACGATCCCGACGCCCCGGCGACCGGGACGCTGCGCATGTTCACCTACGGCGACACCGCGCCCGATCAGATGCTCGACCCGTTCCGCGAGCAGAACCCCGACCTCGACCTGAAGGCCGCGACCTTCAACTCCAACAAGGCGGCCGCCGCGAAGCTCGCCGGCGGGTTCGAGGCGGACGTGGTCGAGGTCTGCACCGATGAGATGAGCCCGCTGATCGTCCGCGACCTGTTGCGCCCGCTCGACCCGAAGGGGGTCGCCAATTTCAACAAGCTCGCCTTCTCGGACGCCGACGAGGTCCGCGACGAAGCGGGCCACGTGCTCTTCGCGCCGGCCTCGGCCGGCCCGCACGGGCTGATCGTCAACACCGACGAGGTCCCGGAGCGCGAGGCGCAGTCCTACCAGGCGCTCTTCGATCCGGCCTACGCCGGCAACGCGGCGCTCGAGGCGACCCCGCTGACGGCGATCGCGGTCGCGGCCCTGGCGCTCGGCCTCGATGACCCGATGAACCTCTCCGACGCCGAGGTCGAGCAGGCGAAGCAGTATCTGATCGATCACCGCGACCAGTTCCGCGCCTTCGCCGATTCCGACGCCTCGATGGTCAACCTGTTCAAGTCGGGCGAGGCGGTGATCGCCGACGGCGGTCGCGGCACGGCGCAGGCGATGATCGACGACGGGCTGCCGGTCAAGTGGATCGCACCCGAGGAGGGCGCGCTCTCGTGGGTCTGCGGCCTGGCGATCACCTCGCACGCGCAGAACCTCGACGCCGCGTACAAGCTGATCAACTACTACGCCTCCCCCGAGGCGCAGGCGATCTCGGCGAAGCTGGGCTACGTCGCGATGAACCCGGACGCGCTCGAGCTGCTGCCCAAGCGCTACCACGAGAGCGCCGACCCCCGCAACCTCGAGACCGCGATCCCCGAGACCGAGCCCGACAACGCCGAGGCCTACGACCGCGCATGGCAAGAAGTGCAGGCCCAGTAGCGCTCCCGCGCCCGGTGGCAACCCGCGCGGCGCCGGCCGCGCGGGTCGAGCCCGGCCTCGGCCTGCGGCTGCGCCGCCGGCTGCCGGGGGTCGCGAGCTGGGCCCTGGTCGCCCTCGTGCTCGTGATCCTGTTCGGGCCGGTGTTGATGCTGGCGCTGTTCTCGTTCAACGACTCGTCGATCATCTCGCTGCCCTGGGAGGGCTTCACCACCCGCTGGTACGACGAGGCCTGGTCGAACGGCCAGGCCCGCGACGCGGTCGTCAACTCGCTGATCGTCGCCTCGCTGGTCACCGTCGCCTCGCTGGTGCTCGGGATCATGGCCGCCTGGGGGCTGACCCGCCTGCGCTTCGCCGGCCGCGGCTTCGCCGCCGGGCTGCACGGCTCGGTGCTCGTCGTCCCCTGGCTGATCATCGGGGTCGCCGGGCTGATCTTCTTCAGCCAGCTCGGCGTCGCGCTCTCGCTGCAGACGATCGGGCTCATGCACCTGGTCGTCACCTTCCCGCTCGTCGTCGCGATCATCTCGGCCGGGCTGGTGCGCTTCTCGCGCTCGCTCGAGGAGGCCGCGATCGACCTCGGCGCCTCGCAGATGCAGATGCTGCGCTACGTGGTCCTGCCCCAGATCGCGCCCTCGCTCGCCGCGGCCGGGATCTTCGCCTTCGCCTGGTCGTTCAACAACTTCGAGATCTCGTTCTTCCTCGGCGGCTTCGACCAGACGTTCCCGGTCTGGGTCTTCTCGATCCTGCGCCAATCGGAGAACCTGCCGGTCGTCAACGCCGTCTCGACCGTGATCGCCGTCGCCCAGGTGATCGCCGTGTTCGGCGCCTGGCGGCTGATCAAGCGCCTCGGCCGGCGCAGCGGGCGCGGTGACGAGACGCTCAGCGACCTGATGACCGGGGCGGTGCGGTAGCGATGGAGTCCGCCTCGCTGCCGGTGCCCGCAGCGCCGCGCCGGCGCTGGCGCTCGCTGCTGCGCCCGTTCGCCTTCATGTCGGCGCCGACGGCCCTGCTCGGCGCCTTCTTCCTGGCGCCGATGGTGGTCATGCTGGTGATCGCCCTGCAGTACGGGGTCCTGAGCGGCCAGTCGGGCTTCACCCTGAGCAACTTCGGCGACGTGCTCAGCGACCCGCTCTATCGCGAGGTCGCCCTGACCACCGTCCTGATCGCGACCGTGGCGATGGTGATCCAGCTCCTGGTCGCGGTGCCCCTCGCCTACGTGCTCGCCTTCAAGGTCGGGCGCTGGGAGGTGCCGCTGCTGCTCTTCTTCGTGCTCGCCGACGAGCTCAACCCGATGGTCCGCATCTACGCCTGGCGGATGCTGCTCGGGCGCGAGGGGCTGATCAACACGGCGCTCATCGACCTCGGAATCACCAACGCCCCGGTCGACGCCCTGCTGTTCAGCAAGTTCTCGGTCATCCTCGTGCTCTCGACCAGCTACCTGACCTACACCGTGATCCCGATCTACGCGGCGATGAAGGCGATCGACGGCAACCTGTTCGAGGCCGCGCGCGACCTCGGCGCCGGCTGGGCGACGACCGCCCGCCGCGTCCTGCTGCCGCTGATCGCGCCGGGGATCTTCGTCGCCCTGCTGCTCGTCTACATCCCGCTGTTCACCGACTTCGCCAGCCCGGCGCTGGTCGGCGGCACCGAGGGCTACATGCTCGGCAACGCGGTCCAGGACCTGGTGCTCGAAAGCGGCGATCTGAACGGCGGCGCGGCGATGAGCATGCTGATGCTCGGCGCCTCGGCGATCTTCGCGATCGTCGCCTACCGCCTGACGAAGATCAGGCAGCTCGAACAGTGAGGCGGAGCCCGACAGGGCGAAGCCGAGCCCGGCCGCCGTTGAGGCCGCTGATCGTGAGGCGGAGCCCGACAGGGCGAAGCCGAGCCCGGCCGCCGTTGAGGCCGCGAGCTTGAGCGGCTCGCCCGCCACGTACGACGCCGCGATCGTCGGCGGCGGCCACAACGGGCTCGTCGCGGCCTTCTACCTGGCGCGGGCGGGCCTGCGCACGGTGGTCTGCGAGCGCCGCGAGATCGTCGGCGGGTGCTGCGTGACCGAGGAGTTCGAGCCGGGCTACCGCGCGTCGACGGGCGCCTACGTGCTGAGCATGCTGCGCGAGCCGGTGTGGCGCGACCTGCGGCTGGTCGAGCGCGGGGTCGTCGTCGATCCGGCCGGCCCCTCGCTCAACCTCTATGCCGACGGATCCGCGCTGGCGCTCGACGACGATCTCGCCGCGACCCAGGCGGAGACGCGCCGCTTCTCGGCCGCCGACGCGGCGGCGCTAACGGACTTCGAGGCCGAGCTCGGGCGGCTGGCGAGGCTGATCACGCCGCTGATCGACAGCACTCCGCCCGACCCGCGCGCGCGGCGCCCGCGCGACCTCGCCCGGCTCGCCGCCCTCGGGGTGCGCGCGGCGCGCAACCGCGACCTGGTCGCCGACGCGACGTATCTGTTCGGCACCTCGGCGACCCAGTACCTCTCGGAGTGGTTCGAGTCCGAGCAGCTGATGGCGGCGCTGGGCTGGCACGCGATCAACGACTCGACCGCGGGCCCGTCGACCCCCGGCACCGCCTACGTGCTGCTCCACGACCACGCCTCCGAGCAGGCGGGCGGCGGGATCCGCCAGTGGGGCTTCGTCCGCGGCGGGATCGGCCGGCTCACCGAGGCGATGGCCGAGGCGGCCCGCGAGGCCGGGGCCGAGATCCGCACCGGCGCGCCGGTCGAGCGGATCCTCGTCGAGGGAGGGCGCTCGGTCGGGCTCGAGCTCGCCGACGGCGAGCTGCTGCGCGCCGAGCGGGTGCTCTCCAACGCCGACCCGAAGACGACCTTCCTGGGACTGCTCGAGCCGGGCGAGCTGCCGTCATCCTTCCGGGCCGCCGTGCGCGCGTATCGCTGCGAGGGCACGAGCGTGAAGATCAACCTCGCCGTCGACGAGCTGCCGCGCGCGGCCGCCGTCGACGCCGCCGGAGTGCAGCCCTACCACCGCGGGATCGTCGAGGTCAACCCGACGATCGCCGAGCTCGACGCCGCCCAGGCCGAGGCGCGCGCCGGGCGCCCGGCCCTCGACCCGCACATCGAGCTCTGCGTGCCCACCGTCCACGATCCCTCGCTCGCCCCCGAGGGCCGCCACGCGGTGACCATCGACGTCAACTCCCAGCCCTACACGCTGGCCGAGGGCTCCTGGGACGAGATTCGCGACGACGTCGCCGACCGCGCGATCGCCAAGCTCGGCGAGCACTTCCCCAACCTGCCCGGGTCGATTCTCGGCCGCCAGGTGCTCGCCCCGCCCGACCTCGAGGCGCTGCTCGGGATCTGGGGCGGGCATGCCCTGCACGGGGAGATGGCCTTCGACCAGCTCTTCAACCTGCGCCCGGTGCGCGGCTGGGGCGACTACCGGACCCCGGTCGCGGGCCTGTACCTGTGCGGGGCGGGCACCCATCCGGGCGGCGGGGTGACCGGCGCGAACGGGCGCAACTGCGCCCGCGAGGTGCTCCGTGACGCCCGCGGGCCCGCGGCCAGGGTGCGCGAGGCGCTGCGATGAGCCGGCCGCCCTCCCACGAGCCGCGCGAGGCGCCGCGGTGAGCCCCCTGATCCCCCCCGAATGGGAGTCGATCGAGGCGCCCTCGATCGTCGTCGAGCCGCCCGGCCCGCGCAGCCGCGAGGTCCTCGCGCGGATCGAGCGTCGCGCCTATCCGGGGCTCTCCGCCGGGCTGACCCCGTTCGCGCTGGCGCACAAGCGCGCCTGGACGGTCACCGACGTCGACGGCAACGTCTACCTCGACCTCGCCTCGGCCTCCGCCTCGGTGCCGCTCGGCGCCGGGCGGCCCGAGCTGCTCGGCCCGGTGACCGAGGCGCTCGCGCGGTTCGGCAACGAGGACAGCCACGCGCTCGTCTCCGAGCTCACCGCGCGGTTCGGCGAGCGGCTGCTCGAGGTCGCCCCCGCGAGCCTGACCCGCTACGACATCGCGCTCAACGGCACCGAGGCGATCGAGATCGCGATCAAGCTGATGCGCCGCTCGACCGGCCGCCCGGTGATCATCGGCTTCCACGGCTCCTATCACGGCGAGTCGACCCTGACCGCCGCCCTGGGCGCCGAGGCGGCCGAGATCAGCCGCGGGTTGCGCGGCCTGGTCGGTGGGTTCGTCCACGTCCCCTACCCGCACCCCTACCGCTCGCCGCTGCGCGACCCGCGCCCCGGCGGCAGCGGCGACGCGACCGTCGACTACCTGCGCGACCACGTCCTCTTCCACGCGCTCGACCCGAGCGAGGTCGCCGGGGTGATGATCGAGCCGGTGCTCGGGTCGGGCGGCTGCGTCGCCCCGCCCGACTCCTTCTGGCCGGCGTTGACCCAGCTCTGCGCCGAGCACGGCTGGCTGCTGTGCGCCGACGAGGTGAAGAGCGGCATGGGCCGCTCCGGCCACCTGTTCGCGGTCGAGCGCTGGGGCGTCGAGCCGGACCTGATGTGCCTCGGCAAGGCGCTCGGCGGCGGCGCGATGCCGATCGGCGCCGTGCTCGGGTCCGAGCGGGCGATCGGCGGGTTCGACGACGTGCCGACCGGGAGCACCTGGGCATGGCTGCCGGCCGCCTGCGCCGCGGCGATGACCACCCTCGACCTCTTCGAACGCGAGCCGGTGCTCGAGAACGTCGGCGAGCTCGAGCGGCTCGCGAGCGCGCGGCTGGGCGAGCTGCGCGACCGCTTCGAGCGGATCGGCGAGGTGCGCGCCACCGGCTGCTTCATGGCGATCGAGTTCGTCCGCGACCGCGAGACCAAGGAGCGCGACCCCGAGCTCCAGGACGCGGTCGCGGCCGAGGCGCTGCGCCGCGGGGTGATCGCCGACTCCTCGACCACCTCGCTCAACATCCAGCCCTCGCTGGTGATGCCGGGCGAGGCGCTCGAGCGGGCGTTCGAGATCGTCGCCGAGGCGATCGAGGCCGCCCTCGCGGCGGAGGGCTCGTGAGCGGCGCGTCGCCCACGCAGCGCGCGGGCGCCGGGCTCGAGTCCGAGCTGCGCGCCGAGCTCGAGGCGATGGGCGAGGCGGGGACGCTGAAGTCGATGCCCGTGCTCACCTCGCCCCAGGGGCCGGCGGTCGAGGTCGAGGGCCGCGGCCCGGTGCTCTGCCTGTGCTCGAACGACTATCTCGGCCTGGCCGCCGACCCGGCCGTGGTTCGCGCCGGGCTGCGCGCGCTCGTCGCCTACGGGGCCGGCACCGCCTCGGTGCGCTTCATCTGCGGCAAGTTCAAGCCCCACGTCGAGCTCGAGCGCGACCTCGCGACCTTCTGCGAGACCGAGGCGGCGCTCACCTACGTCTCCTGCTGGAACGCGAACGCGGCGCTGCTCGACGCGCTCTGCGACGAGCGGACCGGCGTCTTCTCCGACCGCCTCAATCACGCCTCGATCATCGACGGGATGCGCCTGGCGCGACCCGCGCACAAGGCCGTCTACGAGCACGCCGACCCCGAGGACCTGCGCCGCCGGCTCGCGGAGGCGCCGGCGCTCGGGCGGCGACTGATCGTCACCGACGGCGTCTTCAGCATGGAGGGCGACCTGGCGCCGCTCCCCGAGCTGGCCGAGATCGCGGCCGAGCACGACGCGACCCTGATCGTCGACGACTCGCACGGGATCGGCGTCGTCGGCGAGACCGGGCGCGGGGCGCTGGAGCGCTTCGGGCTGCTCGGCCGCGAGGACGTGATCCTGACCGGAACCCTGGGCAAGGCGCTCGGCGGCGCCGCCGGGGGCTTCGTCGCCGGCGGCGCGGCGCTCTGCGCGGTGCTCGAGCAGCGCTCGCGACCGCAGCTCTTCTCCAACGGCCTGCCGCCGACCGTCGCGGCCAGCTCCCGCCAGGCGCTCGCCGTGCTGCGCGAACGGCCCGGGCTGGTCGCCGAGCTGCGCGCGAAGACAGCTCTCATGCGGGCCGAGCTGAGCACGGCCGGGCTCGCGCCGCTGGAGGGCGAGAGCGCGATCGTGCCGATCATCGTCGGCGAGACCCGGGCGGCGATCGAGATCAGCCGCCGGCTACTCGACCGCGGCGTCTACGTGACCGGGTTCGGCTACCCGGTCGTCCCGGAGGGCACGGCGCGGGTTCGCGTCCAGGTCTCGGCGGCGCTCAGCGAGGAGCAGATCGCCGACGGCGCCCGCGCGATCGCGGCGGCCGCGACCGAGCTCGCCGTCGCCCCGGCGCGGGCCGGGCTCAGGCGCTGACGTCGCGCCGCCGCAGGACCAGCACACCGGCGACCAGCAGGACGGCGGCGTAGGCGCCGAGCACGAGCCCGGCCGGGACCGGCGCGAGCAGGTCGCCGGTCGACTCGCCGAAGTTGGTGCCGGGGAGCGCCGCCCCGAGGCCGTTGAGCCCGAGGCGGCCTATCACGCTGCCCGAGCCGAGGATCGCGGTGAGCAGCGACTCGACCACGAACGTCCAGGCCAGCGCGCCGACGATCGCCCCGACCTGATTGCGGACCAGCGCCCCGAGGCCGACGCCGAGGGCGGCGAACAGTCCCGCCGCGACGGCGCCGCCGACGATGATCTCGAACGGCTCGCCGGATGCGAAGCCGGGCTCGATGTCGCGACTTCCCAGCGCCAGGTCGACGACCAGGGCGCAGAGCGCGTAGGCGGCAAGGCCGATCAGCAGGCCGGCGCCGAGGTGGGCGACCAGCTTCGCGCTCACGAGCCGGGCGCGGCTGGGGACGACGAGCAGGCTGGGGGTGATCGTGCCGTGCCGAAACTCGGTGCTGACCGCGAGGATCCCGAACACGAGGGTGAACGTCTGGGCCAGCGCGGCGATCGAGAGCAGGTCCCTACCCGGCGTGTCGCCCCGCTCGAAGTCGCCGAGCAGCCCGGCGAGCAGCGAGATCACGAGCACGAGCGCGAGGGTGCCGAGCACGATCCCGTAGAAGGTGCGCGTCGTGCGCAGCTTGAGCAGCTCGCCGGCGACCACCCCGATCACGACGCCACCCCCTCGTCGCCCGTGAGCTCGAGGAAGACCTCCTCCAGCGAGCCGCCGGTCGGGGCGAGCTCGGAGACGACGATCCCGTGGGCGGCGATCACGCGCCCGATCTGCTCGCCGCCGCGGCCGGTGACGACGATCGAGCCGTCGTCGTTCGCGTGGACGCCGGCGCCCTCGCCCGCCAGCAGCTCCGCGAGGCGGCCCACGTCCGGGCCCGCGACCCGGATCCCGCCGCCGCGCGAGGCGACGAGCTCGGAGAGCGGCTCCTGGACCAGCGAGCGGCCGCGGCTGATCACCACCACGTCGTCGGCCGTCTGCGAGACCTCGGCGAGCACGTGGCTGGAGACGAGCACGGCGCGGCCCTCGCCGGCGAGCCGGCGCAGCAGGTCGCGCAGCCAGCGGATTCCCTGCGGGTCGAGGCCGTTGGCCGGCTCGTCGAGCACCAGCACGCCGGGGTCGCCGAGCAGGGCCGTGGCCAGGCCGAGCCGCTGTCGCATCCCGAGCGAGTAGCCGCCGGCGCGGCGGTCGGCCGCCGCCTCGAGATCGACGAGCGCGAGCAGCTCGTCGACCCGCGCGGACGGGATCCGCGCGGCCGGCGCGAGCGCGAGCAGGTGGTTGCGCCCGCTGCGGCCGGGGTGGAGCATGCCGCCGTCGAGCACGGCGCCGACCGTTCCCGCCGGGTCGTCGAGGGCGCCGTAGGCACGGCCGTCGATCGTCGCCGTTCCCGCGCTCGGCCGGACCAGTCCGAGCAGGGCGCGCAGGGTGGTGGTCTTGCCGGCGCCGTTCGGACCGAGGAAGCCGACCACCCGGCCACGGTCGACCGAGAACGAGAGGTCGTCGACGGCGAGGGTGTCGCCGAATCGCTTGCTCAACGCGTTGATCTCGATCGCGTGGGCCATCTCGAGGACGGGCCACGCTAGCGGACCGCGCAACCGTGCCACGGATGCGATAGGAAAGGGGCATGAGCGAAGAGAACGTCGAGCGCTACCGCGAGGCGCTCGAGGCGTGGAACCGCCGCGACCTGGTCTGGATCCTCGAGCAGGCCGCGCCCGACTTCGAGTTTCACACGGCGGGCATCTTCCCGGGTGTCGAACCCGTCTACCGCGGGCGCGAGGGCATGGTCGAGTTCTGGACCTCGTTCATCGAGGAGCCCTGGGCGCTGCTGCGGATCGAGATCGAGTCGGTCGAGGCGGCCGGCGCCGAGCGGGTGCTGGCGCTGCTCACCTTCAGCGGCACCACGCGCGAGAGCGGCGAGGAGGTGACCACGCCCTACGCGCATCTGGCGGCCTTCCGCGGCGAGGAGGTCGTGCGCATCGACGCCTTCGGCGCCTGGGAAGATGCGCGCCGCGCCGCCGGGCTCGGTTAGCCGCCCGGCCCGCACGCCAGATGCTCCAGCACGTCTCGCTCGAGGTCCCGCCCGACGAGGTCGAGCGAGCGGTCGCCTTCTGGGAGCTGCTCGGCTTCGCCGAGGTCGAGCCTCCGGAGCCGCTTCGGGTCGGCTTCTCCTGGCTCGAGCGGGGGCCGACCCAGATCCACCTGATCCACACCGAGGCGGCGACGGTCCCCGCCCTCGGCCATGTCGCGGTGGTCGTCGACGACTTCGCGGCGACGCTCGAGCGGGTCGCCGCCGCCGGCCACCAGGTCGACGAGCACCGCGAGCTGTGGGGCCGCGCGCCGGGCGTTCGCGGGCTCTCCCGGCGGCCACCGGGTGGAGCTGATGGCCGCCGGGCCGCCGCCGGGCGCGGCGAGCTGATCGCCCCGCGGTCGTCGGGCGTGCGCCGCGCGGTTGCCTAGTATCGGCGCCTCATGGACTACCCGGTCGAGAGCTTCACCGACGCCGAGCGCGCCCTGCTCGAGCCCCACTTCACCAACCTCGACCGCCCCGTGTTCGCGCTGGTCAACCTGCCCGAGACGGTCAAGGGAGCGCTGTTCGCGCGCTATTCGCGCTATCCCGGAACCCTGCGGCGGCTCTTTCTCGACGAGTTCGCGGCCGAGGTCCCGACCGACGGACGGCCCTTCGACGGCGCCGAGGGTGAGCGCGCCGCGGGCCTGTATGAGCGCGTCTTCATCGGCTACGGCGACGACTCGATCGCCCAGGTGGGGGGCGCCCACGTCGCCTGCGAGTGGGTCTCGAACGTGCTCACCAAGGTCCTCCAGCGGGGACGGCTGGCGGCCTACCTCGAGCAGTCGACCCGCTACATCCCCTACGACCGGCCGATGCCCGGCGCCGACGGCGAGGACGGTGGCCACCGCTACTACTCCGATGACGCCCTCGGGCCCGGTTACCGCGAGGCGATGGACGAGATCTTCGCGCTCTACTCGCGCGGGCTCGAGGCGACCCAGGCCTGGGCGGCGGAGCGCTGGCCGCGCGACGAGGGACAGCCCGAGCGCGCCTGGCGCAGCTCGATCCGCGCCAAGGCGCTCGACCTGCTGCGCGGGCTGCTGCCCGCCTCGACGCTGAGCCACGTCGGCATCTACGCCTCGGGCCAGGCGTATGAGGGACTGCTGCTGCGCCTCGCCGCCTCGCCGCTGCCCGAGGCGCGCCACTTCGGCGAGCTGATGCTCGGCGAGCTGCGCGAGGTGATCCCGAGCTTCGTCGCTCGCGTCGAGCGCCCCGACCGCGGCGGCGACTGGGTCGAGCACCTGCGCGAGCGCCGGGCGGCGACCGAGGCAGCCGTGGCGCGCCTGGGGCTCGACCGCCCGAGCGGCGACGGCGCCCCGTCGGTCGAGCTGGTCCGTGTCGACGGGGGCGAGGACGACCTCCTCGCCGCCTCTCTGTACGAGTCCGCGGGCGCGCCGGAGGCGGAGATCCGCCGCCGGATCGCCGCCCTGGACCCGATCGAGCGCGCCGAGCTGATCGGCGCGCTGGCGGGCGAGCGCCGCAACCGTCGCCACCGCCCGGGGCGCGGCTGGGAGGCGGTGCGCTACCGGTTCGAGATCGTCTCGGACTACGGCGGCTTCCGCGACCTTCAGCGCCACCGCCTGCTCACCTGCCAGTGGCAGCGGCTGGGGCCCGAGCTCGGCGCCGGGGTGCCCGAGGAGCTGCGCGAGGCGGGCGTCGGCGACGACTACGAGCGCGGGCTGGAGATCTCGCGGCGCGAGTTCGAACGCCTCGAGGGGGGCGGGATGGGCGAGGCGGCGCCCTACGCGCTCTGCCTCGGCTACCGGATCCGCTACGTGCTCGACCTCAACGCGCGCGAGGCGATGCACCTCTGCGAGCTGCGCTCCGGGCGCGAGGGACACCCCACCTACCGCGCCGTCGCGCAGGCGATGCACGAGCGGATCGCCGGGGTCCACCCCGCCGTGGCCGCCGCGATGCGCCACGTCGACTCCTCGACCGAACCGCGCCTGGAGCGGATGCTGAGCGAGATCCGCACCCACCGCAAGCTGGTCGCCGCCTCCGAGGCGCCCGACGCGCCGCCCGGCGTCAGTTCGCTGGGCTAGCCGAGCGATAGCCGGGGCGGGACGCTCAGACGTCGACGGCCACCTCGAATCCGCCGTAGATCATGCGCTTCCCATCGAACGGCATGGCCTTCGCGCCCATCATGTCGGCGACGCGCGGGTCCTCCATCACCTTGGCGTTCACCCGGTCGCGATGCGCGCGCGACTTGAACACGATCCACGAAAACACCACCGTCTCGCCCCGCTTGAGCTGGACGCTGCGCGGGAACGACGTCAACTCCCCCTTCTTCACGTCGTCGGCGACGCACTCGCGGTACTCAAGCGCGCCGTACTCGCGCCAGATCTTGCCCGCGTGGCGCGCGGTGCGACGGTAGGCACTGAGATTGCGCTTCGGAACCGGGACGAGGAATCCGTCGACATAGTGGGCCATTCGAGATCTCCTTGGGTCGCTGGGTCGATAGACTGCGGACGGGGCGATAGGCCGCGGCGACGTTCGTGCGCGACGCTCTCGTCGTTGGGACCGCGACCGGCGGCAAAACTCATCGGTGGTCGGACAGGGATGCCGGCGCACGAACGCGATGGCTACGATCGCCCGGTGAACCAGGCGCGGCAGCGAGAGATCACCAGGCGCGAGTTCGCGCGCCAGTCGTCGAACTTCGAGCGGGCCGGGTCGCTGTTCGGCGACCGCGGGATCCTCGGCTGGATCGCCGAGCACGTGCCGGTCCCGGCGGGCGGGCGGATCCTCGACGTTGCCGGCGGGACCGGCCAGACGGGACGCCACCTGGCGCGCGACGGGGCCAGCGCGGTGATCGTCGACCTGACCGACGAGATGCTCCGCGCCGGGCTGCGCTCGATCGTCGATGAGGGCCGCCGTGATGTGACCTTCGTGCGCGGCGACGCGGCCGACCTGCCGTTTCCCGACGATCAGTTCGACGTCGTCGTCTGCCGCTTCGCGCTGCATCACATGGACGACCCGAAACGGGCGATCGGCGAGATGGCCCGCGTCTGCTCGCCCGCCGGCGAGGTCACGATCATCGACATGGTCAACGGCGGCGCCCGCCACGACGAGCTCGAGCGCCTGCGGGACCCGAGCCACACACGCGCCCTCGCCGAAGCGGAGCTTCCCGACCTGCTCGCCGCCGCCGCGATCGAGCCGACCCGGTTCGCCGAGCATGAGCAGGCGATCCCGCTCGAGCCGTGGTTGGAGCAGAGCTCGACGCCGGAGGCCGATCGCGAGCGGATCCGCGACCTGATCGGCACCGAGGCCGATGGCGGCGAGCCGAGCGGCCTGCGCGGCGCACGCGGCGCCGACGGAGCGCTGACGATCGCCCAGCGCTGGGTGATCGCCGGCGGTCCGCTGCCCGCTCGGCCGTAGACGAGTTCGGGATCAGGCGCGGCTCGGGCGTGGGCCCGCCCGGCTCGAGGGCCGCAGCGCCGGCGCCTCGGCGCCCCTCACCGCCGGCAGTTGACCAGCACGTTCTCGCCACCGCCGCCGCGGCACCTGTTGTCGCCGCGGCCGCCGTTGAGGAAATCGTCCTTGGGGCCGCCGAAGATCGAGTCGTCGGCGCGGCCCCCGTGGAGGTCGTCCTCACCGCCCCGGCCCGAGATGCGGTCCTCGCCCCGACCTCCGAGGGCGCGGTCCTCACCGCCGCCGCCGTCCAGCGCGTCGGCCCTCCGGTTGCCGCCGAGATCGTCCTCGCCCCGCCGGCCGTCGAGGTCGTCCTCGCCCCGGCCGCCCCCGAGCTCGTCGTCGCCGTCGCCTCCGAGGACCCGGTCGGCGCCCCGATTGCCGTGGATCTCGTCGTCTCCGGCGCGGCCGCAGATCAGGTCACCGGCGCCCAGGCCCTTGATCCGGTCGTCGCCGGCGGTGCCGTCGATGACGTCGCGGCGGGGCGTGCCGACGATCGTGGCGTGCGCGCCGGTACCGACGATCGTGGCCCGCTCGCCGTGGCACTCGGGCGGGGGCGACGGCTGCGGTGCCGGCGGGACCGGTGCGGAGGGCGGCGATGGGGGCGCTGGGGGCGCGGGCACGAAGCGGGCGGCCTGCGTGCGGATGCCGTTCCCGTCGGGCGTCTGCTGCCCCCACACGACGAGCGCCGGCCCGGCCGCGGTGACGGCCACGTCTGGGTTCGGCAGCTCCTCGGCTGGCTCGGACAGCATCGTCGCCCCACCCTGAGCCCCGGCGCTCGAGAAGCGCGCCGCCTCGACGAAGCCGCTGTTGCCGTCGAGGTTGCGCTGCCAGACGGCGGTCGCGACGCCCCGGGCATCGATCCCGATCCGGGGGTTCATCGAGCCGCCGGCCGAGGGGCCGGAGAGGGGCAGCCGGGGGCCGAGCGCGCCGCCCGGAAGGATCGCGCCCCCGCGCACGGTGATCGGGTCCGTCCCCGGGGGCGTGTCCTGCCAGGCGAGCGCCGCGGCGCCGGTCCCGTCGACGGCCAGGCTGGGAGCGACCGAGTTCTCGTCGGTGGGCGAGACGCTCTCGATCGCCCCGAGCGTTCCGTCGGCGGCGAGCGTGCGGGTGAAGACGACGATCGGCGCCTGGCTGACGCGCGCCCAGCTCACCCGGGCGACCCCGTTGGCGTCGATCCCCAGGCCCGGCCCGGCGGAGGTGTCGGCCTGAGGCGTGAGGTCGATCACGCCGGGCAGCGGCTCCCCGGTCGCCGACAGGCGTTGGGCCTGCAGGCGCCCGAACTGGCTCCAGACGAGGAGCGGACGCTGCTGCGGATCGATCGCCACGGCCATCTCCTCGACCTGACCGTCCGCGGGCGTGAGCGTCAGGACCTGCCCGGGCGGCCCGTCGGCCGGCAGCCGTCGCACGCGCAGATCCGCCTGCCCGACGTCGTCGAGCTGGTTGTTCCAGGCGACCGTCGCGTCGCCGGAGTCGTCGATCGCGAGCGCCGTCGACAGCGCCCGCTCGCCGGTTGGCGTCACGGTGATCGGTTCGCCGAGCTCGCCGTCGGCGCCGATCCGGCGCGCCTCGACGGCGATCTGCTCGGGTGCTACGACCCGGTTCCAGATCACGAGCGCGCCGCCTCCGGGACCGACCGCCACGTGCGGGTTGATGACCTGGCCGGCCGCCCCGGTCAGGGTCAGAAGCGGGCCCGGGGCGCCCGTCGCGTCGATCCACCGCGCCTCCACCACCCGGTCGGTGGTCGGCCGGCCGGGCAGGGCGCGCGGCCAGGCGGCGAGGAACGACCCGTCTGGCGCCGCGGCCACGGACGGATTGCCGTTGGTGAGCTCACCCACCGGCGAGAGGTCGATCGGCTCCTCCCAGCCGGCGGAGGCGGGGGCCGCGCTCGCCCCGCAGGCGAGGATCGCGCCGATCGCCGCGAGGGCCCGGATCGAGGGTCTCACCACACCCGCTCCCCACGCGGCGGCGACCGCGGCCGGGCCGCGTCGGTCCTCCCCCCTTGGACCCGGGTTCCCTCCCGCCGCATCTGCGCGGGACCGTATCTGCTTCGACGGCTAAGCGCCTCGAGGCGGGGCGGCCTTCCGGCTACCGGCGCCGCTCGGCGATCAGCCGGTCCGCGCGCTCGAGCGCCCGATCGCCGACCAGCGCTCGGCCCAGGCGACCACGGTGGCGCACGACCAGCGCGTAGGCGGCCTCGACCGCGCCGGGGAAGCGTTCGACCCGCGAGGCGAGCGGCGTGCCGCCCGGCAGCCGGCGCAGCAGCGGCGCCGCCGCGATCCCCCCGGAGGCGACCGAGCCGTCGGGCCCGACCAGGTGCCAGGAGGCCATCCTGCGCTCCTCGTCCATGCCCGCCAGCAGCTCGGCGGCGCCGGGGTCCTGGAGCGCGACCGGCTCGAGAGCGCCGCGGCGATCCCAGCGCAGCAGCCAGGCCAGCGACCAGCGGCAGAAGCGGCACTCGCGGTCGTAGAGGATCCGGCTGCGCCGACCGCTCACGGGGTCGGGACGGCCGCCCGCGCGGCGACCGCGGTCCGCGGCCGGTCGGCTCTCATTGCCGGCGCTTGCGCTTGCGCTTCTTGGCGCGCTCGCGGCGGGCGGAGTGATCGTGGGGCTGCTCGAACACCTCCGCCGCATCGCCCTCGACCACCGCCGCGCCCTTCTGCTCGGCCGGCTCCTCGCCCGGCTTCGGCCACGGGACCGCCTCGCCCGCGTCCCAGGCGGGCGGGCGCCCCTGCGGGGCGCGGCCGATGATGGTGAAGCCCAGCCAGCCGAACCAGAGGGTCAGCGCGAGCAGCGACAGCGAGGGGACGATGAACAGCGTCGAGGCGCCCAGCGCCATCCCCAGGGTGGAGAAGAAGCGGCTCATCAGACCGACTCGCATCGCCTGCAGCGGGACGTAGACCATCGCCACGATCAGTCCCAGGATCGCCGGGAAGAGCAGGTTGGCGGCGACGTCGAACATGGTCGAGTCGTCGATCAGGCCGTCGAGCAGGGTGTAGATGTCGCCCCCCGGGCCGAGCCGGGAGACGAAGTCGGAGGCGACCTGAACCTGCGCCGCCCACGAGATCAGCCCCTGCGCGGCGAGCAGGATCGGGCCGATGAAGACGAAGCCGATCATCGGCGAGCTGACCCTCGGGCTGCGCGCCTGAGCCGCGCGGAACACGTACAGAAGCGGGACCGTCATCAGCGCGAAGGCGAGGCTCCGCGCCAGCGCGGAGAGCAGCAGCCCGCCAGAGTTCGCGTCGATGGCGACGAAGCGCTCGGTGTCGAGCCCGGCGAGCGGCACCGCCCCTCCCTGCGGATCGAGGATGATCGAGCCGATGTACAGGGGCACGATCGCGATCGCCGCGTAGCCGACCCGCTTCGCCCAGCGGGTCTCGCGCTCGATGATCTGATCGCGGTTCATCGCGGGCTCAGTCGTCGATTCGGCGGCCGCGGTCCCGCCTGGCCGAGTCGAGCTCGAACGCGTCGGAGGAGGCGCGGATCGCGATGTAGTCGTCGGGCGGGCCGGCGATTCGCGAGACCCGATCCCCGGCCGCGAGCATCAGGTCGAGCAGCGGGGCGGCGAGGCCGATCAGGCTCTCGACCCGCGCGCGGCGAGCCTGCTGCTTGAAGGTCGGCGGGGCCATCGCGATCAGCCGCGCTCGTGGAAGAAGAAGCCGGGCAGGGCGCCCTCGATCACCTCTTGGGTCATCCGCTGCGCGAGCTCGAGGTTGCCGGTGCGAACGGCGATGTCGTCGAGGGTGACGATCCCGACCAGCTCGCCGGCGCCGACCACGGGCAGGCGCCGGACCCGGTGCTGGACCATGAGCGCCGCCGCCTCCTCGAGATCCATCTCCGGCTCGCCCGTGATCAGCGGGCGCGAGGCGTGCTCGGTGATCGGCTCCGCGGTCGGTCGGCCCTCGGCCAGGGCCCTCACCGTGAGGTCGCGGTCGGTGACCATCGCCGTCGGCTCACCCTCCCGGTCGCAGATCACCACCGAGCCGACCGAGCGGTCGCGCATCAGCCGCGCGACGCCGAGCACGTCGGCATCCGAGCCGGCCGTGACCACGGCCGGGGTCATGATCTCGCTGAGGCGCACTCCCGCAACGATATAGGCGATGGTTAGTCTCCCCGGCCCTGATGATGCTGGGCACGGCCGAACACCGAGACCCGATCGAGGCGGCGTGAGCGAGCCCGGGCCCTGCCCGCTCTGCGGGCAGCCGCTCTACGGCTGGCTCGCCCTGCCGCGCCAGGGCGCCGAGGCCACCGTCGGCATGCCACTCCCCGGCGAGCCCGAGGCCGAGCGGGTCATGGTCCGCTGCGAGAGCTGCGGGATCGCGCTCGAGGACGACCGCGAGGTCGACCTGGTGGCCGAGTGGGAGGCCGTCTGCACGGCCGACGAGCGTGGCGGTCGGCGGATCGCGATCCCCAACCGCGCCAGCCTGCAGGCGTGGATCGGCACCGAGGGCTGGGCCGCGATCGACCTCTCGGCCGGTCGGTTGCTGCTCACGCCGCGCGGGCTCGAGCTGCTCGCCGAGCACAACGGCCAGCGGATCGAGCGCCCGCGCTACCCGCGCTGGGGGCGCCCCCAATGGTGGATGTGGCAGACGCTGCTCAACGGCCTCACCTTCCACCCGAATTTCGCCCGCGAGGTCCGCGCCGGCAGCCTGCGCCCGTCGAGCTCCCGCGGTCGCCTGCACTTCGCCGCCGACGCGGTCGCCAGCGTGCTCGCCGCCCCGCTCGTCGCGGTGGTCTCGATCCCGCTCGAGCTGCTCGCGGCGCTGGCGGGGCGCGGCGGCGAGCTACGGACCGCGCCGCGCCCGCGGTGATCGAGCGCCGCACGCCCCCTCTAGAGCTGCGAAGGGGCGTCCGCTCGCCCCCGCCGGTGTCGCCGACGGCGTCCGGCGGCGGGCGGGCCGGGTTTCGCCAACGGGGCTGACGTTTTCCGCCCCGCCGGCGTGGATCGTGCGAGATCCGCCCTGCCGTCAGGTCGCCGAGCCCCACACGCGCTTAACGATCGGCAGCGCGAGCACGCGCGGGGAGTGCTGGCCGCCGAACGCGCCGGCGCGATTGAGCAACCCCGGCACCACCACGCGCTTGCCCCGCTCGGCGCCCTCGACGGCGGCGCGGGCGACCTCCTCGACGTCGGTCCAGAAGACCCCCGGCAGGCGTTCCTCGGCGGGCCCGACCCCGGCCGTATCGGCGAACTCGGTCCTCACCGGGCCCGGACAGAGCGCGGTCGCGGTCACGCCGGCACCCTCGAGCTCGGCGTGGCTGGCCTCGGTGAGGCTGAGCACGAAGGCCTTCGTCGCGGCGTAGGTCGCGGTTCCCGGCATCGGCTGGAAGGCGGCGGTCGAGGCGACGTTGATCACCGCGCCGCGCCCGCGCTCGACCATCCCGCGGGTAAAGCGCGCCTGCAGGTCGAGCAGCGCCTCGCAGTTGAGCCGCACCATCTCGATGATCCGCGCGCGCTCGGTGGCGGCGACGTCCCCGGAGTTGCCGAAGCCGGCGCAGTTGACGAGGATCTCGACCATCAGCCCCAGGCCGGCGAGGCGCTCGGCGAGCCGATCGCGCTCGGTCGCCTCGCCGAGGTCGGCCGCGATCGTCTCGACCCGGACACCCCGCGAGCCCGAGAGCTCGGCGGCCAGCCGGCGCAGCCGGTCCTCGCGGCGGGCGACCAGGGTGAGGCCATGACCGCGCGCGGCGAACTCGCGTGCGATGGCGGTTCCGATCCCCGAGGAGGCGCCGGTGACCAGCGCGGTCGAGCCTTGCGAGGGGGGCGGCAGCGCCATGCGACGGCCAGCCTATGCGCGCCGTCGCGCGCTGTCTATGATCGAGGGCGTGGAAGGTTCGGATCCATTCGGGATGTTCGGCGACCCCGACGAGCTGCGCCAGCGCCTCGGCGAGATGGCCGAGCAGATGCAGAGCTCGCAGAAGGTCGCGTGGGCCGACAACGCGATCAAGCTCGCCGTGGACATCACGGTCGCCGCGATCGCCCGGCTCGAGCTGCAGGGCGGCAGCGACCAGCAGGCGATGCAGGTCCGCGACGCGATCCGGGTCGTCTTCCCCGAGGCCGTCACCCTCGTGCGCGAGGCGCGCGAGGGTCTTTCCTGACCCGGCACGCTCCGCGCGCCATCCGCGCCTCGCGGCCGCCTAGCGTCGGCCGTCGATGCGAGAGCGACCGAGAACCGGCCAAGGCGCATCGACGCGTCCGCCCGCGCCGCCACCGATCGCGCCCCGACCGCCACGCGGCGCGGCCGGGAGCGAGCGCGGCGCCGCCAG
>WHSW01000062.1 GCA_009379895.1 Solirubrobacterales bacterium
CCGAGCGGCACGACGCCGTGTTGGTGAACGCCGGGTCGTAGCCCATCAGCCCGAAGTCGTCCTCGGCGACCTTGACCTGGCGCAGGTCCATGGTCCGGACCGTGCCGTCGGTGACCTCGACCTCGTAGGTCTCGCCGGTGCGGTTGTCGGTCACGGTCAGGGTGTCCCTGGCCTGCTCGGCGGTGGCTACCCCGCCGTCCGCTGAAGATAGTTGCTCGCTCGCCATTCGTCTCTCCTCGTTCGTCTTCTCGTCTTCTTCTCGTCTCTCCTACTCATTTTCGCAGCTTGCGCCCGCGGCCCGCCCCGGGGCGGGGGTGGGGCGGCAAACGTCAGCGGAGTTGACGCAACCCGTCGGGGCGCGGACGTGCGCGCCGGCACCCGGGGCTCCGGTGGCTTCGCGCTAGGCCGGGACGCGGGCGGCGTCGAAGTGCGTCAGCCGCTTGAACTCGGCCAGGCGCTCGCCGATCTCCGATTCGGTCAGGTTGCGGACGCGCTCGGTGCCGAAGTCCTCGACGTTGAACGAGGCCATCGCCGACCCGAA
This sequence comes from Solirubrobacterales bacterium, assembly GCA_009379895.1. Taxonomy (GTDB): domain Bacteria; phylum Actinomycetota; class Thermoleophilia; order Solirubrobacterales; family 70-9; genus WHSW01. Next base: position 542 of record WHSW01000062.1, read on the forward strand.
AGCCATCGCTCGGCGCAGCGCCGCCTCGTCGTGGTCGCCGCCGGCGCGGGCGTCGTTGAGGGAGCCGAGGAAGCCGCCGGCGAAGCTGTCGCCGGCGCCGGTCGGGTCGCGCACCTCCTCGAGCGGCAGGCCCGGGATCGCGAACGAGCCCTCCGGCGTGAACAGCGCCGCCCCGTACTCGCCGCGCTTGGCGACCACCGCCCGCGGCCCGAGCTGCATCGCCGCCCGGGCCGCGACCACGAGGTTCGGCTCGCCGGTGAGCATGCGCAGCTCGGCGTCGTTGAGCAGCAGGCAGTCGATCTCGGCGATCGCCGCGACGAGCGCGTCGCGGGTGGTCTCGATCCACAGGTTCATCGAGTCGAGGGCGGCGTAGGCGGCCGAGGACTGGCGGCGGACGTCGCGCTGCAGGTCGGGCTGGATGTTGCCGAGGAACAGCATCTGCGCCTCACGGGACGCGGGCGAGAGCTTGGGGGCGAAGTCGGCGAAGACGTTGAGCTGGGTGTCGTCGGTGTGCGCGACGTTCATGTCGTGGTCGTAGTGGCCGCGCCAGAAGAAGGTCTCGCCGCCGGGCACGTGCTCGATGTCATCGGTGGCCACGCCGCGGGCCTCGAGCACCTCGAGCTGCTCGGCGCCGAAGTCGTCGCCGACCGGCCCGACGACGCGGACGTCCGTGAAGAAGCTCGCCGCGAGCGCGAAGTGGACCGCCGAGCCGCCGAGCATGCGGTCGCGCGCCCCGAACGGGGTGCGGACGCTGTCGAACGCGATGGAGCCGACGACGGTCAGGGCCACGGGTGCGGCAGACTAGGGGAAATGAAGGCGATCCGAATCGAGAAGTTCGGGGGGCCCGAGGTCATGGACCTCGTCGAGGCCCCCGACCCCACCCCGACCGATGGCGAGGTCGTCGTCGACGTCGCGCGCGCCGGGGTCAACTTCGCCGACACCCACGTCACCCGCAACGACTATCTGGCCGAGCAGAGCCTGCCGCTGATCCCCGGCGGCGAGGTCGCCGGGCGCGCCCCCGACGGTCGGCGCGTGGCGGCGCTGCTGGCCGGCGGCGGCTACGCGGAGCGGGTCGTGGTCCCGGAGGGCTGGCTGGTGCCGATCCCCGACGCGGTCTCCGACGATCAGGCCGCCGCGCTGCTGCTCGCGGGCCTGACCGCGCACGCGCTCGTCCACCGCTGCGCGCGCCTGCAGCGGGGCGAGACGATCGTCGTCCAGGCCGCCGCCGGGGGCACCGGAAGCCTCGCGGTCCAGCTCGCCAAGCGCGCCGGCGGCCGGGTGATCGCGCTCGCCTCGAGCCCGGACAAGCGCGAGCTCGCGTCGCGCCTCGGCGCCGACGCGACGGTCGACTCGCGCGCCGAGGACCTGAAGGACGCGATCCTGGCCGCCAACGACGGCCGCCAGGTCGACGCGGTGCTCGAGATGACCGGCGGCGCGAGCTTCGAGGCCTGCCTGCGAACGCTCGCCCCGTTCGGGCGCCAGGTGATCTTCGGGAACGCCTCGCGCGAGCAGAACGAGGTGTCCACCGGCCATCTGCTGCGAAACTCCCGCGCGGTGATCGGCTTTTGGCTCGTGCATCTCATCCCGCGCCGCGGCGAGGTCGCCGAGATGGTCGCCGACCTGCTCGGCGCGGTCGCCTCGGGCGAGCTCGAGGTGATCGTCGGCGGCGTCTACCCGCTCTCGGAGGTCCGGCGCGCGCACGAGGACCTGGCGGCGCGGCGCACGACCGGCAAGCTGCTCTTGGATCCGGCGCTGTGAGCGAGACAAAGCGCTTCGACCAGCTCGGGCTCGCGCCCCCGCTCCTGACCGCGCTCGACGAGCTCGGCTACACCGAGCCGACGGCGATCCAGGAGCGGGCGATCCCCGAGCTGCTCGCCGGCCACGACGTGATCGGCCAGGCCCAGACCGGGACCGGCAAGACGGCGGCCTTCGGCCTGCCGCTGCTGCAGTACCTCGACCCCGGCTCCCAGGAGACCCAGGCGATCGTGCTGACGCCGACGCGCGAGCTCTGCATCCAGGTGACGCAGGCGCTGCGCGCCTATGCCGAGCACGTGGACATCGAGGTCGTCGCGGTCTTCGGCGGCGCGCCGATCGCGACCCAGCAGTCGCGCCTGCGCAAGGGCGCGCACGTGGTCGTCGCCACCGTCGGTCGGATGATGGACCTGCTCAACCGCCGCTCCCTGGTGCTCACCTCGGCCCGCTACGTGATCCTCGACGAGGCCGACGAGATGCTCGATCTCGGCTTCATCGAGGACGTCGAGAAGATCCTGCGCATGTGCCCGAGCGGGCGCCAGACGGCGCTCTTCTCGGCCACGATCCCGGCGCCGGTCGCGCGGCTCGCCGAGCGGTACATGTACGACCCCGTGACGATCAGGGTGACGCCGAAGCAACTCACCGTGGACGCGATCGAGCAGGCCTACGTGGAGGTGGAGCCCCGCAACAAGACCGAGCGCCTGATCGAGGTCCTGCGCGCCGAGGAGCCCGAGCAGGCGATCATCTTCTGTCGCACGAAGATCGGCGCGGCGCGGCTCGACGACCAGCTGCGCGACCGCGGTCTGCGCGTCAAGGCGCTGCACGGCGACATGAGCCAGGGCCAGCGCGACGGGGTGATGATCCAGTTCAAGGAGCACAAGCTGCCGCTGCTGGTCGCCACCGACGTCGCCGCGCGCGGGCTCGACATCGAGCACGTCACCCACGTGATCAACTACGACCTGCCGAGAAACACCGAGATGTACGTGCACCGGATCGGGCGCACCGGGCGGGTCGGGCGAACCGGGCGGGCGATCACCTTCGTCACCGCCAAGCAGCGGGACGAGATCCCGCGGATCGAGCACGAGGCGAAGATCGCGATCGGCGAGTGGGAGCCGCCGGAGGAGCGGATCGAGCACGCGCCGCGCCCGCGCCGCCGCGAGCATCGCGCGCGCAAGCCCGAGCCGAAGGGCGCGCGCCCGGGTGAGCAGGCGCGCGACCGCGCGCGTGAGGCCGAGCCCGCGGCCGAGCGGGAGGCCGAGCCGGCGGGCGGCGGCGGCGACGCCAACGGCCTGGTCAAGGTGTTCATCAACCGCGGCTCGCGAAGCGGGATCGGCGAGGACGAGCTGCGCTGGGCGCTCACCGAGGGAGCCGTGATCCCGGCCCGGCAGATCGGCCCGATCCGGGTGCTCGAGCGCTTCTCGTTCGTCGAGCTGCCGGGCGAGCAGGCCGCGCTCGCCCTCGAGCGCCTCGACGGGACCAAGATCGAGGGCAAGCAGGTCCGGGTCGAGTACGCCCGCGACTGACGCGCGGCGGCGTCAGCGCGTCCCCGGCTCGGTGCGCGCGAGCGCCGCGCGGGCCTCGCGGATCAGACGGCGCACGTCCCAGACGCGGAACACGACCCCGAGCGCGACGAAGGCGACCGCCACCGTGAACACGGTGACGGCGACCTGCTGCCCGATCGAGTAGGCGAGCACCGCGGCGTACATCGGGCCGTCCAGCGCGACCACCAGCAGCGCCTGCTGCGCGCCGGCGCCGCCGGGAGTGAACGGGAGCGCCCCGGTGATCGCCTGCACGCTCATCACCAGCAGCACGTTGTCGAGCGAGCCGCCGATCCCGAACGCGTCGAGGAAGAGCCAGAACGACGCGAAGCGCAGGAGCCAGCCCGCCGCCTGCCAGGCGAGGACCTCGCGCAGGTAGCGTCGCGGCTGGCGCAGGATCGCGACGCCCTGGCCGAGGCGCCGCCAGAACGACTCGATGCGGGGCGCGAGAAAGGCGACCAGGCCCGCGATCGCGATCGCGGCGATCGCGATCGTCGCCAGCAGGATCTGCGGGTGTCCGGCCCAGAACGAGATCTCGAACGCGGGCAGCTCGGGGAGCCGCGGGGCGGCCGGCAGGAGCCCCTGGGTGATCGCGTAGAGCAGGACCAGCAGCCCGATCCCCGAGTCGAACGGCGCCAAGACCGCGAACGACGAGATCACGGTCGGATAGGAGGACTCGCGCACGCTGCGCTTGGCGAGCACGACCTTGAGCGCGTCGCCGCCCCGTGCCGGCAGCACCCCGTTCATCCCCACGCCGACCAGGAAGGCGCCGACCACGCCGCGCTCGGAGACGGCGTCGTCCGGGTAGGCGGCGCGCAGGGCGTTGGCCCAGCCGTGGGCACGGCAGAGCTGCAGCCCGAGCGAGAGCGCCAGCGCCGCGATCAGGTACGGCAGGTCGATCTGCGCCAGCTGCTGGGCGAAGCTCTCGATCGCCTCGAGGAGGCGGTCGACCTGTCCTCCGAGGTCGATGACCGAGACGGTCATGCAAATAGGCTAAGCGCCCGCCGATGCGACCGTCCAGGATCGTCTGCGCCGCGACCCTGCTCGCGGCCACGCTCGCCACCCTCTACCTCGTCCTCGAGCCCTCGAGCCAGGACCTGGCGGCGGCGACCTTCCGCACGGACTTGTTCGCCGAGCACGGCTTCCTGCTCTGGAACGACCTCTGGTACTCGGGCCACTACCTGCTCTCCTACAGCGTCCTCCTCCCGCCGCTGGGGGCCCTGCTCGGGGTGCGCCTGGTCGCGGCGCTCTCCGTAGTCGCGGCGGCGGCCCTGTTCGCGGTGCTCGCCGAGCGGCGCTGCGGCGATCGCGCCTGGGTCGGCGCCCTGTGGTTCGCCGCCGGCGTCGCGAGCTGGTTGCTGACCGGCAGGGTCACCTTCCTGCTCGGGGTGCCATTCGGCCTCGGCGCGCTGCTCGCCGCCGACTCGAGACGCCTCGTGCCGGCCACGGCGCTGGCCGCCCTGGCCAGCCTCGCGAGCCCGGTCGCCGGCCTGTTCGTCGGCCTCGCCGGCGCCGCGCTCGGGATCGCCGTTGAGCCGCGCCGCGGCGGCTGGCTGGTGCTCGGGGCCCTGGCCCCGATCGCCGTGCTGAACCTCGCCTTTCCGACGGGGGGCTACGAGCCGTTCGTCTTCTCGGCCTTCGTCGCGGTGCCCCTGCTCGCGGTCGCGGCCCTCTGGCTGGTGCCCGGCGAGTACCGGGCGCTGCGGATCGGCATCGTCCTCTACGCGCTGCTCGCGCTGGCGCTCTTCTTGATCCCCAACCCGCTGGGGGGAAACGTGACCAGGCTCGGCGCGCTGGTCGCCGGGCCGGTCATGGCGCTCGTGCTCTGGCCTCGCAGCAGGTTGCTGGTCGCGGTGGTCGCCGTGCCGCTGCTCTACTGGCAGCTCGTCGCCCCCGTCCGCGACGCTCGCAAGGCCGCCGGCGACCCGGCGACCGAGCGCGCCTTCTACGAGCCCCTGCTCGCCGAGCTCGACAGCGTGACCGCGGGCGAGCCGGCGGTCCGGATCCAGGTCCCGCCGACCGCGACCCGCTTCGAGGCCGCCTACGTCGCGGCCGAGCATCCGATCGCCCGCGGCTGGCTGCGCCAGCTCGAGTCCGAGGACTTCGACCTGTTCACCGAGGGCGAGCTCGACGCCGTCTCCTATCGCGACTGGCTCGACGAGCACGACGTCGCCTACGTCGCGGTGCCCGATGCGAAGCTCGACTACCTCGCCGAGGACGAGGTCGCGCTGATCGACTCGGGGCTCGACTACCTCAAGCCCATTTGGGCGAACGAGAACTGGCGGCTCTACCGGGTCGAGGACGCACGCGCGCCGCGGCTCTCGGCGGTCGGCCCCGACTGGTTCGAGCTCGACGCGCCCCGGCCCGGTGACTACTCGGTCGGGATCCGCGCCAGCCGCTACTGGACGGTCACCGACGGCGACGCCTGCGTCGGCGACGAGGACGGCGAGGCCGTGGTCCGGGCGCGCTCGCCGGGGCCGATCCGGGTCGAGAACCGCCTCGTCGGCGATTCCTGCTCGCCGTAGCGCTACGGCGAGCGGTCGGTGGTGGCCAGCGCGACCCCGAGCAGCCGCTCGAGCGCGGGAAGCGTCTCGGCGGCGTCGCGGTGGCGAACCGCCGTCATCCCCACCGCCTCCGCCCCCTCGCAGTTCTCGCGCAGGTCGTCGACGAAGACGGCTTCGGCGGGCTCGACCCCGAGCCGCTCGCAGCCGAGCAGGTAGATCTCGGGCTGCGGCTTGTGCAGGCCGACCTCGCCCGAGATCACCGTCGCGTCGAAGAGCTCGGTCGGGGCGCGGTCGTAGATGCCCAGGCCCCAGGAGTTCGAGATCAGCCCCGTGGGCACGCCCGCTGCGCGCGCGGCGCGGACCGCGCCGACCATCCGCTCGTCGGTGGCGACCCCGGCGAACATCCGGGTGATCAGGCCATCGTGCTCGTCGAGCCCGAGCAGCTCGCCGAAGCGGCGTTCGAACTCCGGGTCGGCGAGCTCGCCGGTCTCGAGGCCCCGGAGCAGGGCCAGCGCCCGGCCGTCGCCGCGAAACAGGTCGCGGACCGTGCCGGGGGCCAAGCCCACGCTCTCACAGAAGGCGGCGAAGGCCGGCCAGATGCTGGTCGTCAGCACACCGCCGAAGTCGACGATCAGGGCCGGGCGCCGGGTCGGACGGCGAAAGCCCGGCGGCTCCATATGCTTCCGCGCCATGGCCGAGCAGGCTACCGACGGCCCCGAGGGCATCGACAGCGCCGCCGTCGAGGAGTGGTTCGTGGCGAGCGTCGCCGGCGTCGAGCCGCCGCTTGCCTTCGAACGGATCGCCGGCGGGCGCTCGAACCTGACCTACGCGGTCAGCGACGCCGGGGGACAGCGCTGGGCGCTGCGCCGTCCGCCGCTCGGCGAGCGCCTGGCATCGGCGCACGACATGGCCCGCGAGCACCGGATCATCTCCGCCCTGGAGCCGACCCCGGTCCCCGTGCCCCCGATCGCCGGCCTGTGCGCCGACGAGGTGGTCAACGGCGCCCCGTTCTACGTCATGGAGTTCGTCAACGGGCCGATCCTGCGCACCGGTGCCGACGCCGAGCGCTTCCCCGCGCCCGCCGATCGCCGCGCGATCTCCGAGCGCGTGGTCGACACCCTGATCGCGATCCATGCGCTCGACCCCGACGCGGTCGGCCTCGGCGAACTGGGCCGCAAGGAGGACTACGTGGCGCGCCAGCTTCATCGCTGGGGCGGCCAGTGGGAGCAGTCGAGGACCCGCGAGCTGGCGCTGGTCGACGAGGTGCACGACCGCCTCGCCGCCCGGATCCCCGCCCAGGGGCCGGCGACCATCGTGCACGGCGACTACCGCCTCGACAACATGATCCTCACCGAGGAGGGTGAGGTCGCGGCGGTGGTCGACTGGGAGCTCGCCACGCTCGGCGACCCGCTCGCCGACGTCGGCATGCTGCTCGTCTACTGGGGCGCGGAGGGCGACGAGCTGATGCCCCTCGCCGAGCCGGCGACGATCGCGCCCGGCTTTCTGGGCCGCGACGAGGTCCGAGCCCTCTACGCCGAGCGCTCGGGGCGCGACCTGGCCGAGATCGACTTCTACGTCGCCCTCGGGCTGTGGAAGCTGGCGATCATCCTGGAGGGCGTCTACGCGCGCTATGCGGCCGGCCAGTACGGGGCCGACGCCGAGGGCGCGCGCCGCTTCGCGGAGGTGGTGGAGGGGCTGGCGCGAGCCGCCGACGAAGCCGAGCGGCGGCTGGGCTGAGAATCGGCGCCCGGGCGCGTCGCGGCGGGCTGCCAACTCGACTCGATCTCGTTGCAAGGTCGTGACCTCGGCGCCCTCATCCGTGCGCTTTGCTGAGCTACTCTGAGAAGCCGTGGAGGGAACGCGCGCCACCTGGACCGACGAGCGCCTCGACGACCTCTCGCGCCGGGTTGAGGACGGCTTCCGGCGCGTCGAGGCCCGCTTCGACGCGCAGGACGCCCGCCTGGACCAGCGCTTCGACGCCCAGGACGCTCGCCTGGACGCCCGCTTCGACGCCCAGGAAGCGCGCTTCGAAGCGCGCTTTGCGACCCAGGAGGCACGCTTCGACGCCCTGCAGCGGACGTTGCTGCAGCTCGGCGGTGGCATGATCGCCACCTTCGTGGTGGGCTTCGCCGGACTGATCGCCACGCAGCTCTGAAGCCGCGTCGCGGCCCGGTGCCGCTCAGCCGATCACGTCGCGCCGGCTGCCGGCGCCGCCGTCGGCGCGCGGCCCGTCGGCACGGACTCGCGCTCGCCCTCGGCCTGCTTCGCCCAGTGGTTGAGCTCGCGCCGCGCGATCACCATCTTGTGGACCTCGTCGGGCCCGTCGGCGACCTTGAGCATGCGCGAGTAGCGCCACATGCCGGCGAGCGGCGTGTCGTCGGACATGCCCAGCGCCCCGTGGACCTGGATCGCGCGGTCGAGCACGTCCATGACCACGTTGGCGGCGACCACCTTGATCATCGAGATCTCGCGGCGCGCCTCCTTCTTGCCGGCGGTGTCCATCCGCCACGCGGCGCTCAGGGTCAGCAGGCGCGCCTGCTCGGTCTCCATCCGCGACTTGGCGACGAAGTCCTGGACGAACTGCTTGTCGGCCAGCGTGCCGTCGAAGGCCTGGCGCTCGTTGGCGCGCCGGCACATCAGCTCGATCGCCCGCTCGCAGGTGCCGATCGCGCGCATGCAGTGGTGGATGCGCCCCGGGCCGAGGCGGTCCTGGGCGATCACGAAGCCGGCCCCGCGGGGGCCGAGCAGGGCGGCCTCGGGGACCCGGCAGTCGGTGTAGCGGATCTCGCAGTGGCCGGGCCCGCCGTCGTGGCCCATGACCGACACGGGGCGCACCAGGTCGAAGCCCGGGGCGTCGGTCGGCACGCAGATCATCGAGGCGCGCGCGTAGGGGTGGGCGTCGGGGTCGGTGACCACCATCGCGATCGCCACCGAGGCACCGACCGCGCCGGAGGTGAACCACTTGTGCCCGTTGATCACCCACTCGCCGTCTGAGAGCTCGGCGCGGCTCTGAAGCGTGCGCGGATCGGAGCCCGCGACGTCGGGCTCGGTCATCGAAAAGCAGGAGCGGATCTCACCGTCGAGCAGGGGCTCGAGCCATTGCCGGCGCTGCTCATCGGTGCCGTGCTCGGCGAGGATCTCGGCGTTGCCCGTGTCGGGGGCGGCGCAGTTGAAGGCCATCGGCGCGATCGCGGGGCTGCGGCCCATCTCCTCGCAGAGCACCCCGTACTCCCAGTTGGTGAGCCCGACCCCGTATGCCTCCGGCGCCGGCCGCAAAGCTCGTCCCGCCGCGGACCCCGGCGGCCCCGGACGAATAGCGGAGGTGCCGGCGGGCACTGTCTCTTGCATGAACAGGTTCCACAGGCCCTCGGAGCGCGCGCGCTCGCGGATCTCGACCAGGATCTCGGGGTAGGCGCGACCCGAGTCGACGGTGACCTCGGAGTCGAGCGCCGCGAGCGCCTCTGCCTCGACCGGGTAGACGTGCTCGGCGATGAAGGCCCGGATCCGGTCGCGAAGCTCGGTGACGCGCGGGGTGAGCGAGAAGTCCACGCCCAAAGACTATTGCCGCCCGCGCCGTGGCGTACCTCGGTAGCGGCGCAGGTCCTCGCACGATCGCGGCTTCGGATCGATCCGATCCAGCCCGGCCTCGTCGCGTCCGCCCCCGCAGTCGAGGACTTCGTCGCGGTGCCCGTTCTTGGCCAGGATGAGGTCGGCTCCGGCACCCGTGAAGATCCGGTTGTGGCCGCGGTCCTGCGAGAACAGATCGACGAAGACGATCTCCTCGCCGCCCCGCCCGCGGACCAGGTCGGCGCCGTCCCCGTCGCCGATCGACTCGCCGCCCCGGCCCCCGATTATGCGGTCGGCGCCGTCGCCCCCCTGGAGCTCGCCCCCGCCCCGGGCCGCCCGCGCGACCCGGATCACGTCCGCGCCATCGCCGCCGTCGATCGTGGCGAAGCCCTCGACCGTGTCGTCGACGCGCAGGCGATCGTCGCCGGCCGCCCCGTGGATCGCAACATCGGCAGCCCCGGTGGGGGCGGGCGTCTGGCAGCGGACCTTGTGCCTGGTGATTCGCCCGCAGCCCGAGTCGAGCGCCCCGAAGCGCCGTGAGTCTGTGATCACGAAGGCGTCGTCGCCGTGCTTCTGGACGATGTTGATCTGGTGGTCCTTGGCGTCGCCGCCGCTGACGAAGACCTCGCCCTGCGAGCCGAAGCGCGTATCGGGGCCGAACAGGGAGACCGTCGTCGCGGACGCCACCGGTGCGACCGCGGCGCCGATCGCGACAACGCCCACGACGCCGGCCGTGGCGAGCCGTGTGTGGGTGATCACCGATACCTCCCTTCCGCCGGCGACAGCGTCCCCTGACGCCGGCTGCGCTCCGACCCTTCCGCGCCTCGCTGAAACGACGAAACGCGTTCCATGCCGGCTTCGGGACGCCGCTCATCGACAGCAACCCGGCGAACCGGCAAAAGTCGCAGAGCGGCTCGGTCGCGCCGTGGGCGTCGCGCCAGGCGAACCACTCGACGCGCTCGAGCGACCAGCGGTCCCGACGCTCGGCGAGCAGCTCGAAGGAGCGCCGCAGCATCCGCGCCTGGCCGCGCGGGCCCCGGACCAGCGCGTGTCCGCGGGAGCCCGCCGAGGCCCAGCCGAGCTCGGTGATCGCGAGCGGGGCGCGACTTTCGCCGGCGCGGGCCATCACGGCGCGCACCCCGCCGATCAGCCCGCGCAGCGTCTCGATTCGCCCCGCGTAGGGGTGGACGGCGACGATCTCGAAGGACGAGCGGACGTGGGGTTCGGACAGCAGGCGGGCGAGAAATGGCTCGACGGGCGTGCCCCGGCGCGTCCGGGCGAGCCCGGCGAGCGCGATCTCGGCGCGCGGATCGGCGGCTCGGATCGCGGCCGCGGAGATGCGAACCAGGCGCGCGTACTCGCTCGCGGCGGGGGTTGGGCTCCAGTAAATCTCCAGATTCGGTTCGTTCCAGATCTGCCACTGGCGGACCGGCCGCGAGCGGCCCGGTCCGCCCCAGAGCTCGCCGTGGCGTCCGTACCGCTCGACCAGCCCGGTCAGGAACGAGCGCCAGGCACGACGCGCCCGGCGGCTGTGGATCGGCGGGCGTGAGGGGTCGGGCGCCAACCAGTCGGGCGTCCCGTAGACGAACGGGGCGACCCGGATCCCGTGCCGGGCCGCGCCGGCGAAGACCGGATCGAGCGCCGCGAAGTCGATCCTCCCTCGGACCGGCTCGACGTAGCGCCACTCGATCAGCACCCGCAGCGTCCGCACGCCGCCCGCCTGCATGCGGACGAAGTCGGCGTCCTCCAACCCACCTTGCGCCGTGACCCCGAACAGGTCGCCGGCCTCGAGCGCCCGGGCGCTCGAGGTCCAGGGTCCGGCGGCGAGCAGTGCGAGGACTATCCCTGAGGCCGCAAGGTTGCGCATGCTGACCGCGCAAACCCGCGTCGCGGTGCGAGGTTGCGTCAGCTCACCGGGACGCCGGCGGTGCCCGCGCCGCTGCGGCGGCCGTTGCGCGCGCGGCTGCGGGCGATCAGCTGGGCGCCGAACAGCAGGCCCATCATCACGCTGGTGACGCCGATCGCCGGCAGCACCACCTCGGCGTTCCCGTTCTTGGAGATCAGGGTCACGCCGGAGACGAGCAGGACGACGGCGAGCGCGTAGCGCAGCAGCTTCTGCGGCGCCTTGACCGAGAGGTTGCTGCCGATGATCACTCCCGGGACCGAGCCGGCCAGGATCGTCCCGGCGAGCAGGAAGTCGATGTTGCCGCCGATGAAGTGCGCCGCCCCCGCCGCCCAGAGCAGGATCGCGGCGTGCATGACATCGGTCCCGACCACCCGCCGCGGGGTGAGCCGGAAGATCGAGATCAGGGCGATCGCGATCAGCGTCCCGCTGCCCGCCGAGGTGAGGCCGATGACGAAGCCGGTGGTCAGCCCGGTGATCACCGCGGCGATGATGTGACGCCGGTAGAGGTGCATCGCCGACCGCTCCTGGATCACCCCGGCGAGGAACAGGGAGCGCAGCAGGGTCGCGACGCCGACCACGACCAGGGTCCCGCCGAGCATCCCGAGGACGACCGTGTCGAGGTCCGCGCCGTAGCGATCCTGGAGCAGCTCGATCACCCAGACGCCCCCGATCGCCGCCGGGACGCTGCCGACCGCGAGCCAGAAGACGAGCCCCTTGTGCACCGTCCCGAGCTTGAGGTGCTTGTAGCCCCCGACCGTCTTGGTGACCGCGGCGTAGAAGATGTCGGTGCCGATCGCGGTCACCGGCTGGATCCCGAACAGGAGGATCAGCATCGGCGTCATCAGCGAGGCGCCGCCCATGCCGGTCATCCCGACGAGCACGCCGATGCCGAACCCGAAGACGATGAGCGTCGGGTCGATTCCGAGGCCGAAGATGGTGAAGAGTGGATCCATTGCGGGCTGGGGAGGGTGAGACCCGAAGTGGAATTAGGCCCTTTGTGGACCGACTTAGTCCTAAAGTCGCCCCGCGGCATCCTACCGCACCGGCGCCGGCCGATGGGCCCGCGGAGCCGCTCAGCGCTTGAGCCAGGCCTCGGGGTCGTTGAGGATCGCCTCGATGCGCCACGGCAGGTCGCCGCCGCTGACCTCGGCGAGGGTGACGCTCTCGAGCACCGACCGCAGCGCGGCCCGGGTCGCGACCCAGACGTCGCGGAGCTTCTCGGCCGGGCCGCCGTAGTGCAGGTCCTCGGGCGCGTGCTCGTGGATGTTCGCGAGCGGCCCCTCGACCGCCCGGATCACGTCGGCGATCGTCACCTCGGCGGGGTCGCGGGCGAGCCAGTAGCCGCCGCGCGCGCCGCGCCGGGCCTGGATCAGCCGCGCGTGCTTGAGCTCGAGCAGGATGTGCTCGAGGAACTGCAGCGGGATGCCCTGCGACTCGGCCAGCTTCTCGCCCTTGACCGGCTCTCCGTCGGGCGCGGCGGCGAGCTCGAGCGCCGCCCGGACCGCGTAGTCGGCCTTCGCCGAGATCCGCATCTAGACTCCCCGGCGCCGAGCGCGCGGCGCCGCCGGGCAGGGTCCCCCGGGGCCACGCGCCAAGCTCCGCTGATCTCGATGATCGACCTGCAAGCACACTCGACCGTATCCGACGGGCAGCTCGAACCGGCGGACGTCGCCCGCGCGGCGGCCGAGGCCGGGGTGACGGTGATGGCTCTCACCGACCACGACGGGGTCGCCGGCGTCTCGGCGGCGACCGGCGCCGCGGCCGAGGCCGGGATCGAGAACGTCCCGGCGGTCGAGATGTCGTGCGTGCACCGCTACTCCGAGGACCTGCACATCTGCGGCTACTGGATCGACGTCGAGGGCATCCAGCCGGCCTGCGAGCGGGCCCAGCAGGACCGCGTCGATCGCGCCAGGGAGATCATCGCCAGGCTCAACTCACACGGAGTCGAGGTGAGCTTCGAGGACGCGGTCGCCAAGGCCGGAGCGGCCGACGCGATCGGCCGTCCGCACATCGCCCGCGCCGCGGGCGCCGGCCCCGACCTGGGACCGTTCTTCGAGGAGTACCTCGTCCCGGGCGCGAAGGCCTTCGTCTCGCGCCAGTGGCCGACCGCCGAGCGGGCGGTCGAGCTGATCCACGAAGCGGCCGGCGTGGCGGTCGTCGCCCACCCCTACTGGGACGTCAAGGACCCCGAGCAGGTGCGCGACCTGGTCGAGAGCCTGGTCCGCGACGTCGGCCTGGACGGGATCGAGACGTTCTACCCACCGCACACGGCCGAGCAGACGAAGCACCTGTTCGAGCTCTGCGCTGAGTTCGACCTGGTGCCGACCGGCTCCTCGGACTTCCACGGCCCCACCCACAAGACCTTCAGCCGCTGGGGCGCCTACGACACCTACGGCCTCGGCGAGCCTCAGGTACCCGCGCGACCCTCGTAGTCCTAGCTCCTCGGGCGCGTACGATGCCTATTCCGGCGCGACCGACCGAGCGCGGCGCCCGGCGGTGACGCGGGGCGTGTCGGCGCGGATCTCGTCGATGAGCCGGGCGGCGAAGTCGCCGTGGTCCTCGCCGAGGCGGTAGTCCCCGCCCGCCGGCCGGCTGAATCGCACCCGGGCGCGCGGGCGCCTGGGGAAGCGGACGAAGTCGGTAGTGCCGGAGACCGAGGCGAGCACGACCTCGGTGCCGGGCACAGCCTCGGCGAGGCGCCCGATGCCGCCCCGGGCGCGCAGCGGGCGCCCGAGCGTGCGCGTGCCCTCGGGGAAGACCCCGATGCAGGCGCCCGCGCGCAGCGCCTCAATCGCCCGGTCGAGCGCGTGCGCGTCGCCGGCGCCGCGGTCGATCGGGATCTGGCCCATCCCGTCCAGCAGCGGGCCCAGGCCGCGCACGCTCCACAGGCTCGACTTCGCGAGCGCGCGGATCTGGCGACGCTTGCGCGCCGCGACGCCGATCGAGACGGGGTCCATGTTGCTGTCGTGATTGGCGGCGACCAGCACGGGCCCGCTGGTCGGAAGCAGCTCGAGGCCCTCGACCTCGAGCCGTCCCCAGCCGCAGGCCACCGGCACGCACACCCCCATCGCGACGCGATAGGTGCGGGTGACGGGTTCGGGCGTCTCGGTTATCGCAGCGGGCGCGCTAGGCGGCAGCGACCGCCGCCGGGATCAGGTCGCGCTCCTCGAGGTAGGCGAGGATCTGGTGCGCGGACTCCTCCGCGGACTGGCGTTCGGTCTCGATCACGAGCTCGGGGTCCTCGGGCGGCTCGTAGGGGTCCGAGACGCCGGTGAACTCCTTGATCTCACCGGAGCGAGCCTTCGCGTAGAGGCCCTTGACGTCGCGCTGCTCGCAGGTCTCCACCGAGGCCTTCACGTAGGCCTCGACGAAGCGGTCGCCCATCATCTGGCGGGCCTCGTCGCGGATCTCGCGGTAGGGCGAGATCGCCGCGGTGATCACCGGGACGCCGTTTCGCGAGAGCAGGTTGGCGACGAAGGCGATCCGGCGGATGTTGGTGTCGCGGTCCTCCTTCGAGAAGCCGAGCCCCTTGGAGAGGTTCTCGCGGACGACGTCGCCGTCGAGCACCTCGAGCTTCGAGCCGCGCTTGCGCAGCTCCTTGACCAGGTGCGTCGTGATCGTGGACTTGCCCGAGCCCGAGAGCCCGGTGAACCACAGGCAGAAGCCGTTTTCGTCAGCCATCGGTAGCCGATTCCTCCTTGTAGGCGTCGATCAGGATCTGTGCGACCTCGTCCCGCGAGAACTCCGGCGGCGGCTTCTCGCCGTTCGAGAGCAGCTCGCGCACCTTGGTGCCGGAGAGGAACAGGTGCGACTCGGCCGGGTGCGGGCAGGTCTTCGCCGAGCCCATGCCCTCGCACTCGTTGCACCAGAAGGTGTGCTCGAAGAACAGCGGCGTGATCCCGAGCTCGGCGGTGTCGATGTCGTCGAAGATCCGCTGCGCGTCGTAGGTGCCGTAGTAGTCGCCGACGCCGGCGTGATCGCGACCGACGATGAAGTGCGTGCAGCCGTAATTGCGACGGATGATCGCGTGGTGCACCGCCTCGCGGGGGCCGGCGTAGTGCATCTTGCCGGGGTTGACCCCGAGCATCACGTGGTCGGGGTGGTAGTAGTTGTCCATCAGGACCTCGTAGCAGCGCATCCGCACGTCGGCCGGGATGTCGCCCTTCTTGGTCTCGCCGATCAACGGGTGGATGTAGAGGCCGTCGGAGATCTCGAGCGCCGCCTTGGTCAGGTACTCGTGCGCGCGGTGGATCGGGTTTCGGGTCTGGAAGGCGACGATCCGCGTCCAGCCCCGGTCGGCGAACGCCTTGCGCGACTCCTCCGGGGTCTGATAGCGGCGCATGAACGCCTCGTCGTGGTCCGGCAGCGCGATCGCCTCGATCGGGCCGGCGATGCAGCGCGCGCCCTCCTCGCGGATCGCGGCGACGCCCGGGTGCTCGGCGTCGGTCGTCCGGTAGACCTGCTCGGCCTCCAGCTCGAGGTCCTTGTCGTAGATCTCGGAGACCGTGAGCCGGCCGAGCGCCTTGCCGTTCGGCGCGCTGAGCTCGACCACATCGCCGACCGCGCACTCGAGGTCGGTCGCGAGCGTGATCGGAATCGACCAGATCTCGCCCGAGGCGAGGCGCATGTCCTCGCAGACCGAGCGGTGGTCCCCGGAGCCGATGAAGCCCCGAAGCGGGGCGAAGCCGCCGTTTGCGAGCAGCTCGAAGTCGGCGGCCTGGCGCGCGGTGAGGGTCAGCGCCAGGGCCTCACCGGCCACCTGGGCGCTACTCATTGATGCCGCACTCGTTCTTGGCGAAGCCGGACCAGCGTCCGGAGCGGGCGTCGGCGTCGGTCGGGCGGACGGTGCAGTGGGTGCACCCGAGCGACGGGTAACCCTGGTCATGAAGGGGGTTGTAAGGCACTTGATTCTCCCGGAGGTGGTTCCAGATTTGCTCGTCGGTCCAGTCCGCCAGCGGGTTCAGCTTCCACAGGCCGAAGCGCTTGTCCCAGCCGAGCTTGGCCGCACCGGCCCTGGTCGGAGAATCCGCTCTACGGATCCCGGATACCCAGCACTCAGCTTCAGAAAGCGCCGCCCGCATCGGTTCGACCTTTCGAATCCCGCAGCAGGCGTCCGGATGACGGCGCCAGAGACTAGCGCCCTCGCGCTCGGCTTGCTCTTCGAGGGAGATTCCCGCGTAGCGGCGAAGGTCGAGCCCGTAGCGCTCGACCAGCGCGTCACGGGTCGCATAGGTCTCCTCGAAGAGCAGGTCGGTGTCGAGATAGAAGAACGAGGCCTCGGGCTGGATCGAGTGCGCGAGGTCGATGATCACCGAGCTCGTCTTCTGAAACGAGACCGCGAAGCGCAGCTCGGGATGGAAGCGCTCGATCGCCCAGGCGATCAGCTCCCGCGCGCCGAGGTCCTCGACCTGCGCGCCGACCGCCGCCGGGTCGACCACCTCGCCGGCGATCATCGGCAGCCGTGCCGGGCCGCCGTTGCCGTTCGCCGAGCCGCCGTCGGTCGGCGTCTCCTCGGCGTGAAACGGCCGTGGTCGGAGCGCGATCCGCGGGTCGCGGATCGCGGGCTGAGCGCCGCTCAAACCGCGCACTCCCCCTCGCCGCGCTCGACCTTGTAGGGCTCCGAGCGGCTCCAGTCGATGAACTCTCCCATCGTCTCGAGGCTGAACTCGACCGGCATGGTCAGGTCGTTGACCTCGGCCTCGAAGCGCCCGGTGCCGACCCGCTCGACGAACTCGTTGAACGTCTCCGAGCCCCCCTCGCGCTCGCCCTCGTACAGGCGCAGCCAGCGCTCGACCGCCTCGGGCACTCGCTTGGCGGGCAGGCGCGCCTTCAGCCGCTGGCCGTAGACGACGCCGCCGATCCCCTGGCCGCCGACGTGCGGGATGTAGGCGGGCACCTGGCGCCCGCCCACCTTCAGCGAGGCGCCGTAGAACCCGATGTTGCCGATGTGGTGCTGACCGCAGCCGTTCGGGCAGCCCGACATCTTGATCTGCACCCGGCGGGTGAGCGGATCGGTGATCCCCATCGCCTCGATGCGCTCCTGGATCGCGCGGTTGAGCCCCATCGAGGAGGTGATCCCGAGCTTGCAGCTGTCGGTGCCCGGGCAGGAGATCACGTCCGTGATCTCGTCGGCGCCGGCGTCGCCGAGGCCGAGCTCTGCGAGCCGCTCCCAGACGTCGTAGAGCGCCTCGTCGCGCACCCAGCGCAGGACCAGGTTCTGCTCGACGCTGGTGCGCGCGTAGCCGCCCGTGAACTCGCGCATGACCCGGCCGAGGCCGCGGAGCTGCTCCGGGGTCAGGTCGCCGCGGGTCACCTTGACGACCAGCGCGTTGAAGCCCTCCTGGCGCTGCGCGTGGACGTTGGCCTCGACGAAGCGGTCGAACTCGGAGCGATCGCCATTGGGGCTGCCGGCGGCCAGCGGTGGCGCCGGGGCGTGCTCGGACTCGTCGTGCTCGAGCACGAGCCGCTCGAGATCGAAGTCGCGCTCGTCGAGCCACTCGCCCTCCAGCTCCGCGTCGACCAGCTCACGGAAGGCGTCGATGCCGATCTTGTCGACCAGCACCTTGATCCGCGCCCGGGCGCGGTTCGGGCGCAGCCAGTCCTGGCGGTCGAAGATCCGCACCACGGCCTCGGCGACCCGGAGGTAGTCGCCGTTGTCGAGCTCGACGAACTCGTAGAGGCTCGGCGCGATCCGCGGCATGATCGAGGTCCCGCCGCCGACCACGACCTCGACGCCCCGAACGCCGTCGCGGATCTTGGGGATGAAGCCCAGGTCGTGGATCCCGGTCATCGCCCGATCCTCGTCGGAGGCGGTGAACGCGGTCTTGAACTTGCGCGGCATCAGTTGCGTGGTCGGGTGGCGGACGAAGTAGCGCACGTAGGCCGTTGCGTAGGGGGTGATGTCGAAGGGCTCGTCCGCGGCGACGCCGGCGTAGGGGTCGCCGGTGACGTTGCGCATCGTGTTGCCGCAGCCCTCGCGCGAGGACAGGTCCGCCTCGCCGAGCTCGCGGATCAGCTGCGCCGCGTCGGGCAGCGGCACGTGATGCATCTGGATGTTCTGGCGGGTCGTTATGTGGCCCTTGCGCAGCGGCACCCACTTCTCGATCACCGAGGCGAAGGCGTCCATCTGCTCGGGAGTGATCCCGCCGAGCGGCAGCTTGACCCGGATCATCTGCGCGTCGGCCTGGCGCTGGCCGTAGACGCCCTGCTTGAGCCGGAAGCCGATGAACTGGTCCTCGCCCTGCTCGCCGCGCATGAAGCTGCCGGCCTCGGTGTCGAAGTCGTCGAACTCGCGCTCGAGGATCGGGATCACCCGCCCCGGGACGTTGTCGTAGACCTCCGGGTTCTCGAGGGACCCGACCCGGCCCTTGCCGTGCTGGACCTTGCTGTGATCCTGGTCGAGATCGGCGGCGGACGGCTTCGGCTTCTGCGCCGGGGCGGCGGTGGGTTCCATGGGCGGAATATACAGAAACCTGATCGGTATTAAGGCATTTAGGCTGTGAGCGGGATCGAGGGGCCGGGCGAACGGCCGGTCGGGCGGGCAAGCGCGGGCCGGGCCCGGGTCCTGGGCGGGTTCGCCGCCTTCGGGGTCGTCTGGGGGGCGTGGGGGGCGACCCTGCCCGCGATCCAGGACGCGGCGGGCGTCGACGACGGCGAGCTCGGAGCCGCGCTGCTGCTGATCGGCGCCGGGGCGCTCGCGTCGATGCGCCTCACGGGCGCGACCCTCGACCGCAGCGGCCCGGCCGCGACCCCGGCGACCCTGGCGCTGCTCGCGGGGGCGCTGCTGCTCCCCGGGCTCGCCGGGTCGATGGCGGGGCTGTGCGCGGCGCTGTTCGCGCTCGGGATCGCCTCGGGCGCGGTCGACGTCGCGATCAACGCCGAGGGGGTGCGCGCCGAGTCGGCCGGCGGGCGCCCGGTGCTCAGCCTCGCGCACGCGAGCTTCTCGGCCGCGGTGATCGTCGGCAGCCTGCTGGCCGGCGGGCTCGCCGCGGTCGCGGGCGTGGCGCTGTACGTGACCCTGGCCTACTACGTGCACCGCACCACGCTGCCCGGCCGGCGCATCCTCGAGCAGCTCGCCTACCTGC
>WHSW01000063.1 GCA_009379895.1 Solirubrobacterales bacterium
GACCCCGCGCTCGGGGTCGGTCAGCGCCCGCTCGAGCAGGGCCCGCAGGTCCGCGGCGTCGAGCTCGCGCAGCTCGTAGATCTGAGCGCGCGAGAGGAGCGCCGAGTTGACCTCGAAGTAGGGGTTCTCGGTGGTCGCGCCGATCAGCGTCACCAGCCCCTCCTCGACCGCGGGCAGCAGGGCGTCCTGCTGGGCCTTGTTGAAGCGATGGATCTCGTCGAGGAAGAAGATCGTCGGCTGGCCGGAGCCGCGGCGCCGCTCGGTGGCACGCGCGATGACCGCGCGGACCTCGGCCCGCCCGGCGTTGACCGCCGACTCCTCCTCGAAGGCGCCACGGGCGGCGTTGGCGACGATCCGCGCCAGCGTCGTCTTGCCCGAGCCGGGCGGGCCATAGAGCACCATCGAGTGCGGCTCACCGCGCTCGATCGCGGTCCGCAGGGTCGAGCCCTCGGCGAGCAAATGCTGCTGGCCGACCAGCTCGTCGAGCGTGTGCGGCCGCATCCGCACCGCCAGCGGCGCCTCGCCGGCGGGCATCGGCGTGCGCCGGGGCCGGCCTTCGTCGGCGGTGTCGAACAGGCGGTCCACCGCCCGCAGTATCGCGCCGGCCATGGACGCGCCCGAGCGGTCGCAGGGACCGACCACGCCGAGCGCCCGGCCGGGCCCGAGTAGCGCGGCCGGGCCCGGGTAACCTGCGCGCATGGCCGAGGAGACCGCGGTGGCCCAGGACCGGCTCGGAGCCGAGGCGGTCGAGCTGCTCTCCGAGCTGATCCGCTTCGACACGGTCAACCCGCCGGGCAACGAGGGCCCGGCGCAGGAGATGCTCGCCGCGCGGCTGCGCGACGCGGGCTTCGAGTGCACGATGCTCGCCTCCGAGGCGGGGCGGCCGAATCTCGTCGCCCGGCTCGGGGGACGGTCGCCGGGACAGACCCTCGGCCTGCTCGGCCACGTCGACACCGTCCCGGCCGACCCCTCGGAATGGGGCTTCGACCCGTGGTCGGGGGAGGTGGTCGACGGCGAGGTCCGGGGCCGCGGCGCACAGGACATGAAGGGCCAGGTGGCGGCCGAGGTCGCCGCCGTGATCGCGCTGGCCCGCGACGGGTGGCGACCCGCCCGCGGCGAGCTGAAGGTGATCGCGACCGCCGACGAGGAGCGCGGCGCGGAGCACGGTGCCGCCTGGCTGTGCGAGGAGCATCCCGAGGCGGTCCGCTGCGACCTGATCGTCAACGAGGGCGGCGGGGAGGCCTTCGAGATCGGCGAACGGCGCTTCTATCCGCTCTGCGTCGGCGAGAAGGGGATCAATCGCTTCCTGCTTCGCGCCCGCGGCGTGGCCGGGCACGCGTCGGTGCCCGGTTACGGCGACAACGCCCTGCTCAAGCTCGGGCCTGCGCTCACCAGGCTGGGCGATTCGGCCCCCCTCGAGCCGACCCCCGAGGGCGTTGCCTTCCTCTCCGCCGTGCTCGGCCAGGACCTCCCGGGCACCGACCCGGTCGCGCTCGAGGCCGCGGTCGAGCGCCTGCGCACGCTCTCGCCGCAGCTCGCCGCCTACCTCGCCGAGCCGATGCTCAGGGTGACCCTGGTCCCGACCCGGGCGCGCGCCTCGGAGAAGGCCAACGTGATCCCCTCACGGGCCGAGGTGCTGGTCGACTGCCGCGTGCCGCCCGGCGGCGGCGAGGCCGAGGCGCGCGAGCGGGTCGCCGGCGTGCTCGGGCCACTCGCGGGCGAGTACGAGCTCGAGTTCACCGAATGCACCGTCGGCAACAGCTCGCCGGCCGAGACCCCGTTCGCCGCGGCGATCGCCGACTGGCTCGCCAGTGCGGATCCGGGGGCGACGCTGGTGCCGATCGTGTTCCCGGGATTCAGCGACAGCCACTGGTTTCGCAAGGCCTTCGACGCCGTGACCGTCTACGGCTTCTGCCCCAAGCGCGAGCTCGACCTCTTCCGCTCGGGGCCGCTGGTCCACGGCGCCGACGAGCGCGCGGCTGTCTCCGACGTCGAGCTGGCGGCCGACTTCTACTCCGACCTCTGCCGGCGGGTGCTGGGTTGAGCGCCGATCCCTCCGCACGGACGAGCTCGAACGGGGCGCGCTCCAACGGCGCCGGCCCCGCGGGCGAGGGCCGGACGCTGCGCCTCGGCGGGATGGCGCTGCGCAACGGCCTGCTGATCCACGGGCCGACCTCGTGGGCGGTGGCGGTCCGCGCGCCGGACGGCACGATCGAGGTCGGCTCGGGACCGAAGCCGATCTTCGCCCGCGGGCGGCTCGGCTCGGTGCCGCTGCTGCGCGGCCCGCTGCGGCTCGCCGAGGCGTTGGCGGTGATCCCGCTCGTGCGCCTCAGCGTCGGCGCCGCGCGGCTGCCGCTCGAGGATCGCTCGGTGGTCGCAGCGGCGATCGCCAGCACCGCCGCGAGTGGCGCGCTGCGCCGGGTCTGGCCGCCGACCGTCGGCCGCGAGGCAGCGGTGGCCGTGCTCGGCGCGCTGCCCGCCGTGACGGCGCTTCGCGACCGCGACCTCGCCGCCTACCACGGGGTCGAGCACAAGGCGATCGGCGGCTATGAGAGCGGCACCGACCCGACCGAGGTCCCGAAGGAGCACCAGCGCTGCGGCTCCAACCTGATCGCGCCGATGCTCGCGCTCTCGATCATCGGGCAGGTCGCCGCCGAGCGCCTCGCACGCAAGCCGGGCCCGGTGACCCGGGCGCTCGCCGCCGCCGGCGGCGTCGGGATCGCGGTCGAGCTGTTCGCGTTCGCCGAGCGCAACCCCGACTCCGTGGTCGGTCGCGCGGTGCACGGTCCGGGCCATGAGATCCAGCGACGGTTCTCGACCCGCGAGCCGACGGCCGAGCAGCTCGAGGTCGGGGTTGCCGCCCTGAGCGAGGTGCTGCGGGCCGAGGGGCAGGCCGCCGATCCGCCGGACTGACGGCTCAGCCGTCGCCGTCGAGGCTCCGGCCGAGAAGCTTCCCGTCGAAGGCGAACGGCTCGTCGCGCAGGGCGCGCACGTAACCGGGTACGGCCTCGCGGCGCAGGCTGCCGCCGTGCATGCCGTGGACCCAAGCGGGATCGAGGCTCTCGACTCGGTCCACCACCTCGCGCACGGGCATCTCGTGGGCGAAGATCCCCATCTCGCGGTAAAAGGCGCACATCTCGCTGCCGAGATCCTCGCTGACGACCGGCGGCTGATCGCCGGGCTGGATGAACAGGTCGGAGGGAAACAGGCTGCGGGTCGTCTCCTCGAAGAGCATCATCGAGTCCCAGTGGTGGACATGGGGAGTCTCGAGGAAGCGAAGCTTTCGCCGGCCCAGATCGATCACCTCGCCGTCGCGGTGACCCTCGACCCGGCCCCGGTAGTCCCAGCCGCTCAGGTTGAGGTCGACGCTCAAGGCACTGCAGGCGAGGGTCGAGTCCGGGGCGGCCTCGAGGAAACGATCCATGCCGCCGCACTCGTCGGCCTCGAAATGCAGCAGGGTCACGTAGGCGAGCCGCGCGGGATCGAGAACCTCGCCGACCGCGTCGCGGACGCCGTCATACAGCCCATGCATCCCGGTGTGGATGAGCGCCGGGCGCTCGTCATCGATCAGGAACTGGTTGAAGGTGAAGGCGCCGCCGGGGATCTCGATGGGCGTTGCGATCCGGTAGATCCCGTCGACGATCTCGTCGATCCGTGCCATGGCTCTCCTCTCAACGTCGCTTCTGCCGCGCCGGGGCCTGGCCCGGCGCGCCGGTCGCCGCACGACGCAACCTAGCGCGCGGCGCGCCGCCCGCTCGGCTCCCCTCAGCCGCCGGGGCTCGACCAGCTCGATCCCGTACCGCGGCAGGATCTCCGCCAGCCTGCTCGGGTCGAGCGGCTCCTGCGCCGGCTCGGCCCCCGGCGCTTCGACCTCCACTCCATGGACGTCGAACATCCGCTCCACTCCCACCGGCTGGTCGATCACCAGCATGCGGGATCCCTCGGCGAGCGCGTTGCGGAAGCCGTGCGGCGCGCCGGCGGGGATCGTGAAGCAGGTTCCCGGGATGGCGCGAACGGTGCGCAGCTCGCCGCCCTCAACGAACGAGAAGTCGAACTCACCCTCGAGCACGTAGAAGCACTCCTGCCAGGCATGGCGATGGAGCGGGGGTCCGAACCCGGGGCTCGAGAGCACCTCGTAGACGGTGTAGGACCCCGCGGTCTCCTCCGCGCTGGCCTTTGCGGTCACGTAGTCGCCGCCCTTGCCGACCAGCATGGTCCTGCCCTCGCCAGGGCGGCGGTGAATCACCCGGTCAGCCATCTGGATCGCCTCATCTCCCCTCCTTTGCTCGCGCCGCCGCCCGATCGCGGCGGCGTAGGTCGTCGATCAGGCTCTCGAGGCCCTCCGCGCCCGCGGCGGTGGCCTGGGCGTCGCTGAGACCGCAGTCCTCGCGCATCATCAGCCATGACTCCATGCTGTACAGGGTCGCCAGCGCCGCCAGGCCCCGGGAGCGCTCGACGGCGGGCAGGTTTGGCACGGCCCGGTCGATCGCCCGGCGCAGGTTGGCGATCCGCTTGGCGCGCCGCTTGGAGCGCACGCTGCGACCGGCCCCGGTGAAGGCCATCGCCCCGACCAGGCCCGGGTGCTCGGCGAAGCGCTCGCAGCCCCGCCGGTAGCCGGTCGCGAGCTCGGCGAGATCGTCGACGTACGGATCGCCGTCGAGGAAGGTCTCGTTGATCCAGTCCGCGGCGGCGGTGAGCAGCTCGTCGCGAGTCGGGAAGTAGCGGTACACCGTCCGCAGCGAGACGCCGGCGGCGTCGGCGACGGCCGGAATCGAGACCTCGGCGACCGGCTCGGTCTGCAGCGCGTCGGCGACCGCTCGCAGGATCAACTCCCGGGTGAGCCGTGCCTGGCGGTCGCGCAGGGACTCAGCGGTCCTGGTTGCGTTCATGACACGAACTATGTCATAGTGACACGAGTCGTGTCAAGAGGTCCAACCAGGAGGAGGATCCGGATGAGGGGAAGGCTTTGCGCCGGGATCGCGGTCATGGCGGCCGCGGTCGCACTGGGCTGCGGCGACGACCAGGACGAGTCCGTCTCGAAGGAGGCGTTCATCGCCGAGGCGAACCGGATCTGCGCGAAGAGCGCGCGCGCGATCGAGGAGGCCGCGGGGGAGGTCCTCGGGAAGGACGGGCCCACGCCCGCGGAGCTCCGCCGCTTCGCGGTCGAGGTCGTGGCGCCGGGCGCCGAGGAGCAGGTCGACGGGATCGCCGCGCTGGCCATGCCCGAGGGCGACGAGGAGGAGCTCGAGAGGATCCTCTCCCGCGCGCGGGAGGGCATCGACGCCTTGCGCGAGGACCCGGGCTCGCTCGAGAGTGGCCCGCCCGAGCTCGACGCGGCCGCCCGCGAGATAGGAGAGTACGGCGTCGCAAGATGCGCGGAATGATGTGGAACACTGCGCCCGATGCTCGGCCTGATCGATCACGTCGGCGTCGCGGTCGATGACCTCGACGCGGCGATCGCGCTCTATGGGGGCACCCTCGGGATGCCGCTCTCGCACCGTGAGACGATCGAGGAGCAGGGCGTCGAGGCGGTGCTGCTCGACGTCGGTGATTGCCACGTCGAGCTCCTGTGCCCGCTCGCCGTGGACACGACGGTGGGCAAGTTCATCGACCGTCGCGGGCCCGGGCTGCACCACGTCGCCTATCGGGTCGACGACATCCAGGCCGTCCTCGAGACGCTGCGCGAGCGCGGGGTGAGGCTGATCGACTCCGAGCCGCGGATCGGGATCCGCCGCAGCCGGGTTGCCTTCCTGCACCCGCGCTCGACCGGGGGCGTGCTGACCGAGATCGTCGAGCCGCACGGCGCCGTTCACTAGTCTGGCGGCCGATGGCGAACGCGGCCAAGATCGAGATCGGGTTCGACGGCGGCCAGGTGGTCAGCGTCCGGCTCGCGGAGGACCGGCTGGGAGAGCTGCGTCGGGCGGTCGAGTCGCCGGGCGGCTGGTTCGACCTCGAGACCGATGAGGGCAGCTTCGCGCTCGACCTCGGCAAGGTCGTCTTCGTCCGCGGCGCCGGCGGCCCGCACAGCATCGGCTTCTCCGGGGACTGACCGGCGGCCGGTGTGCGCCTCGCACTGATCGCGCTCGCGGGCGTCATCGCGGCGGCGCTGTGGTGGCGAAAGCACCCCTCCGCCTGCCCCTACGGCCAGCGTTTCTGGGTCGCGCCGCCCCATCCGCTGATCACCCGCGAGCGCCTGCGCGCGACGCTCGAGCCCGAGGCCGGCGAGCGGATCCTCGAGATCGGCCCGGGGACCGGCTACTACACGCTCGACCTCGGCGAGTGGATCGGCCTCGAGGGAGCGCTCGACGTATTCGACCTCCAGCAGGAGATGCTCGACCACACCATGGGCCGGGTCGCCGAGCGCGGGCTGACCAACGTGGCCGCGACCCGCGGCGACGCCACCGCGCTGCCCTTCGACGACGACGCCTTCGACGCGGTCGTGCTCACCGCGGTGCTCGGCGAGATCCCCGATCAGCGGGCGGCGCTGCGCGAGGTCGCGCGCGTCCTGCGGCCGGGCGGCCGGCTGGTGGTCGGCGAGCTGTTCGGCGACCCGCACTACATCTCGCCGGGCGCGCTTCGCCGGCGCGGCGAGGATTCCGGGCTGCGCTTCGAGCGTCGCAACGGCCCGCCGTTCGGCTACTTCGCGCGGCTGGCCGCGTAGACCCACCTGTCGCGGCTCGTCGGCCCCGCCGCGGCTGTTCGAGATCACGGGCAACTGGCGGGGCTGTCGTCGCTGCCTTGATGCTGTGCTCCCGGGTCTCGCGAGGGTTCACTTGCCGTGATAGAGGCGCATGGTTAGCGGTGCGAAGACCGTGGTCAGCCCCGCCGCGACCGCGAGCACGATGACGATGTCGCCGAGGGCCGCGTCGCCCTCCATCAACCCGCGCGAGGCGGTGGCGAGCACCGAGATCGGGTTCGCGTTCGCCACCGCCTCCAGCCCGCTCGGCAGCGTCTCCGGCTCGATGAAGATGTTGCTCACGAAGGTGAGCACCGTCATGCCCATGAACGCGGCGTTCATGACCGCGCTCGGGGAACGCAGCAGCAGGCCGAGGGTCGTGAACACCCAGGAGAGGCCGAAGGCGAAGACGACGACCAGGACCAGGGCCGCGATCACGCCGCCGACGCCGGCTCCCGGGCGGAAGCCGATGATCACCCCGAGGACGATGATCACGGTGCCGGCGACGAGGTAGCGCACGCTGTCGCCGAACAGGGCTCCGACCAGCGGCGCCGGCTTTGCGATCGGCAGCGAGCGAAAGCGGTCGACCACGCCCCTGGTCAGGTCGGTGTTGAGCGCGATCCCCGAGTAGGCGGTGGTGAAGATCACGGCCATGACCAGCATCCCGGGCAGCATGTAGTCGAGGTAGGCGCCCGTCGACCCAGCGATCGCGCCGCCGAACAGGTAAGTGAACATGAGCAGGAACATGACCGGGGTGATGGTCACGTCGAGCAGCTGCTCGGGGACGTGCTTTACCTTCAGCATCCCGCGCCAGCCGAAGGTCAGCGCCGCTGATGTCGCGCTCGCGCGTGGCGGGCGTGGAGTCGCGGAGATCGCCTTACGGACCGCGGCCTCGTCGGCGCCGGGCGCGGGAGTGGTGGTCGTCGGGTCGGCGCTCATGCTGCCTGCTCCTCCTCGATGGCGTCGGTTCGTCGAGCTGGTGGACCTACTTCACGAGACGAACGGCAAGCCGCGAGATGGACATCTCGACGCGAAAGGTGGGCCGGAGTCGGCCGGATGCTCGGATCAGGCTCGGACGGCCAGCGCCGGCCAGAGGCGCTCCTCGGCCTCGAGCACGGCCTCGGCGAGCTCGTCGACCCGCCGCCAGAGCTCCGGCCGGGGATCCTCGGCCTCGCTCGCCGCAAGCAGCGCCCCGGCGAGCGCGGTCCAGCGCGCCGCGGCGTCGGCCGCCGGCTCGGCCTCCTCGCGCCCGCACTCGGCGAGAAAGCGCGAGTACATGAGCCGGAAGTTGCCACCCCCGGTCCCGCGGCGCTCGATCACCTGGTAGCAGAAGCGCGCCGACCAGCGCCAGTCTGAGATCCGCTCTGGCCAGGCGCCGACCTCGGCGGCGAAGCGGCGCAGCGCCGGCAGGCCCTCGAACTCGCCGATCGCGGGCTCGATCATCTGGCGGGCGTTGCGGGCGATCGCAGCGGGCGCCGCCCGGCGGGGATCGAAAAGCCGCCCGGGCTCGTCGACGGTCAGCGCATGCCCGGCGAGCGCGAACACCGGGTGCTCACCGTGCCGGGCCCGCGCGAGGTGCTCGAGGCGGGTCGTCTGCAGCTCGCCGAAGCCCGTGTCGGAGAGGTAGGCGAGCTCGTCGTCATAGCCCGCGAGGACGACCGCGTGGCCTGGGAAGTGCGCCGACTTGCCGTAGTGGTCGAGGTAGTAGAGATCAGTGAGCAGCAGCGCCGGGCGACCGGCGTCGACGGTGGCGCGCGCCGCCTCCCACGAGGCCTCCGGGCCGTCGAAGGTTCGCAGGCGCAGCGGCAGGGCGGTGAGCTCGACGAACTGCTCCTCGAGGCGCGCGACGCGGCCGTTTGTGAACCGAGACGGGGATTCGCCCTCGACCGGCACGTAGTAGAAGCAGAGGCCGGCCCCGAGCCCGAGCGCCATCTCCTCCGAGATCTCGACGCCGTCGAAGGCGAGCAGGTTGCGCAGCGCGGTCGAGCCGCAGTGGTTGCCGGGGCGGTGCGCGTAGCCGGGGACCATGGTGGCGCTCACGGCCACCCCACTCCGGCGTTCGCGGAACTCGTCCCGGTGCTCACCGGCGCCATTGTGCCCGTTTGTCGGGGCGACCCCCGGGTACCACGGTTGCGCAGGGAAGCTACGAAGGGAGACCGCATGACCATCGCGATCATCGTCGCCGTCTGCATCGTCTTGGCCGTGCTCGCGTTCTTGCTCCCGCGGCTCTCACGTCACCCGCAGCGCGCAGTCGACAAGACGCTCTCGGCGCCGCAGGGCGCCGCCTCGCACCTGCCGGGCAAGCTCGGCGAGTGGGCCCAGAAGCCCTTCGGCAGCTCACGCAGGGCGACGAGCAAGAGCGCCGCGAAGGGGCGCCAGGGACGCTCGAAGCTCCCCGGGTAGCGGTGCGGACCGAGCTGCTCGCCAACCCGGAGTCGGGGTCGGGCGAGGCCGCCGGCGTCGAGGGCCTGCTCCGGGAGCTGGGCGCCGAGGTCGAGCGCTTCGACCTCGACCGATGTGACGCCGCCGTCGCCTCGCGCCCGGATCGCCGGCCGCGCCGCCTACGAGAGGCTGATCGAGGCGGGAGTCGAGCTGTACGAGTTCCAGCCGACGATGCTGCACGCCAAGAGCGTAAGCATCGCCGGGCGCTGGCGGGAGCGCTCCCTGCGCCAGCGCGCGACCGAGGCGGCGACGGCCCTCCTGCGGCGGGAGCTGTAGTGACCGAGCGGGGATCGCCGCGGGTGCGGGAGCCCTCGGGCCGAGCCCAGCACCGTAGCTGCGTATCCTGGCGCCGGTGATCGACGGGCCGCGAATCAGATCAGGCGCCTCAACGGCGGCGCGGCTCGGCTTCGCTTCGCTCCGCCTCACAGGGCGCCGGCGCCATCCGGTGCTGGCGGCGCTCGGCGACGCCGATCAGGCCCTGCTGCGCTTGCTGCGCACGCGCGGCCACACCGAGCCGGTGGAGACCGTCGTCAGGGCGCTGGGCCACGCTGGGGAGTACGCGGCCGTCTGGGCGGGGCTCGGCGCGGTCGGCGCCTCGATCGACGATGCCCGCCGGAGCCAGTGGCTTGCGGCGGGCGCGACCGGCCCGCTCGCCGTCGGCGTCAACCTCGCGGTCAAGGTGGCCGTCGGTCGCAGGCGGCCGCTGCTCGAGGAGCACCCGCCGCTCGCCCGAGCGCCGACCAGGCTCTCGTTCCCGTCCGCGCACGCGACCTCCTCGGTCGCCGCCGCGACGGCGCTCGGCCGCGTCGAGCCCCGCGCCCGGCCCTACCTGTTCGCGCTCGCCGCCGCGATCTGTGTCGGGCGTCCCTACCTGGGCATGCACTACCCGACGGACGTGCTCGCGGGCGCGGCGCTCGGCTTCTGCATCGGGCGGCTCGTCCCCGGCCTCGGCGCCGAGCCGACCGAGGACCGTCTCTTCGACCTCGCGGTCGACGCCAACGAGAGCGCGCAGGCCTCGCGACGCGCCGCGGGCAACGGCGGGGCCGCCGCGACGGCCGGCGTCGAGACGGGCTCCGGCGCCGACGGCGAGGCCGCGGGCCCCGCGTGAAGGTCGGCATCGTCGGCCTGCCGAACGCCGGCAAGTCGACCCTGTTCAACGCGCTCACCCGAGCCGGCGCGGAGACCGGCGACTACGCGTTCACCACCATCGACCCGAACGTCGCGGTGGTCGGCGTGCGCGACGAGCGCCTCGAGCGGGTCGCCGAGACGGTCGGCTCGAGCGAGATCGTCCCCGAGACGATCGAGTTCTGCGACATCGCCGGCCTCGTTCGGGGGGCGTCGCGGGGCGAGGGCCTCGGCAACCGGTTCCTGGCCGCGATTCGCGAGACGGACGCGATCTGCCACGTGGTGCGCTGCCATTCGGCCGGCGGCGTGCCGCACCCTGAGGGCCGCGTCGACCCGCTCGACGACATCGAGCTGATCGAGACCGAGCTGCTGGCGGCCGACCTCGAGAGCGCCGAACGGCGGCTCGAGCGGGTCACCAAGCAGGCGCGCTCCGGCGACCAGGGCGCCACCGCCGAGCGCGACTGGCTCGAGCGGGTGGTCGAGGCGCTGGGCAGCGGGCGCCCGGTGCGCGAGGTGCCGGCCCCCGATGGCGCCCGCGACGCGCCGCGGCGCCTGTTCGCGCTCACCTCGAAGCCGGTCCTCTACGTCGCCAACGTCGACGAGGGCACCGACGAGGTCCCGGCGCCGGTGGCCGAGCACGCCCGCGCCGCCGAGGCGCGCGCGGTGGCGATCTCGGCCCGGGTCGAGTCCGAGCTCGGCGAGCTCGAGGCCGACGAGGCGACCGAGATGCGCGGCGAGCTCGGGATCTCCGAGTCGGGCCTGCACCGGCTCGTGCACGCGGCCTTCGAGCTGCTCGACCTGATCGTCTTCTTCACCGCCGGCGAGGACCGGGAGGCGATGGCGCGCAGCGTGCGCCGCGGCGCCAGCGCCTATGAGGCGGCGGGCAAGGTCCACGGCGAGATCCAGGCCGCCTTCGTGCGCGCCGAGGTCGTCGGCTGGCGGGACCTGGTCGACGCCGGCGGCTATACGGCCGCCAGGGACCGAGGCTTGCTGCGCACCGAGGGGCGCGCCTACACCGTCGCCGACGGCGACGTGATCACGATCAAGGTCTAGCTTCCCTCGAGCAGCTGCTTGCCGAGGCCCGAGACGGTGACGTGGATCGCGCCCGGCTCGACCGCGTAGTCGATCAGCGCCAGCGAGCTGAGCCGGTCGAGCACGAACTGGAAGGCGACCGCCTGGCGGTCGGAGGCGTAGTCGCGGCGGATGTCGAACGACCAGCCGGTGGTGTGCAGCGAGTACTCCTCGGTCGCCTGCGAGTTCTCGGTCACCAGCAGGTCCTGGTAGGTGCGGTCGCGGACGGCGCTGGTCACGCGCAGCGGCTTGCTCTCGCCGCTCAGGTTGCGGACCAGCGCGGCCATGTAGCTGAGCGTCGCCAGGGCCTCGGGGCGCATCGCGCGATACAGCTGCGGCGACTGGTCGAGCTCGTCGGCGAGCTCGCCGAGGTCGCGATCCTCGATCCAGCCCAGCTTGCGATCGGCCGGCAGCGGGACCAGCTCGCCGTTGTCGATCCCGTCCTCGATCTCGTCGGGATCGTCGTAGACGTCGGTCTTCGACTCCGGGTGAAAGACCTCCTCGAGGGTCGCCTTCGAGGTCGCCAGGTCGGCGGTGTCGGCGAGCCGGCCGGGGTCCTTGCGGTACAGGCTCAGCATCTGCTCCGAGGCCTCGATCTTCCACAGGTACTCCGAGGAGTCGTCGTCGAACCCCGAGAGCATCTCGTACGCCTTGCGGTGCTCGGCGGGCGACGAGTCGAAGTAGACCTGGGCGTAGGAGAGGCCGTCGGCGGCGATCAGGCCGGCGATCGGTTGGTCGTCGGGGGCGTTCGCGTAGTCGCGCAGGACGGTCTCGAGATTGCCGATCCCCATGTGGTAAGAGACCACCGCGAGGTCCTCGACCCCGAAGCGCTGCTCGGCGATCTGCAGGTAGCGGGCCGCGCCGTCGAGGGCCTGGTCGGGGTCAAAGCGCTCGTCGATCGCCGCGCGCTCGGCCCGCAGACGATCGGCCTCGGCCCGCGACTTGGCCTTCGCGAGGCGCTTCGTCAGCTCGATGCTCCGCGGCAGATCGACTTGCATCCCAAGCAGGTCGGTCGCCGTCGAGGGCAGGATCTGGGACAGGCCGGAGGCCGACTCCGGCGTCGGGCCCGCGATCACGTCGGGGCGCCCGGCGCTCTCGAGAAAGACGATCGCCTCGAGCGTGTCGGCGTCGACGCCGTGGCGCGCCGCGGCGGCCTCGATGCGGGGGCGAAAGGCCGCCGTTCGCTTCGCGGAGGCGACCACGCCGCCGGGGCTCAGCGCGTAGATCACGTGCGAGGAGCCGAGCGCTGCGCGGACCTCGAACTGCTCGCGGCGCGAGTCCCTCCAGGCGAACGGATCCGCCGCCGGCCTCGCCTTCTCGTTGGCCTCGCGGGCGATCCGCTCGACCTTCAGATCGAGCGGCTCGCGGCCGCCGAGCCCGAGCGCGAGCACGATCGCCGCCACCGCGCCGGCGGCCAGGGCGATCAGCAGCAGGCCTCCGACCGCGCGGGCGATCGTCGCTCTCGTCTGTGGCTCCGCGCGCATCCGGGCGATGTTAGGGACGCCCCTAAAGCCCTCCTTGGGCGGGACTCCCTCCGCCGGTGCCGACAGATAGCGTTGCGCCGGTGAGCGAGCCTCGACGCGCGCTGGGGAGCGCCCTGCTTCACGTTCCCCATCCGCACCCGCGCACGGGAGAACGCGAACGGCCCGCCGCCCTCAACCCGACGGCGGTGCTGGTCACCGGCTGCGCGGTGCTGTTCCTGATCGGGGTCAACACGACCGCGATCAACACGGCGCTCAACGCGATCGCCGACGACCTGAGCATGGGGTCCGGTGAGCTGGGCTGGGCCGTCGGGATCTACCTGATCGCAGTCGCGGGCTTCGTCGTCCCGGCGGGCAGGCTCGGCGACATGCTCGGCGAGCGAGAGGTGATGATCGTCGGCCTGGTCGTCTTCGCGGTCGCGGCCATCCTGGTGGCCGCGGCCGACGCCCCGTGGATGATGATCCTCGGGCGCTTCGGACAGGGCCTCGGCAGCGCCTTCCTGATGCCGGCGACGATGGCCGCGCTGAGGGTCGCCTATCCGCCCGAGCGCCAGGGGTTTGCCCTCGGGATCTGGGGAGCCGTCGGCGGCGTCGCCTTCGCGATCGGCCCGCTGATCGGCGGGGTGCTGACCGATGCCGCGAGCTGGCGCTGGGTCTGGTGGATCACCTTCGCCTACGCCGCGATCCTCGTCTGGGTGACGCTCGTGACGTTCCGCGGCATGCCGCGCCCCGCCAGCCAGCCGAAGCTCGATCTCGCCGGCACCGCGCTGCTCGCGGTCTCGCTGTTCGCGCTCATCCTCGCGATCCAGCAGGGCCCCGAGTGGGGCTGGGGGGCGGCCGGGACCGTCGCCGCGTTCGCGGTCAGCGCGGTCGGGCTCGTGTCGCTGGTCATGCTCGAGACCCGCAGGCGCGATCCCCTGCTCCACCTGCGTCTGCTTCGCATCCCGGCGCTCGTCGCGGCCAACCTGGGCACGTTCGTCAACGCCGTCCTGCTGATCGGCATCCTCTACTTCTTCAACCTCTACGCGCAGGCGACCGTCACCCTCGACTACTCCGCGCTCGGGGCCAGCGTGGCACTGCTTCCCTACGGCGTCTGCGTGTTCGGAGCCTCGATGGTGATCGGGCGCATCTGCGACCGGGTCGGGTTTCGATGGCCGATCGCCGCGGGTTTGGTCTTGATGGGCGTCGGCGGCCTGCTCCTGAGCCGCATCGACGCCGCCTCCGGCTACGCCGACATCTGGTGGGGCACGATGATCGTCGGGCTCGGGGTGGGCATCACCTTCTCGGCCCCCTCGGCGGCGGGCCTGCGCGCGGTCTCAGACGAGCACGCCGGCGAGGCGTCGGGGATCATCAACGTGGTCCGCTACCTGGGGGCCGCCCTGGTCTGCACCCTGGGGACCGTCGTGTTCAGCCAGGCCGGCTCGCACGACCTCAACCGGGCGCTCGATCGGAGCGGGATCGCCCACCTCGAACAGGATCGGCTCGACAAGACCCTGACCGGCGCGCCGGCCCAGCTCGCGGCCGCCGAGCGCACGCTGGACCCCCGCGACCGCAGGGCCTTCCGCGCCGGCGCCGCCGACGGCATCGCGGGCGGCTTCTCCGCGGTCATGCTCGGGCTCGGCGCCATCTCGTTGGTCTCGGCCGTGGCCTGGCTGGCGCTGATGGGCGGCCTGCGACCGCGCAGGGAATAGGTTTCGCGGCGTGCGTACCGAGGCTCGATTCCCGACCGTCGATCGGCGAGCCGGACACTACGAGAGCCTCTACCTGAAGGCGACGAGGCCGGGCGGCGGCCTCGGCGTCTGGATCCGCCACACCGTCCACAAGCGCCCGGGCGCCGAGCCGAGCGCCTCGTTGTGGTTCACGCTCTTCGATGCCGACACCCGCGCCCCTCGCGCGGCCAAGCTCACCGTCCCGGCCGCCGACCTGGGCGCGCCCGGGGCCGCCTACATCGCGGTCGGGCCCGCGCTTCTCGAGCCCGGCCGCGCCACCGGCGAGCTCTCGACGCCGCAGCTGAGCGCCGCCTGGGAGCTCGACTTCGAGCCCGGCCCCGAGGCCTTCCACCACCTGCCCTACCCCTTCCTCTACCGGGCCCCCGTGCCGCGGACGAAGCTCCTCTCGCCCCATCCCGACGCCCGCTTCTCCGGCCCGCTGACCGTCGACGGGGAGACGATCGAGCTCGACCGCTGGCCGGGGATGATCGGCCACAACTGGGGCGCCGAGCACGCCGAGCGCTGGAGCTGGATCCAGGCCAACGAGTTCCGCGAGGGCGACGCCTGCTTCGACGCCGCGCTCGGGCGGATCAAGGTCGGCCCGCTGACCAGCCCGTGGGTCGCCCACGCGCTGCTGCGCGTCGACGGCACGGGGCATCGCCTCGGCGGCCTCGACCGGATCCGCGCGACGCGCGTCGACGACCGGCCCACCGCCTGCGACTTCGAGCTGGCCGGCAGGCGGATCCGGGTCCGCGGCCGGGTGGGCGCCGAACGGCGCCGGTTCGTCGCCTGGGTCTACGCCGACCCGAAGGGCCCCGAGCACAACACGCTCAACTGCTCGATCTCCGACCTCGAGCTGACCGTCGAGCGCGACGGCCACGAGGCGCGACGGCTGACCTGCACCGGCGCCGCGGCCTATGAGATCGGCATGCGCGAGACCGATCACCCGATCCCGGTGCAGCCGTACCCGGACGGATAGGCCCGACCGGCGTCGATGATCGCTTCGTTGCAATCCGCTCGCTCGGCGTATAGGTTGCGCGACGCCACAAACCAGAGGGGGAACGGGGGTGGACGATGCGAGGACTGAGAGTGGGCGGCCTCGTGGCAGCGGCCTTGGCGTTCGCCCTGCTCTGCGTCGGTGCCGCGCTGCCCGCCGGCGCGGCACAGACTGAGACCACGGCGCTGCAGCTGCAGATTCCCGGCGCGCCGCAACGCGTCCACGGGAGCGACGGGCGCGAGCACATCGACTACGACTTGGTGATCACCAACGAGTTCAGCGCCGCCGTCGAGCTCACCCGGGTAACGGTGCGCGGCGACGGCAGGGAGCTGCTCACCCTGAGCGGCCCCGAGCTGACCGATGCGACCCACCAGACGCAGGCCGGCGAGCCGACGACGACGATTCCGGCCTCCTCCGTGGTCGCCACGCTCGTCGACGTGGTGCTACCCCGCTCCGCCGGGCGAACCGTGCCGAAGCGGATCCACACCCGGATCGACTACGCCCTGCCGGCCGAGGCCCCGCTGATCGCGGCGATCGACAGCACGGTGGTGTCGCGAACCTCGCGCGTCGAGCGGCGGCGGCCGATCGAGGTCGCGGCTCCGCTGCGGGGATCCGGCTGGCTGACCGGGAACGGCTGCTGCGGCGATCCGAGCTCACCGCATCGCAACCTGCTGCTGGCCGCGAATGGCCG
Organism: Solirubrobacterales bacterium; assembly: GCA_009379895.1. Taxonomy (GTDB): domain Bacteria; phylum Actinomycetota; class Thermoleophilia; order Solirubrobacterales; family 70-9; genus WHSW01. The sequence continues at coordinate 16,193 of WHSW01000063.1, forward strand.
CTACGTGACGCCGGAGATCTTCGCGATCGACTTCATTCGGGTGGTCGGCGGCCGGCTCTACGAGGGCGACGGGACGCAGAACACCGACCACTTCAGCTATGGGACGCCGATCCACGCGGCCGCCGCCGGCACCGTGGTCACGGCGGTCGACGACCGCCCCGAGGTGCCGCCCGGACAATCGGCGGTCGGCAACCCGACGGTGCACAAGTCGGCGGACTTCGGGGGCAACCACGTGGTCGTCCGCATCGCCCCCGGCACCTACGCCGCCTACGTGCACATGCAGACCGGGTCGATCCGGGTCAAGCGCGGCCAGCGGGTGCGAACCGGGCAGGTCATCGGCCGGCTCGGCAACAGCGGCAACACGACCGCCCCGCACCTGCACTTCGGCATCCAGGACGGCCCCAGCCTCTCGACCTCGAACAGCCTCCCGTTCGAGATCGACCATTTCCGCCTCCAGGGGACCGCCGGCCCGGGCCCGACGCCCGCCGAGCTCACCGTCACCGACACCAAGCGCAAGGAGCACCGCTCCTACCCGCTCACCCCGGCCGTCGCCAGCTACTGGCGCTAGCTTGGCTAGCGGTGCCTGAACCTGGCCCAGGTCGAGCGCAGGCCGAGCCGGTCACGCAGCGTGTCGCCGGTGACGTTGGTCGAGCCGCGAGTGCCGATTACGCGGGCGCGGACGATCCGCGGGGAGACGCCGCGCTGGGTGATCTCGATCTCCTGTAGGCGCCCGTTGAAGAGGCCCGCGAGCTCGGCCTCGATCTGATTGTCGGAGAGGCGCTGGGTCCAACGGTGGACCGGGGAGGCGTCGTCGTAGGGGTCCTTGACGGACTTCAGGTACGGCACCGGTTCGCCGCCCGGAAAGCCGAACTCGGCGTTCTCGGTCTGCCCGCCCGAGGTCGAGAAGTAGTAGGTCACGGCGACCTCGCCGCGGTACTTGACGACCTGTCCGCGGGTCGCCTTCACCGCGCGGTTTGTCTCCGGGGTCTCCGATCCGCGGCCCTCGTAGACCTGGCTGCGACTGTCCGCGTAGTGGTCGAACGCCCCGTCGCGGCTGGTGGCGAGCCCGTAGGAGCGGGCGACGACGGCCTGCGCGCGCAGCGCCGCCGCCGGCCACGAGGACGGCACCTCGTTCGGCGCCACGCCCTTGACGTAGCCCTCGACCCCGACCGCGTTGATGATCTGCAGGGAGCCACCGTCGGCGCGCGCGACGAGGCCGCCGCGATAGCGGCCGTAGCCGGCGATGCGCACGGTGTGCCCCGCGGCCTCGCCCTCGGGGCCGCAGCCGCGCAGGCGCCTTCCGTCGCGCGAGCGCAGGACAACCCCGCGGCCGTTGGCGGCGAACGAGTAGCCGCGACCCTTGGCGAGCCGCTCACCACATGCCCTGGTGGCGCCGCTGAAGCCGACCGAGCCTGCGCCGGAGCCGAGCAGGACGCGGACCTTCGCGCCGCGCACCTCGCCGAGCCTGGTCCGGGTGAAGTAGTGATCGAGGATCTGCTCGTAGGAGCTGCCGTGCTCGGCGTAGCCGAAGGCCCCGTACTGGGAGAGCCCGACGCCGTGGCCGAAGCCCCGCCCCTTGATCGTCCAGGCGCCGTCGGCGCTCGCCGGCGCCACGATCGCGAGCGCGCCGAGCAGGATCGTGGCTGTGCGGGTGATCGCGGTCATCGTCCTCCTCGCCCCCAAACAGCCGCGGGAGCCCGGAGTCGCGCTTCGACCGCGCCGGCCGCCGTCCTCCCGCGCCGCAGCGGTGGTCGGCTTCATGCACGCACCGGGGCTGCGCGGCGCCGGGGCCCCGCCGGGCGCCGGGCGCGGGTCGATACGCTGCTCGGAGGCGAACCGGAGGTCCGATGAGCACCGCGGAGCAGGACAGAGCGCAGGAGAGCACGGTCCTCGAGCAGGCCCCGAACCAGCTCTTCATCGGCGGCGAGTGGCGCGCTGCGTCGGGCGGCGAGACGTTGGCCGTCGAGGACCCCTCGACCGGCGAGCCGATCCGCGAGATCGCCGACGCGACCCCCGACGACGCCGGCGCCGCGCTCGACGCCGCCTGCTCCGCGCAGGCCGGCTGGGCCGCCACGCCACCCAACGAGCGCGGCGAGATCCTCTGGCGCGCGTTCGAGCTGCTCAACGAGCGCGCCGAGGAGCTGGCCACGCTGATGACGCTCGAGATGGGCAAGCCGCTGGCCGAGTCGCGTGCCGAGATCGCCTACGCGGCCGAGTTCTTTCGCTGGTTCAGCGGCGAGGCGCTGCGCATCGACGGCTACTTCAAGGTCGCCGGCAACGGCGCCTCGCGGGTGCTGGTCATGCGCCAGCCGGTCGGCCCCTGCTACTTCATCACCCCCTGGAACTTTCCCAACGCGATGGGCACCCGCAAGATCGGGCCCGCGGTCGCGGCCGGCTGCACGATGGTCGTCAAGCCGGCCCAGCAGACGCCGCTCTCGATGCTGGCGCTGGCGCAGCTGCTCGCCGACGCCGGCCTGCCCGCGGGCGTGCTCAACGTGATCACCGGCTCGTCCTCGAGCGCGATCTCGGCGCCGATCATCGCCGACCCGCGGCTGCGCAAGCTCTCCTTCACCGGCTCGACCGAGGTCGGGCGCAGGCTGATCGCCCAGTCGGCCGACAACGTGCTCAAGGTCTCGATGGAGCTGGGCGGCAACGCGCCGTTCCTGATCTTCGACGACGCCGACCTCGACGCGGCGGTCGAGGGGGCGATGCTGGCGAAGATGCGCAACATCGGCGAGGCATGCACCTCCGCCAACCGCTTCCACGTGTCCGAGCCGGTGGCCTCCGAGTTCACCGAGAAGCTCGGCGAGCGGATGGGGGCGCTGAGGCTCGGCCGAGGCACCGAGGACGGCGTCGACGTCGGCCCGCTGATCGACTCCGACCAGCGCGACAAGGTCTCCGAGCTGGTCGCCGATGCGGTCGAGCGGGGCGCCAAGACAGTAGTCGGCGGGGGCCAGGTCGACGGGGCGGGCTACTTCTATGAGCCGACCGTTCTCGGCGACGTCCCCGACGGCGCCCGGGTGCTGAAGGAGGAGATCTTCGGGCCGGTTGCCCCGGTGAAGGGCTTCTCGACCGAGGAGGAGGCGATCGCCGCCGCCAACGACACCGAGTTCGGGCTCGTCGCCTACGTCTACACGTCCGACCTGAAGCGTGCGTTTCGGGTCTGCGAAGGCCTGGAGACCGGGATGATCGGCCTCAACCAGGGCATGGTCTCCAACGCCGGCGCCC
>WHSW01000064.1 GCA_009379895.1 Solirubrobacterales bacterium
GACCACGCTGGCGGCGCACGCCGACGAGGAGCTCGCCGCCACCGGCTCGCGGTCGCGCAACATCCTGCGTGGCGGCACCGACGCCCTGACGGCCAGCGAGCGGCGGGTCGCCGACCTCGCCGCCGGCGGGATGAGCAACCCGGCGATCGCCCGCGAGCTGGTGGTCAGCCCGCGCACCGTCGAGACCCACCTCTCGCGCACCTACCAGAAGCTCGACATCGCCGGCCGCCGCCAGCTCGCCGCTGCGCTCGCCGGCGACTCCCCGGAGCCGGAGCCGGGCGCGAGCGGGTAGTCAGCCCGCGGCCAGGTCGATCGCCAGGAAGACGCCGAACCCCGCGAACAGCGCCAGGGTGCCGACGGCGGTGTCGCTGAGCGCGTGGGCCTCGCCGAGCAGCTCCTCGGTCGGCAGGTAGATCAGGACCGCCGCGGCGAAGGCGAGCGCGACCGCGAGCACGTCCGGTCCCGCGCCCGCGAAGGCGATCGCGCCGACCACCGCCCCGACCGCGAGCATGAGCGCGATCGCGCCCGTCACCGCCAGCGCCCGGCGTCGCCCGCCCCCCTCGCCGACCTCGCGCACGCTCGCCAGGCAGAGGAAGAAGAGCTCGATCCCCAGGGCGATCGCGATCAGGGTCCCGGTCGTGCCGCCGGCGGCGAACGAGGCGCCGACGACCAGGCCGTCGACGAAGACGTCGACGCCGGTCGCCACCAGCAGCCCGCCTGAGCCCTGCCCACCGCGCCGTTCGAGCCGGGAGGTGAGCGACTTGAGCGCCGCCATCGCCAGCCCGCCGGCGGCGAAGCCGCCGAGGATCGCCCCCGCGTCGCCGAGCCGCGTCGCCTCGGGCAGCAGCTCGAGCGCCGCGCCGGCGAGCACCACGCCGGCGGCGAAGTGCTGCACGCAGCTCTGCAGCGCGTCGCCCGGACGGACGAGCGCACCGAGGAGCCCGCCGGCGATCCCCGCCACCGCCCCGAGCCCGCCGTAGAGGGCGGCCTGCCCGAGGGTGCTCACCGGCTCGGGCCGGAGACGGCGAGCTCGTGCGCTGGCATCAGCTCGAGACTATGGCCATCGGAGCGAAGATGCCCGACAGGTGGCGCGACAGCGCCTGGAAGCTGGGCGGCTGTGCCCGGAAGCCGATGTAGCCGTCGGGCCGGATCAGCACCAGGCACTCGCCGCGCGCGCCGTAGCGGTTGTGCAGGGCCTCGGTCGGGTCCAGGATCACCGGCCCAGGCCAGTCGTACCCCGCGACCGGCCGCCCCGCCGGCACCACCAGGTGGGCGGTGACCCGGCTCCCGTAGCCGTCGCCCACCCGGCGCGCGATCGCGGTCGCGGTGGCCAGGGTCTGGGCGTGCGGCTGCTCGCAGCCCAGGAACATGAGCAGCGCGTGCTCGGACCCCGCCAGCACCTCGAACAGCCGGCGGGGGCCTCCGTCTCCCTCGCGGATCTCGGGCGAGTCCGGCGCCCGGTCGCCGGCCCGCGGGCCGCGGGCGAAGCTGGTCCAGGCGGCGAGCTGGCTGCCGTGGTCGCTCGGTCCCGCGCGGGGCAGCGGCGCCCCCGCCTCCTCGCCGACGATCGGGCTGTCGCGGTACCCCGACGAGATCTGCGCCTGGTCGCGGTAGGAGCGATCGGTGATGTGGTCGAAGTGGGCCAGAAAGCCCGGCAGGCGGCCGCGAAGCTCCCCGGCGAGGGGCCGGCGCAGGCTGCGCAGGACGTGGCTTCGGTTCGAGGTGCTCAGTGGCCGGCGGACGATCGCCTGACGCTCGGCGGCGTAGCTGTCGATCAGCTCGGGACCGGCGACTCCCTCGAGCGCGAGCGCGAGCTTCCAGCCCAGGTTGTGCGCGTCCTGGATGCCGTTGTTCATCCCCACCCCGCCGAGCGGGCTGGTCAGGTGGGCCGCGTCTCCGGCGAGGATCAGCGGGCCCGCGACCCGCCGCTCGACCGTGCGCCGCGCAACGCGGTGGATCGTCACCCCGCTGAGGTCGCTGAGCCGGCCGGCGGTCGCGCCGGTGCGCTCGAAGAGCTCCCGCAGCCCGGCCAGCGAGGGGTCCGGCTCCCGGTGCCCGGGGGTTCGGTGGGCGGGCGGCAGCGAAGCCGTGAGCCGCCAGCGCTCCTGCGGCAGCGGCTGACAGGTCAGCGCCGCGAACCCGCCCTCCTCGGAGAGGAACGCGTACTGCTCGTCGGGCGGCTGCTGCCAGTCGAGCCGCACCTCACCGACGAGCCATTCCTCGGGACAGGCCGCGCGCTCGAGCCGGCCGCCGGTCAGCTCCCGGACCGTGCTGCGCGCACCGTCGCATCCGATCACCCAGCGGGCGCGGATCCGCCGGCTGGCGCCGTGGGCGCCGGCGAGCGTCGCCAGGGCGCCGCCGCCATCGGGCGCGATCGTCTCCAGGCGCGAGTGCCACTCGACGCGCGATCCCAGCCGCGAGAGCAGGTCGAGCAGCAGCCGCTCGATCCGGTCCTGCCCGCAGGCCAGCTCGTACGGGTACGGGGCGTCGAGGTCGTCGTGGCCCGAGTGCAGCACGCGCCGACCCTCGGCGTAGACGGTCATCCCGTACACGCGGACGCCAAGCTCCTCGGCTCCCTCCAGCGCCCCCATGTCCTCGAGCACCTCGAGCGTCCGCGAGTGCAGCTGGCCGGCCTTGGCCGTCGTCGACGGCCCGCCGGCCGCGGCGACGATCCGAAACGGGGCCCCGCGGCGCGCCAGCTCGCAGGCCAGCGTCAGCCCGGTCGGGCCCGCTCCGACGATCAGCGCTCCCGTCTTCGCGACCGGTGCGCTGCCCTCCGTGGCGGCGGCGATCTCCATCGCCTCCCAGGCTGCCGATCGCGCGGGCGGTTCGCGTCGGGAACGGGCACTGACATTTGCCCCCGTACGCGCCCGCGCGACGCGGCTTTTGCTCAGCTCAGCAGCCCCGGCAGCCGAGCTCGAGCGCCCAGACCGCCGCCCTGCGGCTGCCGCTGAAGCTGCCGCGCCGCAGGCCGATCCCGAGGTGCTCGAAGGATCGGTCGAGCATCGCCGCGCGGTGCGGCGGCGAGCCGAGCCACGCCTTGAGCACCTGGCGGGCGGTGCCCTTCCTGCGCTTGCCCCAGGCCAGGTTCTCTCCCCACTGCCAGCTGCTCGCCCCGGACGTGTAGCCATAGCGCTTCGGGTAGAGGTCGGCCGGCTTGCCGCAGGCCGTGTGACTGAGGCCGCAGTCCATGACGTCGCTCGCCTTGCGACCGGCGGCGCGTTCGAGTGAGGACTTGGGACGTAGCTTTCCGGACGCCGCGTGCCGGCGCGCGTACTCGATCAGGCAGCGCAGCGCGCGCTCCTGCTTCGCACCCGGCGCCTTCGCATTCTGCTGGCCCGCACACTTCGAATGTGGAGCGACCAGCTTCGCCTCGGCCGAGCTCGGTGCGAGCGCGGCGACCAGCAACGTCGCGGCGAGCGCGGCGGCGCTCGCCAGCGCACCGCTTCTTGCCAACCTCCTTGCGTGCATCCGCTACCGCCCTTTCGGGTCCCTTTCTCGCGCCGGCGGAGTTAGCTGACGGGCTCGCGCGGAAAGAGTCGCGCTACGGCCAAGCGTTGACCGATTCGCCCCTGGGCTCCGAAAGCCTCTTTGGATCCTCCGCTCCCGTGCCTAGGAGGCCGGGATTAGGCGCCGGGAATGTAACTGGATATGCGGACGTTTGTCTAGCTCGTGTGAGCGAGACGCAGGGCTTCGGTGAGCAGATCGCGCGGAAGGTCGCTATTTCCGTGCCAGTTGTGAGGATTCGAGCGCTCGGTTGACGAGCAGGCCGAAGGCCTCGATCCCGGCGATCAGCGCGTCGCGCGGCGTGTCCTCCTCGCGCGCGTGGCTGATCCCCGCCGTCGACGGGCAGAAAATCATCGCCGCCGGGCGCACGCGGGCGACCTCGGCAGCGTCGTGCAAGGCCCCGCTCGCCAGCAGCCGGTCCGCCCCGGTCACCGCGAGGCACGCCCGGCGCGCCAGGTCGACCAGCTCGGGGTCGAAGTCGATCGGCTCGATCCGCCACACCGGCCGCTCGCCGAACACGCAGTCTCGGCGTGTGGCGGCGGTCTCGCAGGCCTCGCGCGCCGCGCCCAGCATCCGCGCCAGCGCCCCCGATTCGGGGTGACGGAGATCGCAGGCGAGGATTGCCTCGCCGGCGACCGCGGTTGGAACCCCTGGTCGCAGCTCGAGCTCGCCGGTGGTCGCCACGCCACCCTCGGTGGCGGGGATGCACTCGATCGCCAGCGCCGCCTCAGCGGCGGCCAGGCCGGCGTCGCGGCGCCCGTCCATCGGCGTCGTGCCCGCGTGCGCGGCCTGGCCGCGAAAGGCGAAGCGCAGGCGCTCGACCCCGGCGCAGCCCGAGACCGCGGCGGCGGTGACCCGATCGCGCTCGAGCACCGGGCCCTGCTCGATGTGCAGCTCGAGGCAGGCGGCGACTCGCGCCTGGCCCGCGGCGGCCTCCCCGGCGCGGGCGAGCTCGACGCCGTTCTCGACCAGGACCGCGGCGATCTCGCGACCCTCGTGGTCGCGCAGGCCCACCAGCTCGCCGGGGTCGAGGCTGCCCGAGAACGCGGAGCTGCCGAACAGGCTGCGCCCGAAGCGCGCCCCCTCCTCGTCGGCCCAGTCGACCAGCGCCAGAGTCCGCGGCGGGCGTTCGCCCGACTCGGCCCAGGACCGCAGCACCCCGACCGCGGCCATTGCCCCGTATGCGCCGTCGAGCCAACCACCCGCCGGGACCGAGTCGAGGTGCGAGCCGACCGCGAGCGCCGGCTCGGCGTCGCCGCCGAGGAAGGCCCAGAGGTTTCCCGCCGGGTCGCGCTCGGCCTCGAGCCCGATCTCGGCCAGCAGCTCGCCGAGCAGCTCGCGCCCTGCCCGCCAGTCCTCGCCCCAGCACACCCGCCGCGCGCCGTCGGGGCCGCCGGTGCGGCGCTCGAGCTCGCGCAGGTCGGCGAGCACCCGCCGCGCGTCAATGGTGGGCGCGATCACGCCGCGGTTGGCGCCTTTTGGGCGCCATAGCGCCGAAAAGGCGCCATTCGCCGACTCAGCCTCCGGCCCGCCGGCGCTGCAGCGCCTGCGCGAGGCAGTGCGCGCCGCCGCCCCCGGCGGTGAACATCGAGAGGTCCGGGTCGAGCACCTCGAGGCCGCGGGCGCGCAGCGCCTCGTTCAGGCGCACCGAGGCGGCGGTTGAGATCACCCGCTCGTCGCCGAGCGAGATCGCGTTGACCCCGAGCGCGAAGGCGTCGGCGACCGAGACCTCGAGGATCTCGAAGCCCTTGGCCCGCAGCCACGCGATCAGGCCACCGGGGGCCGCCTCGACGCAGACGGCGGCCAGCTTCGGCGCCAGGATCGAGACGAGCACGTCGATGTGCACGAACTTGCCCGGGATCGGCTCGACCCGCACCTCCCAGCCCTCGGCGCGCATCCAGTCAGCGAGCTGTTGCGCCGCCGGCTCCTCGGTGCGCTCTTCGCCGTTTCCGATCAGCAGGGCGCCCGGCTCGACGATGATCACGTCGCCGCCCTCGAGTGCCGCCGCGGTGATCATCCCGGCGATCGGGATCTCGTTCTCCTCGTAGAAGTGGATCACCGGCGCGTACTCGCCGCGGCGCCACCACTGGTGCAGCTGAGTGATCACCGCCCCGCCGGGCGTCATCGCGCTCGAGTCGCGCGCGAAGACCTGGTAGGGGAGCGCCGGGTCGGGCTCGAGCAGGTGCACCCGGACCCCCGCGGACTCGTAGATCGAGACCAGCTCGGCGTGCTGGGCGCGCGCCGTCTCGGGCTCGAAGCGCGCGCCACTCTCGAGCGTCGCCCGCGAGATCGCGCTGGTCGGCAGCCAGCGGAAGTTGTCGGGCGGGCAGAGCAGCACGTCCTCGAGCCGCCCGTACTCGGAGTCGACGCCCCAGGCATCTCCCGTCGGCTCTTCGGGCTCGCGTCCGGAGCCGACGGGGCCGGTCGCGGCCTCGGGCATCACTCGACCACCACCCGGACCGTGCTCAACGTACGGTCGCTGGCGCCGCGCACCATGCCGCCGTGGGCGACGCTGTCGGCGATGTAGTCGAGCGTCGGCCTCGTCAGGCGCTCGCCGGGCAGGACGTTGGGCACGCCCGGAGGGTAGGCCGCGAGCGACTCGGTGGCGATGCGGCCCTCGGCGGCGTCGAACGCGACCACCTCCTGGGGGCTGAGGAAGGCCTCGCGAGGCGAGCGCTCGGTCGGGCCCCAGGGCGGGGGCTCGGCGAAGGGCGGCAGCGGCTCCTTCCCCTCCTCGCCGATCCGCCGGCTGGCGCGCTCGAGCGCGGCGACCAGGCGCTCGCCGGTGCGCTCGGCGCGCTCGCCGATCCCGAACACGGCGACGACCACGTTCTCGGAGAACAGCTCGAGGTTGATGTCGTCGGACTCGCGCATCAGGCGCGCGATCCGGTGCCCGGTGGCGCCCATGCCACGCACGTCGACGACCAGCCGCAGCGGGTCGTAGGCGTGGACGCCGGCGCGCCCGACGATCCGGTCGTCGAGCACGTCGAGCCCGCCGATCGCCCCGATCCGGGCGCGGAGCTCGGTCAGCGACGCGACCGTCTCGGCGAGCAGCTCCTCGCCGTGGACCGCGGCCTGGCGGCGGGCCGTATCGAGCGACGCGGTCAGGATCGCGTTCGGGCTCGTGGTCTCGATCAGGGTCACGGCGCGATCGAGGACGCGCTCGTCGACCCGGTCGCCGCCGTCGCCGAGGTGCAGGATCGCCGACTGGGTGACCGAGCCGACGATCTTGTGGATCGACGAGAGGACCACGTCGGCGCCGCATTCGAGTGCCGCGGTCGGCAGCGCCGAGGAGAAGTGCATGTGCGAGCCCCAGGCCTCGTCGGCGATCAGCGGCACGCCGCGCGCGTGGGCGACCTCGACCAGCGCGGCGATGTCCGCGACCGCGCCGAAGTAGGTCGGCGAGACGACCATCGCCGCGATCGCCTCGGGCTCGGCGGCGAGCGCCGCGTCAAGCGACTCCGGGGTCAGGCAGTGGGCGATCCCCAGCTCGGGGTCGAGCTCGGGCGCGACGAATCGCGGGCGCAGCCCCGAGAGCACGAGCCCGTCGATGGTCGAGGAGTGGACGTTGCGCTGGACGACGACCCGCTCGCCGGCGTGGGCGAGGGCGAGGCAGATCGCATGGTTTCCGCCCGAGCCGCCGTTGACCAAGAACCAGCTCCGCCGCGCCCCCCACGCGTCGGCGGCCAGGCGCTGGGCGAGCTGGAACGGGACCTCGGCCGGGTCCGGCCCGACGTCGATGCCCTCGATCCCGGCCGGGATGTCGAGCGCGAGCAGCCGTTCGCCGACCGCCTCGCGCAGCGCCGGGTCGGCCCCGGGCCCGCCCTTGTGCCCCGGGACGTGGAAGCGCCCCGGGTCGCGATCGGCGTACGCGATCAGCGAGTCGAGGTAGGGCGTCCGATCCTGCTCCACGGCAGGCCAACTTACCGGCCGTCCCCGCGCGGGCGTGCGTCGACGCGAACGGGCAGCCACGGCCGCGGCTGCTACCGTCCCGTCCGTCCCCGTGGACGACGACCGACCTCGAAGTACCGGGCTCAGCCCGCGATCGCCGACTGAGCTCGCTCAGGCGCAGCGATGAGCAGCATCCTCCTGCTCGCGCTGGTCTTCGTCCTCGTCCTGGTCAACGGCTTCTTCGTCGCGGCCGAGTTCTCGATCGTGCGCTCGGTCCGGGCGCGGATCGATCAGCGCGCGAGCACGGGCGATCGCCGCGCGGTCAGGGCCCTGTACGAGCTCGACCACGTCGACGAGTACGTCGCCACCTCCCAGGTCGGGATCACTCTCGCCTCGATCGCCATCGGCTTCCTCGGCGAGCCGGCGATCGCGGACCTGATCGAGCCCCTGTTCGGGGGCGTCCTCGGCGACACCGGGACCCACGTGCTCGCCTTCTTGATCGCCTACGCGGTGATCACCCTGTTGCACGTGATCCTCGGCGAGCAGGCGCCGAAGATGATCGGGATCGCGGCGGCGGAGCGGCTGCTGCTGACCGTCGCGCGGCCCCTGCACTTCTTCCGCCGTGCCTTCCACCCGCTGATCGTGATCACCAACGCGCCGGCGCGGTTCCTCGTCACCCGGGTCCTCCGGCTTCCGGTCGAGAGCGAGGAGGAGGGCGCCAGCCCCGAGGAGCTGCGGCTGCTGATCACCCGTGGCGCGCAGCGCGGGCGCCTCGACCCCGGCGAGGCCGTGATGCTCGGCGGCGTCTTTCACCTCCACGAGCAGGAGGCCCGCGAGGTGATGACGCCGATCCCGGCCGTGGTCACCGTGAACGCCGACGAGACGGTCGAGGAGGCGTTGCGCCGCTGCGTCTCCTCCGGGCACACGCGCCTCGTCGTGGTCGAGGACGACAACCCCGACAAGGTGCGCGGCGTCCTGCACAACAACAGCCTCGTGCGGCTCTACATGAACGCCGGGTCCGACGCCGCGCTGGAGCCGGCGATCCGCGACGTGCCGGTCTTTCCCGAGACCAAGCCGATCGACGACCTGCTCGCCGAGCTGCAGCGCCAGCGCTCCTCGATCGCGATCGTCTCCGACGAGTACGGGCGCACGGTCGGGATCGTCACCGTCGAGGACATCCTCGAGGAGGTCGTTGGCGAGATCGAGGACGAGACCGACCCGCGAGCGACCTCGCTGCGCCGGCTCGCCGACGGCGACTGGTACGTGCGCGGCCACGTCCCGCTCGGCGACCTCGTGGACGCGGGGATCGAGCTGCCCGTCTCCTCGGACGCCTTCAACTCGATCGGCGGCTACGTCTTCTCCGAGCTCGGCCGGCTGGCCAAGCGCGGCGACAAGATCCTCGCCAACGGCTACGAGCTGCGGGTCGAGTCGGTGCGCGAGAACCGGATCGTCGCCGTGCGCATCCACCCGGTGACCGCGGAGCATCGAACCGTGCCCGCGGCCGAGCCCCAGGCCCGATCGGGCTAGCGACGAGCGCCGCGGCAGCGGCCCTGGGGTTTGTCGTCCGCGCGTGGTTCTAGCTTCTGCGGGGTCGATGTGGGTCATCCGGCTGACCGACAAGCAGCTCGAGGTCATGAGGGCGATGTTGCGCTCGGAGGAGCACCTCGGCCCGGCTCTGCGAGCGGCCCTCGAGGCGCTCGAGCTGGCCCGCTGGGACGAGCTGCCCGACGCCCAGCTCCCCTGGGAGTCGGTGACCGAGGAGGCACGCCGCCAGGGCGTCTCCGAGGCCGAGGTGGTCTGGGACCGCTGCGGTCGCCACCCCGAGCCCGCCGCGGCGCGCCGCTCGGGCACCGCGATCGCCAGGCGCGCCGCCTGACGGCCTACTCGTACTCGTAGAACCCGGCGCCGCTCTTGCGGCCGAGGCGGCCCTCCGCGACCAGGTCGCGCAGGCGCTGGGGTACCGCGTCGGCATCGCGGCCGGTCTCGGCGTGCAGGCTCTCGCCGATCGCGACCGAGACGTCGAGGCCGACGAAGTCGAGCAACCGCAGCGGCCCCATCGGGTGCGCGGCGCCCAGCTGCATGCACGTGTCGACGTCCTCGGCCGGCATCCCGCTCGCCTCCATCAGCCGCACCGCCTCGAACAGCAACGGGAACAGGAGCCGGTTGACCACGAAGCCCGCCTGGTCGGGCACCTCGACCGTGGTCTTGCCCAGCGCGTTGCACCACTCGACCGCCCGCTCGCGGACGCCGGACCGGGCTTCGGCGGGAATGCAGAGCTCGATCAGCTCCATCTTCGTCACCGGGTTGAACACGTGCAGGCCGAACAACCGCTCGCCGGCGCCGCTGCGGACCGCGAGCTCGGCCAGCCGCAACGAGGATGTCGTGCTCGCCAGGTCGGCGCCGGGGCAGCGGGCGCCGAGCGCGCCGAGCAGCGCGCCCTTGGCCAAGGGGTCCTCGGCGATCGCCTCGACGACCAGGTCGCAGTCGGCGAGGTCGGCCTCGGCGGTCGTCACCCTGATCCGCTCCGGGGTGCCGCCGTCGAGCTTCTTGGCCAGCGTCTGCGCCGTCTCCTCGGCGCGCCAGGCTGACACATCGCTGCGCGCGAGCAGGCGAACCGCGCCGGCCCTGGTCGCGATCGCCGCCAGGCCGCAGCCGATCGTGCCGCTGCCGGCGACCGCGGGCCGCGCGTAGCCGCTCATAGGGGAACCTCCCCTCGCTGATTGTCGGAAATAGGGAGATCGCCCGAGCGAAGCGAGGGCGAGTCCTGATCCGCTTCAGCGCAAAGAGAAGCCGACCGCCGTCGGGAGAGCGCCAGCGTCGCTTGCCCCGTAGAGGGCCCGCATGAGACCAGCGCCTCCCGGCGGTCGGAGGCATCGAAAGCGGCCACAGGGAGTGGCGCCCTCGAGCGCCCATCTATGAGCAACCGCAACGGTACCTCCCGGTCGGCGCAAGTCAAATCGACCGAAGGAGGTTGCGAATGGAGAGGTTCGCCGGTATCGACTGGGCGTCGGAGGAGCACGCGCTCTGCGTCGTCGACGAAGAGGGCACGTCGCTCGTCGGTGAGATGTTCGCCCACGACGAGTGCGGGATCCGCGATCTGATCGCGAGGATGCGAAGGCTGCGAGTCGCACGGATCGCGATCGAGCGCCCCGACGGGCTGCTCGTCGACCGCCTGGCAGAGGCCGGCTTCACCGTCCTGCCGGTGCACCCGAACAAGCTCAAGGCGACCCGCTCGCGCTACGAGGCCGCGGGCGGCAAGTCCGACGGCTTCGACGCCTTCGTCCTCGCCGAGCTCGCCCGCACCGACGCGCACAGGCTGCGGGTGCTGCGTCCCGACAGCGACGAGACGAAGGCGCTGCGGGCGCTGACCCGCACGCGCGAGGACCTGGTTGCGGCCAGGGTCCGGCTCGCGAACGAGCTCCGCGCCCAGCTCGAGGCCTTCTGGCCCGGTGCGGCGCGGATCTTCGCCGACGTCGACTCCCCGATCGGGCTCGCCTTCTGCGAGCGCTATCCCTCGCCCGCCGACGCCCGTGGGCTCGGCGAGAAGCGGATGCGGGGCTTCCTCGCCCGCAACCGCTACCCGGGCCGACGCTCGCCGGCGGAGCTCCTTGATCGCCTGCGCTCGGCCCCCGAGGGACGCGGCGGGGCGCTCGAGGTCGAGGCCCGCCGGGCCGCCGTCCTCGGCCTGGTCGTCGCGCTGCGCCCGATCGTCACCCAGATCCGCGAGCTCACCTCGCAGATCGCGGGCGCGGTCCGCGCCCACGACGCCGGAGAGATCTTCCTCCCCCTGTTCAAGGACCCGAAGTCCGTGGTCACCGCGGCGCAGCTCGTCGCCGAGCTCGGCGACGATCGCGCTCGCTATCCGAGCTCCGAGGCGCTCGCCGCCGATGCCGGGATGGCGCCGGTCGCGCGCGAGTCGGGTAAGCGCAAGGTCGCCGGCTTTCGCTGGGCCTGCGACAAGCGCCTTCGCGGCGCCGTCGCTTGCCTCGCCGACTCGACCCGCCACCACCATCCGTGGGCGCGGCAGGTCTATTCCCGGGCCCGGTCGCGGGGTCTCGCTCACCCGCATGCGATCCGGGTTCTCGGGCGCGCTTGGCTGCGAGTCCTCTGGCGCTGCTGGCAGGACGGAGCGCCCTACGACTCCTCCAAACACGGCAATTTGCGACAGCTGGAACTGGTCGGGGGTTGACACAGGGAGTCTCATGGAACCACCGCTCCCTCGACGGCCGGCGTGCCCTCGCGCCCGCCCGGCGGCGGCGTGCCGACCTGGCGGCGCGCGCGCCGCGAGCGCCAGCGGACCGAGTAGGCGGCGACCGCCGCGATGATGATCACCCCGCGGACCACGTCCTTGGCGAAGGCGTTGACCTCGAGCTGGTTGAAGGCGTTGTCGAGCACGGCGAGGATGAAGACGCCGGCGAGCGTGCCGAGCACCCCCCCGCGGCCGCCGAGCAGGTAGGTGCCTCCGAGCACCACGGCGGCGATCGACTCGAGGTCGTAGCCGCCGTCCGAGCCGACCAGCGGGCTGCCGGCGCCGAGGCGGCTGGCGAGGAAGAGCCCGGTGAGGGCGGCCGCCATCGCGCACAGCATGTGGGCGCCGATCAGGACCCGGTGGGTTCGCACGCCCGAGAGCTTCGAGACCTCCTCGTTGCCCCCGACCGCGTAGAGCCGGTGGCCGAAGCTGGTGAACCGGAGTAGGAACCAGACCACGGCGACGACGGCGGCGAGCAGGATCACCGACTCGGGGATCGGGCCGAAGCGGGTATAGCCGAGGCTCTCGAAGCTGTCGGGCACGGCTCCGGTCGGGCCGTCCCAGCGGCTCTCGATGATGCCGCGGATGATCAGCGCGGTGCCGAGGGTGGCGATGAACGCGTTCACCCGCAGCTTCGTGATCACCAGGCCGTTGACGAGGCCGATCCCGGCGCCGAGCAGCAGCACGGCGCCGATCCCGAGCGCGATCCTGCTCTCCTCGCCGGCCATCGTCTCGGCGCCCACGATCGAGGCGAGGCTGATCACGTAGGCGACCGAGAGGTCGAGCGAGCCGCCGAGGATGACCAGCGTCTGGCCGGCGGCGACAATCCCCAGGGCGACCGAGCGGACCAGCATGTCGACCACGTTGTCGACGGTGAAGAAGCTGCCGCCGTCGATCGCGACCGCGATCCAGGAGACGACGAAGACGACGATCAGGGCGATGTAGACCGGCCCCGCGGTGCTCCGCCTGACCGCGGCCCAGGCGCCGCCGGCGAGGGTGCGAACGCCTCCCGATCGACCGATCGAGGGCGGACGCGGCCCGGGTCGGCGGCGACTCGCGGCGTCGTTCAAGCCGAGCCTCCCCCCGCGGCCGCCGGCGCGGCGATGTCGCGCTCGCCGGTGGCCAGGAACATGATCTCCGACTCGCTCGGGCCCGCGGCGAGCTCACCGGCGATCGTGCCGCCGCGCAGGACGACGACCCGGTCGCTCATCCCGATCACCTCCGGGAGCTCCGAGGAGATCATCAAGACCGCGACCCCCTCCTTGGCGAGGCCGCGGATCAGGTCGTGGATGCCGGCCCGGGCGCCGACGTCGATCCCGCGTGTCGGCTCGTCGAAGATCACCAGGCGGGGCTCGGTCGCCAGCCACTTCGCGAGCACCACCTTCTGCTGGTTGCCGCCCGAGAGGAAGCGCACCTCCTGGCCGAGGCCGCGGGAGCGCAGCTCGACGGCGCGCGCGAGCTCGGCGATCCCGAGCGCGTGCTCGCGCCGAAACGCGCGCCGCAACCCGCGCCAGGCGAGCGAGATGTTGTCGCGGACCGGCTGTGCCAGCGCCAGGCCCTCGGACTTGCGGTCCTCGGTGACGAAGCCGACCCCGGCCGCGATCGCCGCGTGGGGCGAGCGGATCCTGCGCTGGGTGCCATCGAGCTCGAGCGTGCCGCTGAGCAGGGGCTCGACGCCGAAGATCGCCCGCGCGAGCTCGGTGCGACCGGATCCCTGCAGGCCGGCGATGCCGACGATCTCGCCCGCGTGGACGTCGAGGTCGATGCCCGAGATCGTCGCGTTGCCGGCGTCGCGCAGGCGGAGGCGAAGGTCGCCTCGTCCCTCGGGCCCGGCGCGCGGCGGGAAGTAGTCATCGAGCTCGCGGCCGACCATCAGCCGCACGAGCTCGGGCGGCGTCACCTCGCCGACCGGCTTCGTCGTCACCCGCTTGCCGTCCTTGAGCACGGTGACCCGCTGGGCGAGGTCGAACACCTCCCGCAGCCGGTGGGAGATGTAGAGGACTGCGAGCCCGCGCTCGCGCAACCGCCGCACGCGGTCGAAGAGCCGCTCGACCTCATGCGCCGCAAGCGCCGCGGTGGGCTCGTCCATGACCAGGATCCGGGCGTCGAGCGAGAGCGCCTTGGCGATCTCGACCGTCTGCTGGCGGGCGACCGGGAGCTGGCCGACGAGCTCGCGCGCGGAGATCGGATCGTCGGGGGCGAGCTCGGCCAGCAGCTCCCGCGTGCGCTCCTCCATCGCCCCGCGGTCGACGAGCATGCCGCGCCGCGGCTCGCGGCCGAGGAAGACGTTCTCGGCGACCGTGCGGTCGGGGAGCAGGTTGAACTCCTGGTAGATGATCGCGACGCCCGCGTGCTGGGCCTCGAGCGGGTGATTGAAGGAGGCCGGCTCGCCGTCGATGCGGATCTCTCCGGCGCTCGCCGTGTAGGCGCCGGCGAGAATCTTCATCAGGGTCGACTTGCCGGCGCCGTTCTCGCCGACGATCGCGTGGACCTCGCCACGGTCGCAGTCGAGGTCGATCCCCTCGAGCACCCGGACGCCGAGGAACTCCTTGCCGATGTCCCGCATCTCGAGCAGCCGGGTCATCGCGGGCTCACCGGACGAGCAGCGGTCGCAGGTTGCGCGCGGCGAGCTCGAGCCCCGCGTCGACGCGCTCGCGGCTCCCGCCCCAGACCGGGTCCTCGTGCTCGACCGAGAGCACGCCGGCGAAGCCGCCCTCGTAGAGCGCGTCGACGTAGCGGCGAAAGTCGACCTCGCCCAGGCCCGGGATCCGGTACCGCCACCAGCCCGCGTCCCACGGGTCCTGCTCGCGGGTCGAGGTGCGGCCGAAGAACCCGTAGCGGTCGCGCTCGGCCGCGAACGTCTCGGCGTCCTTGGCGTGCGCGTGGATGACCCGATCGACGTAGGGCCGCAGCGCCGCGACCGGGTCGATCCCGAGCCAGAGCAGATGCGATGGATCGAAGTTCAGGTAGAGGCCGAGCTCGAACATCCACTCCCAGAGCTCGGGCGAGTAGGCGAGGTTGCCCGGGTATCCGTCGGGGTGCCAACCCTCCATCACGCAGTTCTCGATCATCAGCTTCACGCCGCGCTCGCCGGCGTAGTCGACCAGGGGTGGGAAGACGCGCTCGGCCTCGCGCAGGTTCTCGGCCACGCTGCGGCCGGGGTCGCGACCGATGAACGTCCCCACCGGCGGGCAGCCAAGCGCCGCCGCGGCGTCGATGCAGGCGCGCAGGTGCGTGTGGTAGGCGTCGCGCCGACCGGGCTCGGGGTCGAGGTTGTTGTCGTAGTAGGCGAGCGCGGAGAGCTCGAGCCCGTGCTCGGAGAGCGTCCCGCGAACGCGGTCGGCCTCGGCGCCGTCGAAGCGGTCGGCGGCGACGTGGCTGGCGGTGAAGGGGCGATCGCCGAGCCGCGGCCAGGCGGCGAGCTCGAGCGCCTCGTATCCGTGCTCGGAGGCGAACGCCGCGATCTCCTCGAGCGACCGCTCGGGCATCGACGCGGTCAACAGCCCGAGCTTCACGTCGCCGCCTCCACCGGGGCGTCCGTGCTCACCTCGACCCACTTACCCGTCCGCGCCGAGGCCAGAACCGCCTCGGTGATCAGGGTCGCCCGGTACCCGTCGGCGAACCCGGGCAGCCCGTCCGGGGCGGCCCCGGTGTGGATCGCCTCATAGGCATCGGCGACGAAGTCGTCGAAGCAGTCGCCGTAGCCCTGCGGGTGCCCGCCCGGCAGCGGGGTGTGGCGGGCGGCCGCCGGGGAGAGCCACGCCGGGTCGCGGGGGATCACGGTCGCCGCCTCGCGGCGGCCGCACCACAGCGTCTCGGGGTTCTCCTGATCGAAGACGAGCGCCTCCTCGGCGCCGTCGAGCTCGAACCAGAGCCGGTTCTTGCGACCCGGCGAGACCTGGCTGATGACCACGGTCCCGACCGCGCCGAGGTCGGTCTCGAACAGGACCAGCGCCGCGTCCTCGGTCTCGACCGGTCGCAGTCCCCGCGAATCGAAGCCGTCGCCGTCGTCGGTGGCCACCGCCGCGCCGCCGCGCCGCTCGGGATGAGCGGTCGTCGTGCGACCGGCGAGGCGGACGATCCGGTGCCCGGAGACGAACTCGATCAGATCGCACCAGTGCGAGCCGATGTCGGCGAACGCCCTGGAGGCGCCGCCGAGGCGCTGCTCGACCCGCCAGTTGTCGTCCTCGGCGTGCAGCAGCCAGTCCTGGAGGTAGCTGCCGTGGATCAGTCGCAGGGGGCCCGTCCGGCCGTCGCGCACCCGCTCTCGCGCCTCGCGAACGAGCGGGTAGAAGCGGTACACGAAGGGCACCGCCGCGAGCCGGTCGCGCTGCGCGGCGAGCTCGAGCAGGCCCTGGGCCCCGGCCGCGTCGAGGGCGAGCGGCTTCTCGCAGATCACGTGCTTGCCGGCTCGCAGCGCCGCCTCGGCGAGCGGCACGTGCAGGTAGTTGGGGGTGCAGATGTGGACCACGTCGACGTCGTCGGCCTCGACCAGCTCCTCGGCCGTGGCGAAGGCGCGCTCGGCCCCGAGCGCGGCCGTCGCGGCGACCGAGCGCTCCGGCGTCGAGGCGGCGACGCCGACCACGCGCGCGCCCGCGAGGCGGGCCGAGCGTGCGTGGACGCCGCCGATGAATCCCGCTCCGGCGATCGCGGCGCGAAGCTCCGTGCCCATAGTTCGCGACCCTAGAGCCGTTTTGGTGGGGTGTCAAGCAAAAGCCTGCTAGCTTTTGCGCGAATGATGGGTCAAGCGTTCCCCTCATGTCGCCGAAGTGCCCGGTTCTGCCCCCGCCTTCTGCTTTACTGACGCGGGGGAGATGCCCGAAAACGGAGCAAATCGCAATTCGGGCCCGATCGGAGCCGGCGCGATGCTCCAGCTGATCCGCGACGGCACGGCGGTCACCCGCGCCGATCTCGCCCGCCGCACCGGGCTCGCCCGCTCGACCGTCGCGCAGCGGGTCGACGCGCTGCTCGCGCACAAGCTCGTCTACGAGGCCGGCGGCAGCGAGTCGACGGGCGGGCGCCCGCCGACCGTGCTCGCCTTCAACCACGAGGCCGGGGTCGTGCTGGTCGCCGACCTGGGCGCGACCCACTCGCGGCTCGCGATCGCCGACCTGGCGTCGGAGCCGCTCGCCGAGGTGACCCAGGACCTCGACATCGCGCTCGGGCCGGAGGCGGTGCTCGACTGGGTCCAGGACCAGTTCGCGACGCTGCTGCGCAAGATCAAGCGCAGCGTCGCGGACGTGCGCGGGATCGGGATCGGCGTCCCGGGCCCGGTCGCGTTCGGCACCGGGCAACCGATCAGCCCTCCGATCATGCCCGGGTGGGACGGGTTCTCGCTTCCGAACTGGTTCGCGACCCGCTACGACGTCCCGGTTCTGGTCGACAACGACGTCAACCTGATGGCGCTCGGCGAGCACTGGACCAACTGGCGCGGGATCGAGCATCTGCTCTTCGTCAAGGTCGGCACCGGGATCGGCTCGGGGATCGTCGCCGGGGGTCACATCCACCGCGGCGCCCAGGGCGCCGCCGGGGACATCGGCCACATCCGACTGCACCAGCACGAGGACGTGATCTGCCGGTGCGGCAACATCGGCTGCCTGGAGGCGGTCGCCGGCGGTCGGGCGCTCGCCATCCGGCTCACCGACGCGGGCATCGAGGCGTCGACCAGCCGCGACGTGGCCGACCTGGTGCGGGCCGGCAACCCGACCGCCACCCAGATGGTCCGCGAGGCCGGACGGGCACTCGGCGAGGTGCTCGCCGAATGCGTCAACTTCCTCAATCCGAGCGTGATCGTGATCGGCGGCGACCTCGGTCAGGTCCACGAGCAGCTGCTCGCCGGAATCCGCGAGGTCACCTTCCGCCGCTCGCTGCCCCTGGCGACCGGCGAGCTGCAGACGGTGGCGAGCCAGCTCGGCGACCGCGCCGGCGTGATCGGCGGGGCGATCATGCTGATCGAGCACATCCTCTCCCCCGCGGCGATCGACGCGCAGATCCAGCAGGCCGGCGCCGCCGCCTGACGCGGACGGCACGGTCGCACCGGGCGTCGGCCCGAGCGGGCGCGACAGGACGCGGACCGCACCCGGGTCCCAGGCGCCGCCGCGGCCCGATTCGACCGCCGATCGAGGCGTTGGGTGGATAACGACACCCTCGGTGGCGAAACCAGCCCAACGCGGGGTTTCTGGGCGCGGCGCAACGCCGATCCGCCGCAGCCGATCCTTGGCGCGAAAGCCGTCCCTGGCCTTGATCGTGACCCTGAGGCCGCCGGGCTCAGAGAGCCGGAAGCGCAGCCTCACCCCGTGGCGGACGCCGGTGTGCGCCGCGAGCTCGCCGGCTCGCAGGGGTTCGCGGACGGCCCGGCCGGGTAGCCTCGCAGCCATGCGCGACAGACGGCTCGGCGACTCGGAGCTCGAGGTCTCAGAGATCTCGCTCGGATCCTGGCTCACCTACTCCGGCGGGGTCGAGCGCGAGCACACCGAGGCCTGCACCCGGGCGGCCTTCGACGCCGGGATCAACTTCTTCGACACGGCGAACGTGTACGGCACCGGCGCCGCCGAGCGCGCCTGGGGCGAGATCCTCTCCGGCTATGACCGCGACTCGTTCGTGCTCGCCACCAAGGTCTTCTTTCCGATGTCCGAGACCGACCGGGGGCTCTCGGCCGGGCAGATCGGCAAGCAGATCGACGCCTCGCTGGAGCGCCTGCAGACCGACTACGTCGACCTCTACCAATGCCACCGCTTCGACCCCGAGACGCCGATCGAGGAGACGATGGAGGCGCTCACCGAGGTGGTCCTCTCGGGCAAGGCGCGCCACATCGGCTTCTCCGAATGGGCCCCCGAGCAGATCCGCGCCGGCCTCGAGGTCGAGGGCGCGGAGAAGTTCGTCTCCTCCCAGCCCCAGTACAACCTGCTCTGGCGCGGCCCCGAGGCCGAGGTGTTCGAGCTCTGCGCCGAGCACGGGATCTCGCAGATCGTCTGGTCGCCGCTCGCCCAGGGCGTGCTGAGCGGCAAGTACTCGCCGGGCTCCGAGCCGCCGAGCGACTCGCGCGCCGCCAGCGACGAGATGGGCAGCTTCGTCCAGCGCTACCTCGACGACGATCTGCTCGAGGCCGTCCAGCGCCTGCGGCCGGTCGCCGAGGCGGCCGGGTTGACCATGGTCCAGCTGGCGCTCGCCTGGATCCTGCGCCGCGGCGAGGTCGCCTCAGCGATCACCGGGGCGACGCGCCCCGAGCAGGTGCACGCCAACGTCGAGGCCGCCGAGGTCGAGCTCTCGCCCGACACGCTCGCCGCGATCGACGAGGCGCTGGGCGAGGCGCCCGTGCGCGAGCCGCGGCCCGCCTACCGGCCCAGACCGGCGTCAAGCACCGCTGAGCGATCGCGCTCGATACTCGCCGGCTCGGGCGCTCGTATCGCGCCGGCGGCCGCGCGCTCGTGGTACAGCGCCTTC
>WHSW01000065.1 GCA_009379895.1 Solirubrobacterales bacterium
CCGTTCGGACGCCCTGGTAACGGTCCGCGTGCGCCGCGCCGGCGGCGGGCACGCCAACCGGCGGGCGCCGATCGCGGCGGGCAAGCCTGGGGGTCGAGCCGGCAGGCGGGTCACCGTCGCGCTCCCCGTCGGCCCCAACGTTGAGGCCCTGCGAGTCCGGGCGCGCCGCCCCGGCCGCTACCGCCTCGCGATCAAGGGCGACCTGCACAGAAAGCTCACCTTCGTGGTCGGCCACCGGCGCCGCTGAGGCCGCGCCGCCCGCAACCGCTTGACTGCTCAGCTCTCGTAGCTGATCAGCGATCGCACCTCGATCCCGGTGAGGCGGTCGCGCCCGCCGAGGAACGCCAGCTCGATCAGAAACGAGCAGGCCGCCACCGAGCCGCCGAGCCGCTCAACGGCCTCGACGGTCGCGGCCGCCGTGCCCCCGGTCGCGATCAGGTCGTCGTGGACGAGCACCCTGACACCCGCGGCGATCGCGTCGGCGTGCACTTCGAGCGCGTCGACCCCGTACTCGAGCTCGTAGGCGACGCTGACCGTCTCGGCCGGGAGCTTGCCCGGCTTGCGGACCGGCACGAAGCCCACGCCCAGCGCCTGGGCGAGCGCGCCGCCCCAGATCAGCCCGCGCGCCTCGATGCCGACCACGAGGTCCGGGCCGTGGCCGCGCGCGTGCTCGACCAGGAGCCCGAGCGCCGCGGCGCTGGCGCGCGGGTCGAGCAGCAGCGGGGTGATGTCGCGGAAGACGATCCCGTCGCGCGGGAAGTCGGGGACGTCGCGGACGTACGAGCGCAGGTCCACGGCCGCACCCTACGCGCTGGCGTTATCGTCAGGCGCCCTCGGAGAGGTGACCGAGTGGCTTAAGGTGCGCGACTGGAAATCGCGTGGGCGGTGAAAGCTGCCTCGTGGGTTCGAATCCCACCCTCTCCGTTGAGCGCCGGCACTTGAAGCGCCGTCACGCGCCGCCGCCCGTCCCGCTCGGGGCGGTTAGAGTGCCGCGTCGTGACCCCCGAGGACGAAGCGATCGAGGCGCGGCTCGATTGGCTCGAGCGCGCCGTGATCCTGCTTTCGATCCAGCCCGACGCGCCCGACCTGCCGCCTCGGCCCACTGCGAGCGGCGGGCTCGCCTCGCGGGCGGGCGCCGCCGGCGAAGGCGTCGCCGCGGGGGACGTCCCCCAGGAGGTCCTGGTCTTCCTCGACGCCGGCAAGGACGTCCACGCCGTTCAGGCCTACCGCGAGGCCACGGGGGCGGGTATCAAGGAGGCGAAGGCGGTGATCGAGCGCCTCAAGCGCGGCCGATAGCACTCACGTTTCGGGGGTCGGCCTCGATTCATGCACCGGGCTCGACCCGAGCGCGAGCCTGACGGCAGGCGGTGGGTGGCCCGTCCAAGCACCGAACGCGAGGCCGTAGGGTGAGCCCATCCGCGCGCCCGACTTCGACGATCCCGGCCTGCTCACCGGCCCCGAGACCTCGCTGCTCACCGACCTCTACGAGCTCGCGATGTCGGCGAGCTACCTGCGCCGCGGCCTCGACCGGCCCGCCGTGTTCGAGCTCTTCGCGCGTCACCTGCCCCCCAACCGCGACTGGCTGCTGGCCGCCGGCCTGGGGCCGTCGCTGCGGCTGATCACCGAGCTGCGCTTCGGTCCCGAGCAGCTCGCCTACCTGGGCTCGATCGGGTTCGAGGACGAGTTCTGCGACTACCTCTCCGGATTTCGCTTCTCGGGCAACGTCGACGCCATGCCGGAGGGCACCCTGTGCTTCGCCGCCGAGCCGCTCGTGCGAGTGACCGCGCCCCGGATCGAGGCGCAGCTGGTCGAGACCCTGCTGCTCAACCAGATCAACTTCCAGACCATGATCGCGACCAAGGCGGCGCGCGTCGCCCTCGCAGCGGGTGGGGGCGAGCCGGGCGCCGCGGCGAGCGTCATCGACTTCTCGCCGCGGCGCGACCACGGCATCGACGCGGCGATGAAGGTCGCGCGCTCGGCGGCGGTCGCGGGGGTCGAGGGCACCTCGAACGTCGCGGCGGCGATGCGCTACGGGCTCGAGGCGGTCGGCACGATGGCCCACTCCTACGTGCTCTCGTTCGAGTCCGAGCCGCAGGCGTTTCGCGCCTTTCTCGAGGATCACCCGGAGCGCGGGGTGCTCCTGGTCGACACCTACGACTCGCTGCGGGGCGTCGAGAACGCGGCCGCGGCCGCGCGCGAGACCGGCGTGCCCCTGGCGGGGATCCGGCTCGACTCGGGCGACCTGCTCGAGCTCTCGCGCGGGGCGCGGCGGCTGCTCGACGAGGCCGGCCTCGCCGAGACGCGGATCGCCGCCAGCGGCGACCTGGAGGAACGACGGATCTGCGAGCTGGTCGCTGCGGGGGCGCCGATCGACCTCTGGGGCGTGGGCACCGACCTGGGCACCAGCCGCGACTCGCCGGTCGTCAACGGCGTCTACAAGCTCGTCGCCGACGCCGGCCCCGCGGGCGGCTGGCGCGACGTCGCCAAGCATTCGCCGGACAAGGCGACGGTGGGCGGCGCGAAGCAGGTCCATCGCCGGATCGATGGCGGGCGCATGGCCGGCGACACGATCGTCGCCGCCGAGGAGGAAGCCCCCGGTGAGGCACTGCTGGTGCCCGCGGTGCGCAAGGGCGAGATCGTTCGCCGCGAGCAGCTGGCGAGCGTGCGCGCCCGCGCCACCGACCAGCTTCGGGCGCTCCCGGACGCGCTCCGGCTGCCCGAGCCTGGTGCCCACCCCGAGCCCTATCCGGTCGAGCTCTCGCCCATGCTCGCCCGGCGGGCCGGGCTCAGCTCAGCCCCCGGCTGAGGCTCGACCCGTCGCCCACCGGTAACTCAACCCCGCCCCGCCGACCCGCTCAACCCCGTCGCGAGGCGAAGAACGCTCGCAGCAGCGCCGCGGACTCCTGGGCCAGCGGCCCGGACTCGACCGTCGGGCGATGGTTCAGCCGCGGCTCGGCGAGCACGTCGAGGACGCTCCCGGCGGCGCCCGCCTTCGGGTCCGCGGTGGCGAACACGACCCGCGGCACGCGGGCGAGGACGATCGCCCCGGCGCACATCGTGCACGGCTCGAGGGTCACATACAGGGTGGCCTCCGCGATCCGCCAGCCGCCGAGGCGCTCGGCCGCGGCACGCAGCGCCAGGATCTCCGCGTGAGCCGTCGGATCGGATCGCAGCTCGCGCTCGTTGGCGGCCGCGCTCAGGGTCTCGCCCGCACGCACGACCACCGCGCCGATCGGGACGTCGCCGTGCCCGGCCGCGCGCTCGGCCTCGCCGAGCGCGAGGCGC
Source organism: Solirubrobacterales bacterium (assembly GCA_009379895.1). Classification (GTDB taxonomy): domain Bacteria; phylum Actinomycetota; class Thermoleophilia; order Solirubrobacterales; family 70-9; genus WHSW01. The sequence goes on from WHSW01000065.1 coordinate 3,286, forward strand.
ATGAAGTGCTCGTCGGAGGCGCGCTCGGTCAGCTCGGGCGGCCCGAACGACCTCAGGTCGTGCGGACGATGTAGACGCCGCACGGGGCGTGGTGGGAGATCTTGTTCGGGACGCTGCCGAGCAGGAAGCGGCGGGCGCCGGTCATCCCCTTGTTGCCGACCACGATCAGGCTCGCCCGGGTCTCCTCGGCGACGTCGAGGATCGCGTCGGCGGGGTCTCCCTCGCGCGCGTGCGCTCGAACCTCCACCCCCGCCGCCTTGGCCGCCCCGGCGGCGGCCTCGAGGATCGCGTTGACCTCCTCTCGCGGGCCCACCGTGTGGGCGAGGTCGGGGGGCACCTCGGTCGCCTCCTCGCGCAGTCGCTGCGCCGACACCGGCTCGTAGGCGCTGACCACGTCCAGCGAGCCCCCGGTGGCGCGCGCCAGCTCGACCGCCTGGCGCACCGCCTCGGCGGCGGTGTCCGACCCGTCTGTGCCAACCACGATCCGCTCGAACAAGACCACCCTCCTGACCGACGAACTGCGCGGCCATACTATCCCCACCCGAGCGAGCCGCTCGCCACTGGATGCCACGCAGCTGGACATACGCGATGGCGGTGTTGATCGCCTGCCTGATCGCGTCGATCGTGATCGCGGCGATCCGGCTGCTCTAGACGCCCCGCTGCCGACGCGCCCTCCGCGCCCCGAGCGTCGTATCTCCGGGCATAGACTGGGCGCGCGCATGGCCACCATCGAGACGGTCACCGGCCCGATCGACCCCACCGAGCTCGGCACGACGCTGATCCACGAGCACCTGCTCGCCCGTGACGAGGCGGTGCACGCGCAGTGGCCCGACGCCGGCACGATCCGCGAGCACCCGCCGCACGCCGTCGAGCCGGGCGGCGAGTACGACGAGGCGGTCCGGGCGGCCGAGCGGGCGGTCGGGCTCGGGGTGCGCTCGATCTGCGATCCGACCGCGATGTTCCTCGGTCGCGACGTGGCGTTCATGCGCCGCGTCGCCGAGCGGACCGGCCTGCAGGTGGTGCCGTGCACCGGGATCTACAGCTACGACCACCTGCCCTCCTTCCTCGTCTCGCGCGACGCCGACCAGATCGCCGACCTGTTCGTCGCCGACATCGAGCGCGGCGTTCAGGGCACCGAGATCAAGGCGGCGTTCGTCAAGTGCGCGGCCGACGAGCCGGGCGTGACCGAGAACGTCGAGAAGATCCACCGCGCGGCCGCCCGCGCCAGCCTGCGCACCGGGGCGCCGATCATGGCCCACTCGCGCCCGGCGAGCCTGACCGCGCCGCGCCAGATCGAGATCTTCGTCGAGGAGGGCGTCGACCCCTCGCGGGTCCAGATCGCCCACACCGGCGACACCGACGACCTCGACTACATCGAGCGGGTTCTCGAAACCGGGGTGTTCATCGGCATGGATCGCTACGGGCTCGAGCTCTACCTGCCGTTCGAGAACCGCAACCGAACCGTGCTCGCGCTGCTCGAGCGCGGCCACACCGAGCGCATGTTCATCTCCGCCGACTCCTGCGCGACGATCGACTGGTTCCCGCCGGGAGTGGTCGAGCAGATGATCGCCGCCGGAATGGCGAAGGATTGGCACATCGGCACCGTGCACGAGCGGGTGATCCCGACCCTGACCGAGGGCGGGATGAGCGACGACCAGCTCGAGACGATGCTGGTCCGCAACCCGGTCGCCTGGCTGACCGGCGCCTGAGCCGTTCGCGGCGCACCTGCTCCCAGCCGGTCGGGGCGCACCATCTCGCTAGAGTCGCCGACCATGTCAAACGCCACGCTTCACACCAACGCCGGGCCGATCACGGTCGAGCTCTTCGACTCCGACGCGCCGAAGACGGTCGAGAACTTCCGCAAGCTAGCCGCCGACGGCTTCTACGACGACCTCACCTTCCACCGCGTGATCAGCGACTTCATGATCCAGGGCGGCTGCCCCGAGGGCACCGGAACCGGTGGCCCCGGCTACACGTTCGAGGACGAGTTAAACGACAACAAGATCGTCCGCGGCGCGCTCGCGATGGCCAACGCGGGTCCGAACACCAACGGCTCGCAGTTCTTCATCGTCACCATCGACGAGGCGCCATGGCTGGACGGCAAGCACACGGTCTTCGGCCGCGTCAGCGAGGGCATGGAGAGCGTCGACGCGATCGAGGCGACCCCGACCGGCTCCGGCGACCGCCCGGACGAGCCGCAGGTGATCGAGCGCATCGAGCTCGGCGACTGAGCGACGCCCGCCGGTGGGACTGCGCGACCGGCTCAAGGGACTCTGGGGCGTGGCCGGCGGCGAGCCTCGTCCCGACGGCCTGAGGGGGCTCGTGGTCGGCGATCCCGCCTACGACGACTGGGACGTGGTCCGCGACTTCCCCGAGCTCGAGACCGCGCGGGCCTTCCATCAGGCGCTCACCGACCAGGGCGTCGACGCCGTGCTGACCTCCGACTGGCCGCTCGACGAATGGGGGCGGGGTGACATCGCACTGCGGGTGCCGCCCGGCCGCGGGATCGAGGTCGAGGAGCTGCTCGAGCAGCCCGACGACTGATCGCGTCTAGCCGAATCCGGGCGCTCGCCCGGCGGCCGCGAGCTGCCCGCAGGCGGCGTCGATGTCGCGGCCGCGGGTCAACCGCAAGGTCGCCGGCACACCGCGCTCGGCGAGCGTCGCGCGGAAGGCCTCGATCGCTCCGCGACCCGACCCGCTGTATTCGCCCCCGGTCGGGTTATAGGGGATCAGGTTGACCTTGAAGGCGTGCCGCGGGCGCAGTAGGGAGGCGAGCGCGCGGGCCTGCTCGGGACGGTCGTTGACCCCCGCGAGCATCAGGTACTCGACGTAGACCCGCCGGCGGCGCGCCTCGCGCCAGGCGCGGCAGGCGTCGAGCACATCGGCGAGCCGGTAGCGGTCGTTGACCGGCATCAGCTCCGAGCGCAGCGCCTCGTCGGGCGCGTGCACGGAGAGCGCCAGCCGCACGCGCGGGCCCTCGCGGGCGAGGCGCTCGATCCCCGGGATCCAGCCGACCGTGGAGATCGTCGTGCGCGAGGCGGCGATCCCGAGGTCGGGCAGCCGCTCGCAGGCGGCGAGCACCGAGTCCAGGTTCATCAGCGGCTCGCCCATGCCCATGAAGACGGCGTGGTCGACGGCCTCGGCGCGGCGGAATTGCAGGGCCTGGTCGAGGATCTCCGAGGCGCTCAGGTTGCGCCCGAAACGCATCGAGCCCGTAGCGCAGAAGCTGCAGGTGAGCGGGCAGCCGGACTGGCTGGAGAGACAGAGCGAGCGCCGGCCGTCGCGATAGCGCATCAGCACCGCTTCGACCGGCCGCCCGTCGGCGGTCGCGAACAGCGCCTTCTCGGTCCCGTCCCGCGAGCGGGCGGTGCGCTCGAGCGCCAGCGAGGAGAACGGCACCTCGGCGTCGAGCGCCCCGCGCAGCGACCCCGGCAGGTTCGACATCTCCTCGTAGGAGGCGGCGCCGCGCGCGGTCCACTCCCACACCTGACGGGCGCGAAAGGCGGGCTCGGCGCGCTCGGCGAGGCGGCGGTCGAGGAGCTCGAGGTCCATGGGGCCGAGTGTGACAGCGTTCCGGCGATGGACCGCTGCCTGGTCACCCGCGATCTGCCCGGCCCGGCGCTCGATCGCCTGCGCGCCGCGCATCAGGTCGAGCTCTGGGCGCACCGCGCGCCGCCGCCCCGCGCCGAGCTCGAGCGCGCCGTCGCCTCGGTGGCGGGCCTGCTCTGCACGCTGACCGAGCGCGTCGACGACGAGCTGCTCGCGGCGGCGCCCGGGCTGCGGGCGATCTCCAACTACGCGGTCGGCACCGACAACGTCGACGTCGCCGCCGCGACCGCGCGCGGGATCGGGGTCGGCAACACCCCCGACGTGCTCACCGACTCCACCGCCGACCTCGCCGTCGCCCTGATGCTCGGCATCGCGCGGCGGCTCACCGAGGGCGAGCGGCTGGTGCGGGCCGGCGAGTGGGTCACCTGGGAGCCCGACTTCATGCTCGGGCGCGACCTGTACGGCGCCACGGTCGGGATCGTCGGCTTCGGGCGCATCGGCCGCGCCGTCGCCCGCCGCCTCGAGGGGTTCGACTGCAGGGTGCTGGTCGCGGGCAACGGGGACGCGGACGGGCTCGCCACCGCGCTGGCCGAGGCGGACTTCGTCAGCCTGCACTGCCCGCTGACCACCGAGACGCGTGGGCTGATCGGCGAGCCCGAGCTGCGGGCGATGCGACCGAGCGCCTATCTCGTCAACACCGCCCGCGGGCCAATCGTCGATCAGGGGGCGCTCGAGGTGGCGCTGCGCGAGGGCTGGATCGCCGGCGCCGCGCTCGACGTCACCGACCCCGAGCCGCTGCCCGCCGACGACCCGCTGCTCGGGCCGCCGAACCTGCTCGTCGTCCCCCACGTCGGCTCGGCGACCCACCGGACCCGCGAGGCGATGGCCGAGCTCGCGGTCTCGAACCTGCTCGCCGGGCTCGCCGGCGAGCGGATGCCGCACTGCGTCAACCCCGAGATCTACGACTGAGCGCGGCGACGGCGTCGGATCGCCCCGAGCACCGCGGGGCCCGCGCCAGCGCCCAGCGCCCCCGCGCCAGCGCTCAGCTCTCGTCCCCCGCGAGCCCCTTCGCACGCAGCTCGGCGAGGGCGCCCTCCCCCTTGCCGAGATCGGAGAGCCCGCTGCCGGCGAGCACCGCCGGCGTCTTGGAGAACTGGATCTGCGAGTACTCGACCACCTGCACGTGGTTTCCCCAAGGGTCGCGGAAGTCCAGCCCGCGGCCGGGGAGGATCTCGGCGCCCGCGGTGGTCAGCGCCTCGCGGGCGGCCTCGCGGTCGTCGACGACGAGGCCGAAATGGCGGGCGTCGTCGGGCGCCTGGGAGCGACCATCGGCGATGGCGAGGAACTGGTCGCCCATCTCGAGGAAGGCCATGCCCGGCACCTCCCCTCGCAGCTCGAACTCGAACACCCGGCCGTAGAACTCGAGCGCCGCCTCGAGGTCGTCGACCTCGAGGGCGACGTGGTTGATCCCGACGAGCCTCGGGCGCGCGGCCATCGCTGCAGTTTAGGCGCGTCGGGGCCCGCGACCGTCGCGTCGGGCGGGTTTCGCCACCACGGCGGTCGCGGTCTGCCCCACGCTGGGCGACGGTAGGGTTCCCCGGCGATGACGATGGGACGAATGGCCTGGGTCGCGACCTGTTTGACGACGATCGCACTCGGGTGCGTTGCCTCCGCGGGCGCTCGAGATCCCCGGGCCTCCGGCGCGGATCGGGCCGCCGGCGCGGATCGGGCGCCGCTCAAGCCCTGCGGCGCAATCCCCGAGCCCGCCGGCTTTCGCTGCGGCTCGATCCAGGTCCCGTTCGAGCGCGCCGACCCCTCGTACGGCACGACGAGGATCGCGTTCGCCGTCCGCACCCGCGACCGCGCCAACCGCCCCTCGCGGGGAACGATCTTCGCCCAGGAGGGCGGCCCGGGCTACGCCAGCACCGGCACCGCGAACGCCTACCTGAAGCTGTTCGGCGACCTGCTCCGCCGCCACGACCTGGTCCTAGTCGACATGCGCGGTACCGGCCGCTCGCAGCCGTATCGCTGCCCGACCCTGCAGCACGGGATCGGGCCCGAGCAGATCACGCTCTCCGAATGCGCGCGCCGGCTCGGCGAGCGCTTCATCTCCTACCGAACCTCGGCGGCCGCCGACGACCTGAACGCCGTCCGCGAGGCGCTCGGCCTCGGCAAGATCACCCTCTACGGCGACTCCTACGGGACGTTCCTGGCCCAGTCATACGCCTTCCGCCACCCCGACACGCTGCGGGCGCTGGTCCTCGACTCGGCCTACCCCGCGCGCGGCGAGTCGCCCTGGTACGGGAGCCTGATCCGGACCGGCAACCGGTCCCTCGAGCTCGCCTGCCGGCGGTCGCCGAAGTGCGAGGGCGACGCGGGGCGCCGGCTCCGCCGGCTCGTCGCCCACCTGCGCAAGACGCGGCGCGGCGTCGGGGGCCTGCTCGAGGCGTTCGGCGGCGCGACCTACGGCACGCCCGACTCCTACCTGGCGATCGACCGCGCCGGCACCGCGCTCCTGCACGGCAGGGAGCGCCCTTGGAACGAGCTCACCGCGCCGCCGCGCAAGCCTGGTTATCCCGACCGCTTCGAGTACGTGCGCGCCGGCGAGCTGGTCGTCGGCTGCAACGACTACCCGATGATCTGGGAAAAGAGCTCGTCCGAGCCCGAGCGGCGCCGGGAGCTCGAGCGTGCGATCCGCTCCCATGCGCACGACTTCGGCCCGTTCACCCCGCGCGAGATCGCGCTCTCCTCGGGCTTCGGCTACCTCGAGTGCCTGACCTGGCCGGCGCCGACGGACGTCTACGAGCCGCCGATCTCGGCGACCGACGAGCCCACCCGGGCGCCGGTGCTCGTCGTCTCCGGCGAGATGGACAACCTGACCACGCCGCGGGAGGGCAGGTGGGTCGCCGACGAGTTCCCGAACGCACGCCGCTTCGTGGCCCGCAACGCGGGCCACGTCAACGCCCTCTACTACCGTGACGGGGCGGCCGCGAACGCGATCCGCGCCTTCCTACGCCATCACGCCGGCTGAGCCACGCCGCGCGCGGCGAGCTGGCGCGCCTGCGCGAAGGTGACCAGCCGCCCGTTCTGCGTGTCGATCAGCTTCAGCCGGATCGAGCGGATCCCGTCCAGCAAGCTCAGCACGGGCACGTTGTGGAAGACCGGGTTCTCGTCGTGGGCGCGCTGCAGGTTGTAGTTGGGCACCCGCGCGTTGAGGTGATGGACGTGGTGCAGGCCGATGTTGCCGGTGAAGAACTGGAGCACCTTGGGCAGCTTCAGATACGAGCTGCCCTGCAGCGCCGCATCGTCGTAGCTCCACTGGTCCGAGCTCTCCCAATAGACGTCCTCGAACTGGTGCTGGACGTAGAACAGCCAGACGCCCGCGGTCGCGGCCATGATCGCGGCCGGCATCTGGATCAGCAGGTACTCCTTCCAGCCGAGCGCGAAGCCCAGCCCGACGACCACTCCGGCGATCATCAGGTTGGTGAGCAGGACGCTGTTGCGCAGCCGCGGGCGCTTGTCGCGCGAGGTCAGGCGCGGCATCACCATCAGCGAGTAGATCGGCCCGATCCCGAACATGACCAAAGGGTTGCGGAACAGGCGGTAGCCGAGGCGCTTGTGCCAGGGCATCGCGAAGTACTCGGAGACGGTCAGGGTCGGCACGTCGCCGGTACCGCGGCGATCGAGATCGCCGGCGCTGCCGTGGTGGACGGCGTGGTCGTGGCGCCAGTTGGCGAACGGCTGCCAGACGAGCAGCGAGCAGAAGCGACCGCACCAGCGGTTGGCGCGCTTGGAGGGCAGAAACGAGCCGTGGGCGCAATCGTGGAAGACGATGAAAGTGCGCAGCAAGAAGGCGCCCGCCGGGATCGCGAGGGCGAGCGTCAGCCAGAGGGAGACCTCGAGCGCGAAGTACATCCCGACCCAGAGCGCGAGGTAGATGACGACCGAGGTCGCGATGTCCCACAGGCTGCGCTCGAGCTGCGGCTTGGCGTAGGCGGCGAGCGCCGGTCCGTTCGTGTCTTGGCCCATCCCCGGTGCGTTCCCTTCTCTCGTCAATTGCGGCGGACGATCGTCGCTTTCCCGTGTTAGGGCATCCTAAACGTCGTCGTCGAAGCCATCCTATGGCAGTCTCGGGGAGAATCGCATCGGTGAGGAGCCGCCGACCGATCCGGACCCCGGACATCGCCGAGTTGCGCGCGTTCTGCGCCGCCGCCGACCTCGGCACGCTGGGCCGCGCGGCGGTCGCCCTCGGGGTCAGCCAGCCGGCTCTCTCGAAGCGCCTGCGCGCGCTCGAGGCCGCCGCGGGCGCCGACCTGCTGACCCGCTCGCCCACCGGGGTGACGCTGACCGCCGCCGGGCGCCGGCTCTACCCCGAGGCGCGCCGGCTGCTCGACCAGGCCGAAGTGATCGACGGGCTGCTCGAGGGCGTCGGCCTGCAGGCCCCGCCGATTCGCCTCGCGGTCAGCCACACGATCGCCGAGTTCTACCTCCCCCACCAGCTGGTCGCCTACCAGGCCGACGGCGAGCGCCACCCCCCGGTCGAGCTCACGATCGCCAACTCGAACGCGGTCCGCCGCATGGTCCGCGACAACCAGGTCGAGGTCGGGATCACCGGCTCGGACCTGCGCGAGCGCTCCGACGACGGGCTCGAGGAGCTGGAGCTGCTCTCCGACGAGGTGATCGTCGCGGTCCCGCAGGCGCACGCCTGGTATCGGCGCAAGTCGATCCCGCTCCGCTCGTTGATGGCGACGCCCCTGGTCATGCGCGATCCCGAGGCGCACGACCGGCGCTGCGTCGAGGCGCTGCTCGCCGAGCGTGGGCAGCAGATCGCCGAGCCGCTGGTCGAGGTCGGAAGCACCGCGGTGGCCAAGCGGGAGGCGCTCGACCGCTCCGCGCCGGTCCTGCTCTCGGCGCTCTCCCTCAACGAGCCCCGCGACCGCCTCTACATGCGGCCGGTGTCGGGGCTCTCGTTCCCGCGCCGCTTCGTGATCGTCTGCCGTTCGCTGGCCTCGCTGCCGCGCGCCGACCGCGACTTCATCGGCTTTCTGCGCCGCGACCTCGACGAGGCCCCCGAGCGGGGCTAACCGGCGGTTTCGGCCTCCATAACCGGCTGGCGCCCAGTTAGGCGCCGCTTCGGCCCCCGCCGGCGCGCGGCCCGCCTAGGGTGGAGTTGCGCCGTTCGATCGGCACGCGACCTCGGACCAGCGAAACGGTTGGTTCCGCCGCGTAGTCAGGTTCGGCGCCCATACAACACACATACTCTCCTCCCTGTACCGAGTTTGGCCTCGCGAAAGCGGGGCCTTTCTCATGGGAGATCGGCGGCTCCGGCGGGGGGCGACCGGCCGAGCACTCAGGCGACGGCGCGCAGATGGCGGCGGTGCGAGGCCCGTGAGTCGATCAGCTCGGCCCAGTCGGCCTCCGAGAGGCTGTGCGGCCGGGTCTCGGCGATGAACCGCGCCAGCGCCCCCGCCAGGCCCTCCGGGTCCTCGAGATGCGGGAAGTGCGCCGCGCCCGGCAGCGTCTCGAACCGCGACCCGGGGATCAGCTCGGTAGCGGCGCGCCCGTGCTCGAGCGGGATCGTGCGGTCCCGCTCGCCCCAGACGATCAGGGTCGGCACCGGGCCGAGCAGGTAGAGGCGGTCGACGGCGCTGACGCGCTGGCCGCGGACGTCGATCACCGAGCGCAGCGTCTCCAGGAAGGCCTTGCGGGCGCCGGGCTGCGCCAGGGGGAGCAGCGCCCGCGCGACCGCGCGCAGGTAGGTGCCGCGGCCGGGCTGGCGGCGGTCGAGGCGCTCGGCGCCCGCCGAGATGGCGGCCAGCGCGCGGGGGCTGGCGGCCACCCGGACCGCCGCCGAGGCGCCGGGGGCGGCGGCGAGGCGAAGCAGGGGGCTGACCTCGGGCCCGAGGCCGCCGCTGGAGACCAGGGCCAGCCTCTGGACCCGCTCGGGGAACTGCCAGAAGTACTGCATCGCGACCCCGCCGCCGAGCGAATGGCCGACCACCGTCGCCTCGCCGATCCCGATCGCGGTCAGCAGGTCGCGGATCGCCGCGGCGTGGGCGCCGAGCGAGTAGTCGCCGCGCGGGGTGGCCGAGTCGCCGTGGCCGATCAGGTCGGGGGCGATCACGGTGTGGCGGTCGGCGAGCCGCAGGGCGACCTCCTGCCAGTGGCGCGAGGAGTTGACCATCCCGTGGATCAGGACCACGGGCGGGCCGCTTCCCACCGCCCTGTAGATCACTCGATGGCCGTGAAGCTCGACCTCCCAGGCCTCGAAGTCGCTTGCGTTGCGCTCGGACACGGTCGCGCCACGATAGACGCGCCGCCAGCGACGCGTTGCTCCGTCCGCCCTCCTGCCGGATCGCGAAGCGCGTCATTTCGCGTCCGGCCCCCGGACGCAAGGCGCAGCGCTTGGCGTCATGGACCTCGGACCCGCGCAGGTCGTAAGGTGGCGCGATGCCCGGCCCGCTGCTCGCAGTCGACGCGCCGTCGATGCTGTTTCGCGCCTTCTACGCGCTGCCCGATTCGATCAAGGGCTCGGACGGGCGGCCGGTCAACGCCCTGCTCGGCACGGCGAACCTGATCCTCGCCGAGCTCGAGAGCCACGAGCCGCGGGCGGTGGCGCTCTGCTTCGGGCCCGACGCGGCCGCCTACCGGACCGAGCTGTACGGCGGCTACCACGCCGAGCGCCCCGAGGTGCCCGCCGACCTGGCGCCCCAGTTCGCCGCCTGCGACGACTTCTTCGGCGCCTTCGGCTGGACGGTCACGGGCCACGACTCGCTCGAGGCCGACGACCTGCTCGGCTCCTACGCGCGACTGGAGGCCGAGGCCGGCGGCCGGGCGCTGCTCTTGACCGGCGACCGCGACATGTTCCAATGCGCCACGGAGGCGGTCACCGTGCTCTACGTGCGCACGGGCAAGCGCGGAGCCGAGGAGGTCGGCCCGGCGGAGGTGCGCAAGCGTTACGGCATCGACCCCGAGCTGGTCCCCGACTTCATCGCCCTGCGCGGCGATCCCTCCGACGGGATCCCGGGCGCCCAGGGGGTCGGAGAGAAGACGGCCGCCGAGCTGCTGCGGCGCCACGGCTCGCTCGAGGCGGTGCTCGAGGCGGCGATCGCCGAGTCGCGGCCGAAGCTGCGCACCACGCTGCTCGCCTCGCGCGAGGAGCTGCTCGCCTTCAAGGAGATCGCCCGCCTGCAGGACGCGGGGGTCGAGCGCCCGGCCGACGCCGAGACCGATTTCCAGGGCGCTGCGGCGGCGGCGCGCGAGCGCGGGATGAACCGGCTCGCCGAGCGGCTCGCGGGGCTCGGCGCGGTCGGCGGCGAATAGGCTCCGAGCGTGAGCAGGCCCGCCAACGTCGCCGCGGCGCTCGCCGCCAAGCACTGCGAGCCCGAGCGGGTGGTCGACTACCTCGCGCCCGGCGCCGACGTGATCGCGGGGCTCGGCAACGCCGAGCCGAAGACGGTGCTCGACGCGATCGAGGAGCACGCCGACGGGCTCGAGGACGTGCGCATCCACCAGATGCTGCCGCTGCGCGAGCGCGCCTACATCAACGGTCAGGTACCGACCCTGCGCCACGTCTCCTGGTTCCTTTCGCCGCACGACCGGGCCGCGTTCGCCGCCGGCAACTGCGATCTGGTGCCGAACAACTTCAGCGAGGTGCCCCGCCTGATGAGCCACTCGACCAAGCGCTCGATGGTGGTCGCAGCCTGCGCGCCGCCCGACCGCCACGGCTACTTCTCGCTCAGCACCCACGCCGAGTACGTCGCGGCGATGATCGGCGAGGCCCCCTTCTTCCTGGAGGCGAACGCGCAGATGCCGCGCACCTTCGGGGAGAACCACGTCCACGTCAGCCAGGTGGTCGGCTGGTGCGAGGCCGACTACCCGATGATCGAGGTGCCCCCGCGCGAGGGCACCGACACGGACCGGCGGATCGCCGAGCTGGTGGTCGAGCGGATCCCCGACGGCGCCACCCTGCAGGCCGGGATCGGGTCGGTGCCCGACCAGGTGCTCGGCATGCTCGGCGACCATAGCGATCTCGGCGTGCACACCGAGCTGATGGGCGACGGCTTCGTCGACCTGATCGAGAGCGGGGTGATCAACGGCACCCGCAAGGCGACGCATCGCAACACCGCGATCACCACCTCCGCGCTCGGCACCCAGCGGCTCTACGACTTCGTCGCCGAGAACCCCGCGGTCGAGCTGTGGCCAGTCGACCACACCAACGACCCCCGCCACATCGGCCGCGAGCCGCGGGCGACGGCGATCAACGCGACGCTCGAGGTCGACTTCCTCGGCCAATGCGCCTCCGAGTCGCTGGGCATGGACTACTGGTCCTCCTCGGGCGGCCAGATCGACTACACGCGCGGCGTCCTGTACGCCGAGGAGGGTCAGTCGTTCATCGTCTTGCACTCGACCCCCCACGACGAGTCGAGCTCGCGGATCGTCCCCGAGCTGCACGCCGGCGCCGCGGTCACCTCCTCGAAGAACATCGTCGACAAGGTGGTAACCGAGTACGGGGTCGCCGAGCTGCGCGGCCGCTCGATCGCCGACCGCACCGGCCGCCTGATCGAGATCGCGCACCCGAAGTTCCGCGACCAGCTCGACCGCCAGGCCCACGAGATCGGCCACCTATAGGTCGGGGCCGGCCGCGGCGGGGCGGCGGCCCCTCAGTCGCCGCGCGCGGCCTCGACCTCCGCCGCCGCCCGCTCGGCGGCGTCGAGCCGGCGCTCGACCAGCTCCAGGCCGGCGGCCCAGAAGCCCGGGTCGGCGAGCTCGACGCCGACGATCCGGCCGAGGTCCTCCGGTGGCATCGAGCCGCCCGCGCGCAGCAGCTCGAGATAGGAGGGCACGAACTCCTCCCCGCGCTCCTCGTAGCGGCGATAGACCGAGAGCGCGAGCAGGTTCCCGTAGGCGTAGGCGTAGACGTACCCGGGGGTGTCGATGAAATGCGGCACGTAGGACCACCATGAGCCGTACTCGGGCGCCGGCTCGACCGAGTCGCCGAGCAGATCGGCCTGGGTCTCGAGCCAGGCGGCCTCGAACGACTCGACCGAGAGCTCGCCGGTGGCGCGGCGCTCGTCGTGGACGCGGTCCTCGAAGCGGTTCATCGCGATCTGGCGAAAGATCGTCGCCACCGAGCCGTCGAGCGACTCGGCGAGCAGCGCCAGCCGCGCCGCCGCGTCGGGCGCGCGCTCGAGCATCCGCCCGAGGACGATCGTCTCGCCGAAGGTCGACGCCGTCTCGGCCACCGTCAGCGGGGTGGCGAACTCGAACAGGCCGCGCGGGCGCGCGAGCGCGGCGTGCACGCCGTGGCCGAGCTCGTGGGCCATGACCAGCACGTCGCCAGGCCGCGAGGTGTAGTTGAGCATCACGTAGGGGTGCGCCGAGGGGACCGCGTAGGAGCAGAAGGCGCCGCCCCGCTTGCCGGGGTCGGGCGGCGCGTCGATGTGGGCGCCGGCGAAGAAGCCGGCGGCGACCTCCCCGAGCTCGCCCGAGAATCCCGAGTAGCAGTCGAGCACCAGCTCGCGGGCGTCCGCGTAGGAGATCCGCTCCTCGGTGGTCGCGAGCGGGGCCATGCGGTCGTAGTAGGCGAGCCGCTCGAGCCCCAGGAGCCGGGCCTTTAGCCGGTACCAACGCCGGGCCAGCTCGTAGCGCGAGACGACCGCCTCGATCAGCGCCGCGACCGACTCGTCGCTGGCCTCGTTGGCGAGGTTGCGAGAGGCGAGCCAGTGCTCATAGGAGCGCAGCCGGTCCTTGGTCGCCTTGTCGGCGAGCAGCGTGTTGAGGATGAAGGCGCGGGTGCGCAGGCCGGGCGCCAGCGCCTCGGTGACCGCGCCCGCGGCCTCGGCGCGGCGCTCGCGCTCGGGGTCCTGGAGGCGGCTCAGCGCCTGCATCAACGGCACCGGGGTATCGGCGTCGGCGAGCTCGACCCCGAGCGCGGAGACCTGCTCCGTGAACAGGCGCGCGAAGGCCGAGCTGCCGGTGACGTCGGTCTCGGTGACGATCCGCTCCTCGGGCTCGGTGAGCTGGTGCGGGCGGTAGCGGCGCAGGGTGCGCAGGTGATGGCGAAAGAGCTCGAGCTCGGGCGCCCCCAGCAGCGCGGCGACGTGCTCGTCGGCGAGCTCGTTCCACTCGAGGTCGAAGAAGAGCAGCGTCGTCTCGATCTCCGCCCCGTGCTCGCGCACGCGCTGCAGCAGGGCGCCGCGCTCGGGGTCGCGGGTGTCGATCGCGAACCGCAGCGAGGCGTAGGTGCTCGCCCGCCCGACCCGATCGAAGAGCCGCTCGAGCTCGCGCATCGCCGCCGCGAGCGCGGCGCCGTCGAGCTCGCCGACCCGGCCGCGGTGTGCCTCGGCGAACTCCCGCGCTCCGTCGCGCGCCTCGTCGAGCAGCTCGATGACGCGATCGGCGCCGCGCCCGTCGACCAGCGGCTCGAGGTCCCAGCGGGCGGCAGCGAGGGCCTCGTCGGCCGCCGGTTCGACGGTCACGCTCGCAGATCCCCGGCTCTCATCCGCTCGCTCCGCGCTCACGCCCCCAGGCTAACCGGCGCGACGGGTACCGCTCACACCGAGCTGATTCGTAGCTCCCGCCAGCGACGGGCGAAGGGCAGCCGCCACTCGTTGGGCGCGATCAGGTCTTGGACCGCGTCAGGCCCCCAGGAGCCGACCGGGTAGGGCAGCACCGGCGGCGGCGACTCGAGCAGCGGGGTGGAGATCTCCCACAGGCGCTCGATGCCGTCGGCGGTCGTGAACAGCGTGTGGTCGCCCGCCATCGCGTCGCGGATCAGGCGCTCGTAGGCCTCGAGGGTGTCCTTCTCACGGTCGACGTCCTGGAGCGAGAACTGCATGCTCGCCTTGTCGAGCGTCATCCCCGGGCCGGGGCGCTTGCCATAGAAGGAGAGCGACAGCCGCGACGACTCGTCGAGGTCGAAGGTGAGGTGGTCGGGCCCGTACTCGCCGACCCCGCAGCCGTCTGGGAACATGCTGCGCGGCGGCTCGCGGAAGGCGATCGAGATGATTCGCGCGCTCTCGGCCATGCGCTTGCCGGTGCGCAGGTAGAACGGCACCCCCGACCATCGCCAGTTGTCGACCTCGCACTCGAGCGCGACGAAGGTCTCGGTCTGCGAGTCGCCGGCGACGCCGGGCTCGGAGCGATAGCCCTCGTACTGGCCGCGCACCACGCGGCCGGCGTCGATCGGCTTCAGCGAGCGAAAGACCTTGTTCTTCTCCTCGGTGATCGGCGCCGGCGCGAGCGCGGTGGGCGGCTCCATGGCGACGAAGGCGAGCACCTGCATGAGGTGGGTGACGACCATGTCGCGGTAGGCCCCGGTCCCCTCGTAGAAGGCGGCGCGCGTCCCGATCTCGAGCGTCTCGGGCACGTCGATCTGCACGTGGTCGATGTTGACGCGGTTCCAGATCGGCTCGAAGAGCCCGTTGGCGAACCGGAACGCGAGGATGTTCTGGGCCGCCTCCTTGCCGAGGAAGTGGTCGATGCGGAAGATCTGCGATTCGTCGAAGACCTCGTGCAGGGTCGCGTTCAGCCGGCGGGCGCTCTCGAGGTCGGTCCCGAACGGCTTCTCGGTCACCACCGTGGCGCCGGCGGCGAGCCCGGCGTCGTCGAGCAGGCTGATCGCGGCGGTGGCGGCCGCGGGCGGCACGCTGAGATAGAGCAGGACACGCGGCGAGCCGCCGAGCTCGGCGCCGGCCCGCTGGACGGCGGCCGCCAGCGGGCCCGGGCCCCGGTCCTTGCCCACGTAGGCGAGCCGGGCGGCGAACTCCCGCCATAGGGCGGGGTCGACGGGATGGCGCGAGAACTCCTCACAGGCCTGGCCGGCGACCTCGCGGAACCCCTCGTCGTCGAGGTCCTCGAGCGAGACGCCCACGACCCGGTAGTCGGGCATCAGCCCGGCGTGTGAGAGGTGCACCAGCCCGGGCAGCAGCTTGCGGCGCGCCAGGTCGCCGGTAGCGCCGAAGAGCACGATCACGTACGGATCGACCGGAGCCAGGCCGGCCGGGGCGAGATCGCGGGGATCAGGCGGCTGCATCGCGCTCACCGTATCGGGCGCCGCCCCGACCCGGGGCCTTGCCAGACTCCGGGCGGTGAGCGACGAGCGAGCCGGCCCGACCCGTGGACGCGCCGCCCGGACGGCGCGCCTCGGGCGCGTCGCGGCCGGAGGGGCGCTGCG
>WHSW01000066.1 GCA_009379895.1 Solirubrobacterales bacterium
CGAGCGCACCGCGGACCCGGACGCCTTCAGCGACACCTACGGCACGAACCCCAACCTGCGCAACGCGTTCGGCAAGTGCGTCTCGCAGAGGGTGCGCGAGATGGCGGAGGATGAGGCGGGCTCGTGATCGGGGCGCCGGGACCTCGCCGGGCGCCGGGTGCCCATGATTACGATCCTGATCTTCGTCGCGGTGGCCTTGTTCTATCTCGGCTTCTACATCGGGAGGGTGCTCGGGAGGCGCGCGCGAGATCTGGCACCACGGCTATGAGGCCGGACTACGTGAGCGTGAGCCGGATCGTCTGAGGGACGGGATCGCGCGCAGGGGGGCGGCGCCCAGGTCGAAGTCTCCGGTCCGAGCCCGCGCCGACGGCGGCCTGGAGACATCGCGTTCGGCCTGAGGCGGCCACGGCGCGGCGATCGTGCGCCGCTCAGCTCCGCCGGCGCCGACCGGCGGGGCGGCGGCCGCGGGACTCGAGCTTGCCGCGCTGCGACTCGTTGGCGCTCACCCGCCGCACGCGGCGCAGCTCACCGACGAGGATCTCCTCGACGCAGCGCCGGTGCCAATGATGGTGCTCGGTGCCTCCGATTCGCTTCACGTATTGGACGACGACGTGCTCGGCGCCGATCATGATCTCGCCGTGGCAGCCGGGGCAGCGGTAGAGCTTCTGCGATATCGAGCGGATCAGCCACGCCTCGTCGCCCTCGTCGGTGATCCCGACGAGGCTGGTCCGGGTGTCGGGGAGCCCCTCGAAGCCGCTCACGGCCCGCCACGGTAGCGGCGCTCGCGCCACCTGGCGCTCCGCCGCTGAGGCCCTCGGCGCGCGCGGGCGCGCGCGGCCGCGCCTCGGCCGCCGAGCGCCCTGGCGGGCGAGCCGACGAACCCGAACGCCATCCTCAGGCTCGCCGCGCCCGCCGACGAAAAGGAAAAGGGCCGGGGGAGGCGAAACAACCGGCCGTGACCAAGACCGCGACCAAGACCCGCCCCGCCGCCCGCACCCGAACCGCCCCGCACCGCCCCCGCCGCGGTGTGCCGACCAGGCCCAACGGCAAGGCCCTGTCCACCTACATCACCGAGCGCTTCGACGAGTTCTCCCGCTCGCAGAAGGACGTCGCCCGCTACATCGTCGATCATCTCGACGAGGCCGCCTTTCAGACCGCCGAGGAGCTCGCCCGCCGGGCCAACACGTCGTCCTCGACCGTCGTTCGCTTCTCGCAGTCCCTCGGCTTCGAGGGCTACCCCGAGCTCCAGCAGGCGGCGATCGAGGAGTACCGCAGCCGGGCCCCGGGCGAGTCGAACGACTCGGCGCCGCTGTTCGACTTCGACCACTCGGAGTTCGAGGCCTCGCTGGCGGCCGATCACGCCAACGTCGAGGAGACGGTCCGCAACCTGACCCGCGAGCAGGTCGAGGCCTGCGTCACCGCGCTCGGCTCGGCGCAGCGGGTGATGGTCGTCGGCATCGACCAGCTCGCGTTCTTCGCGAGCTACCTGCGCCATCTGCTCGCCCTGCTCGATATCCGCGCCGAGGTCGTCGCCAGCCCGCGCCAGGACTCGATCACCCGGCTCTCACGCGTCGACGAGGACTCGCTGGTGATCGCCTTCTCGGCCGGCCGAGCGCATCCGATCGTCGTCCGCGCGATGAAGCTCGCCAAGCACCGCGGCGCGGCCACGATGGCGATCACCGACGCCACCCTCTCCGACATCGGCGAGCACTCCGACCTTACCCTCTACTACTCGTCGAACGGCCCCTCTTTCACGCGCTCGAACACCTCGCTGCTGGCGATCGTGCAGGCGCTCGCGCACGGCGTCTACGCCCGCGACAAGGGCGCCTACAAGGACCGGATCCGCGCCTACAAGCCGAAATAGCGGCCGGGGCGGACCGACCTTGGGCCGGGTGGTCCAGTGCTCGAGGCAGGCTTTGGCCATCTTCGGGCGGCCGGGCTATCTATATTGAGTGGGCGATGGCCGAGCGGGCGACATTCCGAGTCAAGCGTGGCCTTGCCGAGATGCTCAAGGGCGGGGTGATCATGGACGTGGTCACCCCCGAGCAGGCCGGCCTGGCCGAGGAGGCCGGCGCGGTCGCCGTGATGGCGCTCGAGCGCGTGCCGGCCGACATCCGCCGCGACGGCGGCGTCGCGCGGATGAGCGATCCGACGATGATCAAGGAAATCCAGGCGGCCGTCTCGATCCCGGTCATGGCCAAGGCGCGCATCGGCCATTTCGTCGAGGCGCAGGTACTGCAGGCGCTCGAGGTCGACTACGTCGACGAGTCCGAGGTGCTGACGCCGGCCGACGAGGCCAACCACATCGACAAGCACGCCTTCGAGGTGCCGTTCGTCTGCGGCGCGACCAACCTCGGCGAGGCGCTGCGGCGGATCGGCGAGGGCGCCGCGATGATCCGCTCCAAGGGCGAGGCGGGGACCGGGAACATCGTCGAGGCGGTTCGCCACCTGCGCGAGATCGTCGGCGGCATCAGGCGCCTGACCACCCTGCGGGCCGAGGAGCTGCCGGGCGCCGCCAAGGACCTGCGCGCGCCGATCGACGTCGTCGAGGAGGTCGCCGGGGCCGGCTGGCTGCCGGTGCCGCTCTTCTGCGCCGGCGGGATCGCCACCCCGGCGGATGCCGCGCTCACGATCCAGCTCGGCGCCGAGGGCAACTTCGTCGGCTCGGGAATCTTCAAGTCCTCCGATCCCGAGCGTCGCGCCCGCGCGATCGTCGAGGCAACGACCCACGCGGCCGACCCCGAGCGGGTCGCGGCGGCGTCGGCGGACCTCGGCGAGCCGATGCGCGGCGACGACATCGCCCAGCTCGCCGCCGAGGGCGAGCTGCTGCAGCAGCGCGGGATCTGAATGCTCACGGCCGCCGACTCAGAGCGCTAGCGTGGACCGCGGCGAGCTCGCGGCGCCCCCCGCCCGCGAGGGCGAGCGCCCGCTTCGGGTCGGCGTCCTGGCGAGCCAGGGCGACTTCGCCGCCCACGCCGAAATGCTGCGCGAGCTCGGCGCCGAGGCGGTCGAGGCCCGTGGGCCCGCCGAGCTCTCCGAGCTCGACGCGCTCGTCATCCCCGGCGGCGAGTCGACCACGATCACGAAGGCGATCGAGCGCGACGGCCTGGCGCCCGCGATCCGCGAGCACGCCGCCGCCGGCCGGCCGGTCCTCGGCACCTGCGCCGGGATGATCGTCTGCGACCGCGACCACCTCGGGCTGATCGACGCGCGCGCCCGGCGCAACGCGTTCGGCCGCCAGCTCGCGAGCTTCGAGACCGACCTCGAGATCGCGGGCATCGGCCCGGACCCGCTGCGCGCCGTCTTCATCCGCGCGCCCTGGATCGAGGAGCACGGCGAGCGCGTCGAGGTGCTCGCCCGCCACCAGGGCCACCCGGTCGCGATCCGCGACGGCGCCGTGGTCGCCTGCTCCTTTCATCCCGAGCTGGCCGGAGACCCGCGCCTGCACGCGTTGCTGATGGCGATGGCGACGAGCGCGCGAAAACGAGAGGAGGTGCCGAGGTGAGGGACCCGAGGATCGAGAGCCTGGCCCGGATCCTGGTCGGCTACTCGACCAAGGTGAAGCCCGGCGACACCTGCCTGATCGAGGGGCCGTCGGCGGCCGAGCCGCTGATCGCCGCCGTCTACGAGCAGGTGCTCCGCGCCGGGGGCCAGCCGGTCGTCGCCCTGTCGTTCGAGGGCCAGCAGGCGGCCTACTACCGCACCGCCTCAGACGAGCAGCTCGATTGGATCTCGCCGGTGTCGCGCTGGGCGGCCGAGGAGTCCGACTGCCGGATCGCGGTCTGGGCGGAGACCAACACCCGCGAGCTCTCGACCGTCGAGCCCGAGCGCCAGACGCGGCGCGGCGCGGCGACCCGCGAGCTGATGCAGACGATGCTGAGGCGCGCCTCCGAGGGCGAGCATCGCTGGGTCGGGACGCTGTATCCGACCAACGCCCACGCCGCCGACGCCGAGATGAGCCTGGTCGAGTTCGAGGACTTCTACTACCGGGCCTGCCTCGCCGACGACGGCGATCCGCTCGGCGCCTGGAAGCGCGCCGCCGAGGAGTGGCACCGGCTCGCCGACTGGCTCGAGGGTCACGACGAGGTCCACATCGTCGCCCCCGGCACCGACCTGAAGCTGGGGATCGCCGGTCGCCACGTGATCGCCGCCGACGGCGAGCACAACATGCCCGACGGTGAGTTCTTCACCGGACCGGTGGAGGACTCGGCCGAGGGCGAGGTGACCTTCCACCTGCCGGCGACGATCGGCGGGCGCGAGGTGGCGGGCGTTCGGCTGCGCTTCGAGGCCGGCCGGGTCGTCGACGCGACCGCCGAGCGCGGCGAGGAGTACCTGATCAGCATGCTCGACACCGACGATGGTGCGAGGCGACTGGGCGAGCTCGGGATCGGGACCAACTACGGGATCGAGCACGGCACTCGATCGATCCTGCTCGACGAGAAGATCGGCGGCACCGTCCACCTCGCCGTTGGAGCCAGCTACCCCGAGTCGGGGGGCACCAACGAGAGTGCCGTGCACACCGACATGGTCTGCGACCTGCGGCGCGGGGGCCGGGTCGAGGTCGACGGCGAGCTCCTGCAAGAAGACGGCAAGTTCATCGTCTGAGCCGGCGCCCAGCGCGCGAGGCGATTACGGTGCGTCCAGTCGGCCGGGCGAAGGGGGCCCGGCGAATGTCGATTTGTTCCGAAGGAGGAACGATGGGGAAGGACGCAGGGAAAGAGGTCCGGGCGGGACTCGCCGCGCGCGTGGCGCTTCCGGTCGTCGCGATCGCGGCCATGCTGGCGCTGGCGGCGCCGGCGAGCGCCGACCGGGTGACCGGGGGCAAGACGGTGCTCACGCCCGACGACGACACATTCGAGCTGCTCGCCGACTCGAGCGTCGGTATCGAGGCGACCGGCGCCGCAAAGGAGAACAAGAACGGCTACGCCTTCCCGATCAGGGGCGGCAACGTCAAGGAGGGCCCGCGGGGCTCGATCGAGCACAGGGGCGGGCTCGCCTTCTTCACCGAGGGCGGCGCCGGCGACAAGTTCTCGCAGTTCACCGCCCAGATCGGCAAGCGGAAGGTCAAGGTCTTCGCGAAGTCCGACAAGTCGGAGATTCGCTTCCTCGACCTCGACCTCGACGACGCCAGGATCGGCGGCAGCGAGGGCGTGAACCTGAACATCAAGGGCGAGGCCGAGCTCGCCAAGGAGGCGGCCAAGGTGCTCTCGGCCGACTTCGATGTCCCGCTCCGCAAGGGCGACGACATGGGCGTGCTCAAGATCAGGGCCAAGGTCGGCTGAGGCACCGCGGGCTTGGCGTGGCCGCGGGGCGGACGCGCAAGCACACGAGGCCCGTGAGGCGGCCGGTCGAAGCGCAACTTCGGCCGGCCGTCGTTGTTCTGTCTGGTGCGCGTCGCAATCGAGCTTGCGCCAGGGCGCAAGGGGGTATCGCGAGGCGGCCACGCCGCCGGGATGCCGACTCAGGCGCCGCGACCGGATCCGGGGGTCCGGTCGCGGCCCTCGGTCGACCACCGGCCGCATCCTCTGCACTCGCGTCCGGTGCGGCCGGGTCTGCTTAGACTCAGGGGCATGTCGGGACACTCGAAGTGGGCGTCGATCAAGCACAAGAAGGCGGCCACCGACGCCAAGCGCGGACAGCTGTTCACCAAGCTCGCTCGCGCGATCACCGTCGCCGCCCGCGAGGGCGGGGGCGATCCGGACGCCAACTTCACCCTCGCCGCCGCGGTCGAGAAGGCGAAGGGCTACTCGATGCCCAAGGACAACATCCAGCGCGCGATCGACCGCGGGGCGGGGGGCCCTGACGGCGGCGCCGAGATCGAGCGGGTGATCTACGAGGGCTACGGGCCCGGCGGGGCGGCGCTGTTGGTCGAGGCGCTGACCGACAACCGCAACCGCACCGGGTCGGAGGTGCGCCACGCCTTCGACCATCACGGTGGCAGCCTCGGCGAGCCCGGCTCGGTCGCCTGGCAGTTCGAGAACCGCGGCGTGATCCTCATCGATGCGGACCGCTACGCCGAGGACGACCTGATCGCCGCGATCGACGCGGGCGCCGACGACGTCGCCGGGGACGGCGACCTGCTCAAGGTCACCACCGAGCCGGCCGGCCTCGGCGCGGTTCGCGCGGCGCTCGAGGAGTCGGGCGTCGAGGTCCAATCCGCCGAGCTGGCGATGGAGCCGAAGGCGACGGTCGAGGTCGACTCCGAGCCCAAGGCCCGAGCCCTGCTGCGGTTGATGGAGGCGCTCGACGACCACGACGACGTCGAGGCCGTGCACGCGAACTTCGACGTCCCCGAAGCGGTGCTCGAGCAGGCCGCGGCGTAGGCTGGCGCCAGCGGGATCCGCAACCCGCGCGCCCGGCCCGAGCCGGGTCGGGCTGGGTGAGGACCACGTCCTCGGTACGGCGCGGGCCCCGACGCGGGTGGGATCTGGGCCGGGCGGGGGGAGTCCCAGGCTGCGGCGCGCCGTCGACAGCACGACACTGAGCACCGCTGAGGCCTTGGCTGTCGCGCTGTCGAGCTATATCGGGGGTGAGCTCGACACCAAGCGCGATTCGACCGCGAGCGTGTCGTGTTCTCGGCGAAGCGGCCGACCCAGCTCCCCGTTACCCAGCCTGAACCCCTTCGCGGGCGAAAGAGCCGGCCGCAAGAGCACGTCCGGGCCGCGTGTGCCCACCCCCCAGCCTCGTGGCCGTCGCCGGCTCCGTCGTGCCACTCGAGAAGGCATCCGAGCCGCGGCTCAGAATCAGTAGGTGTGATCCTCGTCATGGGCATAGACCCGGGCGTGGCGAATACTGGTTTCGGCGTCGTGCGGGTTGCCGGCGGCCAGATGAGCGCCGTCGACGGCGGCGTCATCGAAGCGCCGCCCGACCGGCCGATCGAGACCCGTCTCGCGCGCATCCACTCCGAGCTCGAGAAGCTGATCGCCTGGCACGAGCCGGCCGCGGTCGCGCTCGAGGACCTCTACTTCGGGCGCAACGCGCGCTCCGCGATCGCGGTCGGTCAGGCGCGGGGAGTGGCGATGCTCGCCGCCGCCCAGCGCCGGGTCCCGTGCTTCGACTACACACCCCAGGCGGTCAAGCTCGCCGTCTGTGGAAGCGGCTCGGCCGCCAAGCGCCAGGTCCAGCAGATGGTCGGCACGCTGCTCGGCCTGCCGCACCCCCCGCAGTCCGACCATGCGGCCGACGCGCTCGCGGTGGCGATCTGCCACGGCGGGCAGGCACGACACGCGCGCGCGGTGGCGGCCAGTGAGCGGCCGCCGGTGGGTGTCGGATGATCGCCTCGGTGCGCGGCGAGGTCCTGGTCCGCCGGCCCGACCACGTGGTGATCGACTCGGGTGGGGTCGGCTACCGGCTCACGGTCTCGGCCGAGACCCTGAAGGCGGTGCCGGCGAGTGGCAAGGAGGCGACCCTGCACGCCCACCTCGTCGTCCGCGACGACTCGCTGGCGCTCTTCGGGTTCGCCAGCGAGGAGGAGCGCGACCTGTTCATGCATCTGACCTCGGTCTCGGGCGTCGGGCCGAAGGTGGCGATCGCGATCCTCTCGGGCGGCACCCCGCGCGATCTGCTCGGCGCGATCGCCGCCGGCGACGCGAAGCGCTTCCAGGCGGTGCCGGGGATCGGCAAGCGGACCTCCGAGCGGGTGATCGTCGAGCTTCGCGAGAAGGTCGCCGGCGAGCTCGAGGAGGGCGTGCCGGCGCTCGGGGCGACCGGGGGCGAGGATCCACGCTCGCTCGCGCGCGACGGGCTCGTGCAGCTCGGCTACACCCTGGTCGAGGCCGAGCGGCTGCTCGACGGCGCGATGGGGGACACCCCCGAGGACCTGATCGGCGCGGCCCTGCGGCGCGCCGGCAGCGCGGAGTCCGCGTGAGCGTCTCGCGCGACCCCAACTTCGCCTCCGAGCCGGGCCCCGAGGAGCCGATGGCCGAGGTCCGCCTCGCCGGGGCCGACGAGGAGCTCGACCGCTCGCTGCGCCCGCGCCGGCTCGCCGAGTTCGTCAACCAGCGCCAGGTGACCTCGCAGCTCGAGGTCTTCATCGAGGCGGCCCGGCGGCGCTCGGAGTCGCTCGACCACGTGCTGCTCGCCGGCCCGCCCGGCCTCGGCAAGACGTCGCTCGCCCAGATCATCGCCGCCGAGCTCGAGGCCCCCTTCGTGCAGACCGCGGGCCCGGCGCTCGAGCGCAAGGCCGACATCGCCTCCTTTCTCACCGCGCTCGAGCCGGGCTCGGTGTTCTTCGTCGACGAGATCCACCGCCTCAACCGCGCGATCGAGGAGACGCTCTATCCGGCGATGGAGGACCGCCAGCTGCCGATCGTGCTCGGCCAGGGGGCGGGTGCGCGCACGGTGACGCTCGACCTGCCGCCGTTCACGCTGGTCGGGGCGACCACGCGCGCGGGCCTGCTGACCACGCCGCTTCGCGATCGCTTCGGGGTCTCGCAGCGGCTCGAGCACTACGAGCCCGACGACCTCGCACGGATCGTCCGCCGCTCGGCTCAGATCCTCGAGATCGAGGTCCGGCCCGAGGGCGAGCGCGCGCTCGCCGAGCGCTCGCGCGGCACGCCGCGGGTCGCAAACCGGCTGCTCAAGCGGGTGCGCGACTTCGCCGAGGTCCGCGGCGAGGGCGTGATCACCGGCGCGGTCGCCGACCAGGCGCTGGGCCTGCTCGAGGTCGACGCGGCGGGGCTGGATCGCCACGATCGCACCATCCTCGAGACGGTCGCGGTCAAGTTCGGCGGCGGGCCGGTCGGCCTCTCGACGCTGTCGGCGGCGGTCGACGAGGAGCAGGAGACGATCGAGGACGTCTATGAGCCCTACCTGCTCCAGCAGGGTCTGATCAAGCGCACGCCCCGGGGCCGGGTGATCACCGAGCGCGGCTTCGAGCACCTCGGGCTCGAGGTGCCCGAGGGGGCCGCGACCCTCTTTTAGCCAGCCGTAACGGGGCCATCGCTAGGCTTCTGCGCGTGCCCTTCTTCATCTGCCCGAATTGCGGCAACCGGGAGCTCTCGGGCGAGCGCCAGGGGCTCAGCCCGCGCCCCAAGGGCTGCTCGAACTGCGGCGCGCCCTTCGTCTTCGAGCTGCTCGACGACTACTACCCCGCTCCCGACGCCGCCTTCTTCGTCTGCGACCAGGAGGGACGCCTGCTCGACATCGGTCGCAACGGCTTCGAGCTCACCGGGCTCAAGGACGAGCAGGTGATCGGCAGGCCGGTGCGCGAGGTGCTCGGCCTGGAGTGGATCGACCCCGGCGACGGCGGCGAGACCGCCGACACCGACCGCAACGGGACCACCGACCCGATCGAGACAACGCTCGAGTGGGGGGTGCGCTCGCTCGGCAAGCGGGTCTCGGTCAACGCCGAGGGTGACCTTCCGGCCGAGGCCGTCGCCGACGTCTTTCCCGCGTACGACGATGACGGCGGGATGCTGTTAGTGCTGACGCCCGAGTAGCGTCCGCCGGCGATGGCCAACCGACGTCGCAACCTGATCATCCTCGGGCTGGTGCTCGCCCTGCTGGCGGCCTCGGTGTACGCGATCACCAGCAAGCGCACCGTGCTCGGGCTCGACCTGCGCGGCGGCACCGAGCTCGTCTACCAGGGCCGCCCGACGCCGCAGGTCCCCGAGGTCAAGCCCGAGGACATCGACCGCGCGATCGAGATCATCCGCGAGCGCGTCGACAGCCTCGGCGTCTCCGAGCCCGAGATCACCCGCGTCGGATCCGACCAGGTCGAGATCGGCCTGCCCGAGGTCTCCGACTCACAGCGGGCGATCGACCGGATCGGGACCACCGCCCAGCTCTACTTCTACGACTGGGAGGGGGGACCGGGCCCGGGCAACGAGGCCAACGTGGTCCCCCAGGACCCCGACGTCGCCGACCCCTACGAGCGCGGCTACAACCGCCTCTACGACGCGGTCGTCGCCGCCTCCAAGCAGAATCCCGAGTGCTTTCAGGACCTGTGCACGGCCAAGGGCCCGACCTACTACATGTTCGACGGCGACTCGCTGCAGCCGCTCGGCGAGCCCTCGCAGAAGCGCAGCGACCTGTTCGTCCCCTACGACGACAAGAAGCCCCCCGGCGCGAAGATCGTCGCCGTGCCGCAGGGGACGGTCGTCGTCGAGGCCCCGCCCGAGGACCAGACCTCGACCCCCGAGGTCGACGAGTCGCAGACCGGCCAGGCGCAGTACTTCGTCCTGCACGACCGCCCGGAGCTGAGCGGCGACGAGATCACCAACCCCGAGCAGAACTTCGACCCGACCACCAACCAGCCCAACGTCACCTTCGACTTCACCGACGAGGGCCAGCAGGAGTTCCAGGACGTCACCCGGCGGATCTCGCTGCGTGGCCAGGACGCCTACTTCCAGGCCACCGGTCAGCCCGCATCGAACGCGAGCGTCAACGACGCGAGCCAGTCCTCGGGCAGCTTCGCGATCGTCCTCGACGGGGTCGTGCAGTCGCGGCCGATCATCAACTTCGTCGAGAACCCGGACGGGATCGACGGTCGCAACGGGGCTCAGATCTCGGGCAACTTCACCACCACCCAGGCCCAGGACCTGGCCGAGGTCCTGCGGATCGGCGCCCTGCCGATCGAGCTCACCCTGATCAGCCAGTCGACCGTCTCGGCGACGCTCGGCCAGGAGGCGCTCGACCAGGGGCTGAAGGCGGGCATCGTCGGGCTGATCATCGTGCTCGCCTTCCTGATCTTCTACTACCGCTTCCTGGGGGTCGTCGCAGGGCTCGGGCTGCTGGTCTACGCGGCCTTCTTCCTGGCGATGATCAAGCTCATCCCGATCACCCTGACCCTGCCGGGGATCGCGGGCCTGATCCTGACGATCGGCGTCGCCGCCGACTCCAACATCGTCATCTACGAGCGGATCAAGGAGGAGGTCCGCCACGGGCGCTCGATGCTCTCGGCGATCGCCGAGGGCTACAAGAAGGGGATCGCGACGATCATCGACGCGAACGTGATCATCCTGATCACGGCGTTCATCCTCTTCGTGCTCGCCAGCGCCGGGGTCAAGGGCTTCGCCTTCACCCTGGGGATCGGGACGATCGTCTCCCTGTTCACCGCGGTCCTCTTCACCCAGGCGGTGCTCGGGGTCCTCGGGCGGGCGAAGTTCCTGCGCTCGCCGAGCTTCCTCGGCGCGGCCGGCGAGGGGCGCCAGTGGAAGTTCGACTTCAGCGGCGCCTCGCGCTACTTCTTCGCGATCTCCGGCGTGATCCTCGCGATCGGGGCGATCGCCTTCGCGACCAAGCAGCTCAACCTCGGGATCGACTTCGAGTCCGGGACCCGGATCCAGGCCGCGCTGCAGGAGGACGCCTCGGTCGACGAGGTCCGCAACGCGCTCACCGACGCCGACATCGACGGCGCGGACACGGCGAAGATCCAGGAGGTCGAGAACCCGGACTTCGGCGAGAACGTGGTCCAGGTGCAGGGCAAGATCTCGCCCGAGCAGACGACGCAGGTCGGGCCGGTGCTCGAGCGGGCGTTCGGGCTCGAGGGCGGCCAGCAGGGCATCGACTCGCAGGCGGTGGGACCGACCTTCGGCGAGCAGATCGCGCGCTCGGCCGTGATCGCGATCGTCTTCAGCCTGCTGGTGATCGCCGCCTATGTGGCGATCCGCTTCGAGGCCAAGTACGCGGTCCCGGTGCTGATCGCCCTGGTGCACGACATCCTGATCACCGGCGGCGTCTACGCCCTGGTGGGAAGGGAGGTCTCGAGCGCCACCGTGGCCGCCTTCCTGACCATCCTCGGGTACTCGATGTACGACACGATCATCGTCTTCGATCGGATCCGCGAGAACGTGCCGCGGATGCCGCGCGCCGCCTTCACGCAGATCGTCAACCGCTCGATGAGCGAGGTGCTGACCCGGTCGCTGATCACCGGCCTCTCGACGGTCTTCCTGATCGGGGTGCTGCTGATCTTCGGCGGCGAGACGCTGCGCGACTTCGCCTTCGCGATGATGGTCGGCGTCGCCTCGGGTACCTACTCGTCGATCTTCATCGCCGCGCCGGTGCTCACCGAGTGGAAGGAGCGCGAGCCCGCCTACCGCTCGCGCCGCGCCCGGATCAAGGAGGCGATGGGCTTCGTGCCGACCTTCCCCGAGGACAACGTGGTCGCGCGCATCGACGAGGTCGAGCGCCACGTCCCGGCGGCCGCGGGCGACGGCGTCACCCAGCCCGACGGCTCCGAGGCCGCGCCGGCGGCGGCCGGGGCGCCGGTCGCCGTCGCCGAACGCCCAGCCGAGGAGGCGCCCGAGCGCCGGGCCGAGGAGGCGGCCGAGGCCTCGACTGAGCGCCAGGTCGAGGCCGAGCGGAGCGCCGGGGAGGCCGGCGGCCCGACCCCGGCCCGCCCCGAGGCGCCGGCCAAGCGCACGAAGCCCTCGGGCGCGCGCAAGAAGCAGTCCCGCCGCCAGCGCAAGCGCGGGAGGTCACGCTGATGGCGCTGCTCGTCTGGTTTACGACCGGGGTCGCGCTCTGGCACTTCACGGTCTTCATCCCGGACCGCTTCTGGGCCGGGATCGTCGGCGCCCTGCTCGGCGCCTCGGCCGGGGCGATGATCACCGGCGCCCTGGCTCAGATCGCGACCGGCGCGGGGATCGGCGAGACCGGGATCGAGACCGTCCTCTACGCGGTGCCCGGCACGCTGCTCGGCCTCGCGGTCGTCTATCTGATCGGCTCGCGGCGGCAGGAGGAGCTGGTCGTCGAGGCGTAGGCCGACCGAGGCCTCGACGCGACCGCCGAGTCGGTCGGCCCGGGCCACGAAGGTCGAGGATCGGCCGGACGAGGCGGCGGGCAGCTCGTTCGACGAGCGCCTCGCCGCCCCGCGCGCACGCTACGCGCCGGGCTGAATTCCACCGCCTGGCAGTGGAATTCGGCCCGTTATGGAGAGCGAAATCTGCCCGCCGGCGTCGCCGGCGCGCCTTCGCGCTCGCCGGCGAGACGCAAGAGCGCGCGGCGGGCGGCAGATACCCGCTCGCGTGCGACCCGACCCCGCAACCGGGGGGCTCCGCCCCCGGTGGCCCCCCGGGGCACCCGCAACCGGGGGGCGCTGCCCCCCGGTGACCCCCCGAGGGACCGCGGGGGTGGGGGGAGGGTTCCGTCCTGGAGCGTCCTTAGCTTGGGCGCATGCCGCAGCGCCCCGCGCCGACCTTCGAGCTCGAGCCCTACGACTACGCTGAGGCGCGGGCGCTGATGGCCGGGCTCGAGCTCGCCGAGCCGGTGGCGGTGACCCTGGTCCGGCGCGGATACCGCACCGTCGAGGCGGCGCGGGCGTTCCTCGAGGCGGCCGACGACCACGACCCGCTCGAGTTCGAGGCGATGGCCGAGGTGGTCGAGCGGATCCGCGGCGCGATCGGCGCCGGGCGCCGGATCACCGTGCACGGCGACTACGACGTCGACGGCGTCTGCTCGACGGCGATCCTGGTCCGGACCCTGCGCGGGCTCGGCGCCGACTGCGACTGGCTGATCCCCGGGCGCCTCGAGGATGGCTACGGGCTGACCGCGGCGACGGTCGAGCGGCTGCGCGCGCGCGGCACCTCGCTGCTGATCACCGCCGACTGCGGGATCGCCTCGGCGGCCGAGGTCGCGGCCGCGCAGGCGGCCGGCATCGAGGTGATCGTCACCGACCACCATCAGCCCGGCGAGGACCTGCCCGACTGCCCGATCATCCACCCGGCGATCTCGGGCTATCCGTTCGCCGAGCTGTGCGCGACCGGCGTCGCCTACAAGCTCGCCGTCGCGCTCGTCGGCCGCGAGCCCGCCGCGCGCGAGCTCGATCTGGTCGCGCTCGCCACCGTCGCCGATCTGGTCCCGCTGCGCGGCGAGAACCGCGCCCTCGTGCGCCGCGGCCTCGCCGAGGCGCGCCGGGCGCGCCGTCCGGGTCTGCGCGAGCTGCTCAGGGCGGCGGCGGTGGCGCCCGAGCGACTCGACGAGGGCGATCTGGCCTTCCGCATCTGCCCGCGGATCAACGCCGCCGGGCGCCTCTATCGCGCCGACGCCGCGGTCGAGTTGATGCTCACCGAGGCCGACGCCCGCGCGGCCGAGATCGCCGCCGAGCTCGATCGCGCCAACCATGAGCGGCGCGAGGTCGAGCGCGAGGTGCTCGCCGCGGCCGAGCGCGCCCGCGCCGAGCTGCCGGGACACGGCGTCGACGCGGCGGGCCTGGTGCTGGCCGGGGTCGGCTGGCATCCTGGCGTCGTCGGGATCGTCGCCTCGCGCCTCGCCGAGCGTCATCACCGGCCGGTGGTCCTGATCGGCGTCGACCCCGAGGGGCGGGGGCGGGGCTCGGGCCGCAGCGTGCCGGGCGTCGACCTGCTCGAGGCGCTGCGGGCCTGCGAGCGCCACCTGGGCCGCTACGGGGGGCACCGCGCGGCCGCCGGGCTGGAGATCGACGCCTCCGCGATCGAGGCCTTCCGCGCGGCCTTCGCCGAGCGGGTGGCGGCGACGATGCCGGCCGCCGGGCGGGTGCGCAGCGAGGCGGTCGACGCGGTGGTCGGCGGCGAGAGCCTCGGGCTCGAGGTCGCCGAGCAGCTCGGCCGGCTGGGCCCGTTCGGGCTCGGCAACCCGGGAGTCCGGCTGCTGGTCGCGGGCGCGACCCTGAACGACGTGCGGCCGATGGGGGAGGGGGACCGCCACGCGCGCTTCAGCCTCTCCAGCGGCGGTGGCCGGGCGCTGGGCGTCGCCTTCGGGGTCAACGGCTCACTCGCCGCCGCGACCGCCGGCGGCCCGCTCGACGTCTCGGTCGAGCTCGAGGTCAACCAGTGGAACGGCGCGATCGAGCCGCGGGTCGTGCTCGGGGAGCTGTATCCGCTCGAGCCCGAGGGGGAAGAGGCCGAGCGGATCCCCGGCGAGCCCGAGCCGGGGGCGCCCGGGGCCGGACCTCCCTCGACCGCGCGGCCCGCCGAGGCGATCGCCGAGCACGAGTTCTGGCGCCGCCACGACGCCGAGCGCGCCCTCGCGCTCGAGCCCTGGCCGCCGCGCGCGCCTCGGGCCGAGTCGTCCGTGGCCCGCGAGCGGATCGACCGCCGCGGCGCCTCGGGCGTGGCGACGATCGCAGCCCTGGTCTCCAGCGGGGCGACGGTGCTCGCGCTCTGCGCGGACGCGATCCGCCGCCGGGCGCTGGTCGAGCGCGCCGTCCGTCCGGCGCGCTTCGGCGGCGGCGAGGTCGCGGTCGTCTCGGCGCGGCTGCCCGACGAGCTGGTCGCCTCGTGCGTGCGCCGGGTCGCCGGCGCCGACGCCGGGCTCGTGCTTGCCGACTGGGCGGCGCTGGGGCGTGAGCCCGAGCTCGCGCGGGGCTTCGAGCACGTGGTCGTCGTCGACCCACCCCCGTTCGAGCACCTCGAGCGGCTCTGCGCGACGGGCCCCGGGTACCTGCATCACATCGACGCCAGGGCCGAGGCCGAGTTCGCGCTGCGCGTGCACGCCGACGAGTGGCCGGGGCGCGCCTGGCTCGCCGGCGTCTATCGCTCCCTGCGGGAGGGCGCCTCGGGCCGGCCCGAGGTCGGGCCCGAGGCCGCCCGCCGGATCCTCTGCGGTGAGGGCCGCGCCCACCCGCTGGCGCCCGAGGCCGCGGGGCGAGCGGCGCGGGTGCTGGAGGAGCTCGGCCTGATTGGATGGGCCGGCGACGGCGGACGACGCACGCTCAGGGTTCTATCCTCGGAGGCGACGCAGCTGGAGCAATCTGCGGCCTTCGTCGCCTACCGCGACCGCTATGAGGAGGGCAGGCGATACCTGAGCGAGCGAAGACAGACGAAGCGGACCTAGGCCGGCGCGCGAACGAAGACCCGCTGGCGCCCGCCGACCGGCGCGGCCACACCCGCGTCGGCGCAGACGAGCTCGCCCGCGGAGCCGCGGCGGCGCCGGTCAGCGCCGCCACCGGCGCGCTCGAGGACGCCGATCGCGCCCTGCTCGGCGACCTGTTCGCGGTGATCGGCGAGCACACCGAGAACGGTCGCGAGCCGCTCGACCGCGAGGCGATCGCGCGCTCGTTCGCGTTCGCCTGCGAGCGTCACGCCGACCAGCGGCGACGGTC
Organism: Solirubrobacterales bacterium; assembly: GCA_009379895.1. Lineage (GTDB taxonomy): Bacteria > Actinomycetota > Thermoleophilia > Solirubrobacterales > 70-9 > WHSW01. Next base: position 16,022 of record WHSW01000066.1, read on the forward strand.
GGGCGAGGACTTCATCACCCACCCAGTCGAGGTGGCCAAGATCTGCGCCGGCCTCCGGCTCGACACCGAGACCCTGAGCGCCGCGCTGCTGCACGACACGGTCGAGGACACCAGCGCCAGCCTCGACGAGGTCCGCGAGCAGTTCGGCGAGCCGGTCGCGAAGCTCGTCGACGGGGTCACCAAGCTCACCGGGATCACCTTCCAAAGCCGCGACGAGCATCAGGCCGAGAACTACCGCAAGATGATGGTCGCGATGGCCACGGACGTCCGGGTCATCCTGATCAAGCTCGCCGACCGCCTGCACAACATGCGCACGCTCGAGGCGCTGCCAAAGCAGAAGCAGATCGAGAAGGCGCGCGAGACACTCGAGATCTACGCCCCCCTCGCCCACCGGCTCGGGATCCACGCGATGAAGTGGGAGCTCGAGGACCTCGCGTTCGGGCGCCTGCACCCGCGCAAGTACGACGAGATCAAGAAGCTCGTCGCCCAGCAGCGCGTCGAGCGCGAGTCCTATGTCACCGACGCGGGCGAGTTCCTGGCCCGCGAGCTGGCCAAGGTCGGGATCGAGGCGCGGATCTCGGGTCGCGCCAAGCACTTCTACTCGATCTACTCGAAGATGACCAAGAAGGGCAGGGAGTTCAACGAGATCTACGACCTGACCGCGATGCGGGTGATCGTCGACTCGGTCAAGGATTGCTACGGGGCGATCGGGATCATCCACTCGATCTGGAAGCCGCTCCCCGCCCGCTTCAAGGACCTGATCGCGACGCCGAAGCTGAACCTCTACCAGGCGCTGCACACGACCGTGATCGGCCCCGAGGGACGCCCGCTGGAGATCCAGATCCGGACCCCGGAGATGCACGAGACGGCCGAGTACGGGATCGCCGCACACGTGCTCTACAAGGAGGGCGCGCGCGGCAAGGGCGACCCCGAGCGCGAGAAGATGACCTGGCTGCGCCAGCTGCTCGAGGCCGAGGGCGAGGGTGACCCCAGCGACTTCGTCGAGGCGCTCAAGGTCGACCTGTTCGAGGACGAGGTCTTCGTGTTCACCCCGAAGGGCGAGGTAAAGAACCTGTCCGCCGGCTCGACCCCGCTCGACTTCGCCTACTCGGTCCACACCGACGTCGGCCACCGCTGCGTGGGCGCCAAGGTCAACGGCAAGATCGTCCCCCTGCACTACGCGCTGCGCAGCGGCGACATCGTCGAGATCCTGACTTCCAAGCAGGAGCGCGGCCCGTCGCGCGATTGGCTGGCGCTGGTGCGCACGAGCCGGGCGCGCAACAAGATCCGCGCCTTCTTGAAGCGCGAGCGCCGCGAGGACGCAGAGCATCGCGGGCGCGAGGAGCTGCACACGGCGCTGCGCAAGGCGGGCCTGCCGCCGCAGCGGATCGCCGGCTCGCCGCTGCTCGCCGACGTCACCCGCGAGATGGGCTTTCGCAAGGCCGACGACTTCTACATCGCCCTCGGCCAGGCCAAGATCTCGCCGAAGACGGTCGTCAACAAGGTGCTCCAGCACTTAAAGCGGGGCGACGCGGTTGCCGGTGACGAGACCGAGGCGCGGCTCGCCGGGGTGCTCGAGGGGCGCGACGAGCGCCAGCGCCGCACCCAGGACGCGTCCAGCTACGGGATCAAGGTCGACGGGATCGACGACGTCGTCGTCCGGCTGGCGAAGTGCTGTCGGCCGGTGCCCGGCGACGAGATCGTCGGCTACGTCTCGCTCGGCCGCGGGATCACCATCCACCGCGAGGACTGCAAGAACGTCTCGGCGCTGATGAAGGCGCCGGAGCGGTTCACCAACGTCGCCTGGGCCGGCGACAACGCGACCTCGTATCGGGTCGAGCTCCAGGTCGACGCCTGGGACCGCACCCGCCTGCTCGAGGACCTCTCGCGGACCTTCGCCGAGGTCGGGGTCAACATCCTGGAGGCCAACTGCTCGACCAAGCACCCGATGGTCCGCAACCGGTTCGTGGTCGAGGTCGGCGACTCCCAGCAGCTCAAGGCGTGCGTGAACCGCCTGCGCAGCCTCGACGCGGTCTTCGACGCCTACCGCGTGACACCGACCGATTAGCGAGCACCCGCCAGCCGCGGGGCCGTCGAGCGTGCGACCGGCGCGCCCCGCCGTCTCGGTCGTCGTCCCGTTCGCGGGTAACGCGGCCGCGGCGCGGCGGGCGCTCGGGCACCTGCGCGCCCTGCGGCTCGACCCCGGCGACGAGACGATCGTCGCCGACAACACCGTCGACGGCGTCGCCGCGGCGAGCATCGGCGGGCTCGTCCGCGTGGTCGGCGCGGCGGGCGAGCGCTCCTCCTATCACGCCCGTAACGCGGGGGCCGCGGCGTCGCGGCGCGACTGGATCCTGTTCTGCGACGCGGACTGCGCGCCCGAGTCCGACCTGGTCGCGCGCTACTTCGAGCCGCCGCCCCCCGAGCGCGCGGGCGCGCTGGGGGGCGCGATCGTCGACCACCCCGAGCACGACTCATTGCTGGCGCGCTACGCGGCCTCGCGCAACTTCTACCGCGGGGAGCGGGGCCTGCAGGGCTCCGACGGCGGCTACGCGCCCACCGGCAACCTGCTCCTGCGCCGCGCGGCCTTCGAGGGGATCGGTGGCTTCGCCGAGGGCATCCGCTCGGCCGGCGACGTCGACCTGTGCTGGCGGCTGCAGGCGGCGGGGTGGACGCTCGAGCGTCGCCCGGGCGCGGTCGTCGCCCATCGCCACCGTGACGACCTCGCCCCCTTCGTAGCGATGCTGGCGCGCTACGGCGCGGGCTCGGCCTGGCTGGACCGGCGCTACCCGGGCTCCTCGCCGCGCTGGCGGCTGTCGGCGGCCGAACTCGTGCGCGCGGCCGCCGACGCGCTGC
>WHSW01000067.1 GCA_009379895.1 Solirubrobacterales bacterium
CACAGCCTGGCGTCGCTCGGGCCCAACGTCAGCGCCGCCCGCATGGTGCGCGACTACACCGAGCGCCTCTACGAGCCCACCGCGGCGCGCGCCGATTCCCTCGCCGCCGACGACCACGCCGGCGCCCGCGCCCTGGCCGCCCAGCCCGCCCCCCAGCAGCGCGCCGAGGGGCTGCGCCCGAATCCGATCCACCCCGAGCGGGACCGCTCGGCGATGCAGGACGACGGCTGCCTGATCAAGAAAACCGACGTCGAGCAGCGCCCCTGCGTCTACGGCGACCGCGACTCGCAGACCACGGTGGTCCTCTACGGGGACTCGCTGGCGATGGCCTACTTCCCGGCGATCGACGCGCTGGCCGACGAGCACGGCTGGCGCCTGGTCGGCCTGACCAAGGCCGGCTGCCCGCCGGTGGAGACGAGCCTCTGGAACGACCGGCTCGAGCGCGAGTACGACGAGTGCGCGACCTGGCGCGAGGAGACGCTGAGGCGGATCGAGCAGGTCGAGAAGCCGGACATGATCCTGGTCACCGGGCGGATGTCGACCCCGGCCGCCCGGGACGGAAGCAAGCTCGGCGTCGAGGCCAGCCGGACGGCCCTGGAGGAGGGGTACACGCGGGTCCTCGAGCGGTTGCGCGACACCGGCGCCCGCGTCGTCGCGCTCAAGGACCTGCCCGCCTCCCCCCACAACATCCCCGACTGCGTCTCGGACAACCTCGAGCACATCGAGCGGTGCGCGTTTCGCAGCACCCCCGCCAACACGGAGAGCTTCGACGCCCGCGCGGTCGCCGCCGTGCCGGGGGTGCGGCTGATCGACATGACGCCGATCATCTGTCCCAGGGGCCTCTGCCGCGCGGTGATCGGCGACGCGATCGTCTTTCGCGACTTCGACCACATGACCCCGACCTTCGCCCGCACGCTGGCCCCGGCGATCGGCCGCCGGCTGCCCTCGATCGGGTGACCCGACCGCTCTTTCCGAGGCTCGTGGTTGTTGTGAAGCGAAGCGACTTGATGAACGGGCGAACGATGATCAGCGCGGTGGCGGTCCTGGCGGCAGCGGTGGCGGGGCTGGCGGCGCTCGCCTGCACGCCCGCGATCGGCTTCGCCTCCGCCTCCTACGTGCCGCAGCGCGACATCGACTACGACCTCGGCTCGCCGCCGCTGCCGCCGTCGACCCCGGACATGAACCAGCTCGACCTCTACCTGCCGCCTCACGCCCGCGCGGGCTCGCGGCCGGTGGTCGTCTGGATCCACGGCGGCGGCTGGCGCAAGGGTGGCAAGCGCATCGGGGTGCGGAAGAAGGCCGAGCTGTTCACCGGGGCGGGCTACGTGTTCGCCAGCGTCAACTATCGGCTCTCCGCCGCGCCCTTCGATCCGGCCCTCCCGGATCCCAACCGGGTCATGTTCCCCGCCCAGCCCGACGACGTCGGCGAGGCGATCGGCTGGCTGGACGCCCACGTCGACGAGTACGGCGGCGACCGGCGCCGGATCGTGCTCATCGGCCACTCCGCGGGCGCGCACCTGGCCTCCCTGGTCGCCACCGATCCCTCCTACGTGCGCCGCTACGGCGTCCGCGCTACCCAGATCATCGGCTTCGCATCGCTCGACCCGCCCGCCTTCGACATCGCCGCGGGTGCCGACCCGGACAGCTCCCGGCGCCCCGAGGAGGGCCGGGAGATGCTCTGGAACGCCTTCGGCACCCCGGCCGAGAACGCGGAGACCGGCTCCTGGGCCGCCGCCTCACCCGTCGAGTTCGCCGGACCCAACGACCCCCCGGCGCTGCTCGTCACCCAGGCCGGCAACCGCCAGCGACTCGTCGACCACCGCGCGATGGCGCTGGCGCTCGGGCGTGATCCCGGCAAGGTGATCCTGCCGCTGGCACTCGACCATCGCGAGATCAGCCGGGTGCTCGGCGCCCCGTACGACGCCTCGGGCGAGACCGCCTCGGTGCTGGCGTTCGTGCGCGGGGCGGTCGCCGCCGAGCGGCCGGCGCGGGTGCGGATCACGCGGCGGCCGCCGCGGCGGGTCCCGGCCGGCGGCGAGCCGGTCGAGGTCAGCTTCGCCTTTCGCTCCGGCGAGCCGGGGGCGCGCTTTCGGTGCCGCCTCGACGAGCGCCGGTTCGCGCCCTGTCGCTCGCCGCGCTCCTACCGCGTCGAGGCCGGCAGGCACCACTTCGCCGTCCGCGCGCTGGCCCAGGACGCCGAACCCGGGCCGGCGACATCGTTTCGCTTCCGCGTCCTCGGCTCGGGCGCGCGCCGCTGAGGGCGACTGGCGGCTCCGGCACGCCAGACGACTCCGCCGCCCGCCGGCTCAGAGCCGACTCGTCGACGAGACGTCGTAGCGACAGCCCTGGCCGCGGTCGACCTTGGCGAAGTAGCGGCCGGGGGCGAGGCTCTTGCGCACCTTCCAGCGACCGTCGCGCTTCGACTCGGTGATCGCCGCCTTGCGGGTGACGAAGTCCTCGTAATAGAACAACGTCACCTTCCTGTCGCGCAGGCAGCGCTTCGCCTTCGACTCGATCTTGCCCTTCGCGCCGGTGGCGCGCAGCTTCTTGATCTTGATGTGCGACTTGGGTCGGTCGTCGCCGGCGGCGGGTGTCGCCGCCACCACGAGCAGCGCGCCCGCGAGCAGCGCGCCCGTGATCAGGGCGACGGCGACCCCCGAGCCGCGCACCGGTCCAGCCCTCATGCCTGCCTCCAGGTCATCGCTCTTCTTGCCCCCGACCCATGGTAGGGAGCGCGACTCCGCGGCCCGCGCCGGCCCGGCGCGCGGGTCAGCCGGGCTCGGGCGTGAAGCGGACCGGGAGGGTCTTGAGCTGGTTCAGGAACATCGAGCGCGCCCGGGTCGGCTCCCCGGCGAGCTCGATGTCAGCGAAGCGTCGCAGCGTCTCGGTGAGCAGCATCCTGATCTCGAGGCGGGCGAGCGCCGCGCCGAGGCAGAAGTGCCGCCCGCCGGCTCCGAACGCCTGGTGGTCGGGCACGCGGGTGACGTCGAGGCGCTGCGGGTCGGTGTAGACCTCCTCGTCGCGGTTGGCGGCCACGTACCAGAGCAGCACCTTGTCCCCGGCGCGGATCGTCTCGCCGTGCAGCTCGAGGTCGCGGGTCGCGGTGCGGCGGAAGTGGGCGAATGCGGGGTGGAGGCGCAGCAGCTCCTCCACCGCGCCGTCGATCAGCGTCGGGTCGGCGAGCAGCGCCCGCAGCTGGTCGGGGGCTTCGAAGAGTGCCAGCATGCCGCTCGTGAACACGGCCCGGGTGCTGTCGTTGCCGGCGGCGCCGAGCAGCCCCAGGCCCATGAAGATCTCGGCCTCGCTGAGCTTCTCGCCGTCGACCTCGGAGTGCACGAGCACGTCCATGAGGTCGTCCATGCCGGGGTTCTCGCGGCGCTCGGCGATCAGTTCCATCGTCTCGTCCCAGTTGCGGCTCATCATCTCGACCACCGCCTGCTCGGTCGGGCGCAGGTCCTCGTCGCCGAAGCCGAGCACCATGTTGGTCTCCTCCATATGGCGCCGGTCGTCCTCCTCCGGCGTGCCGATGAAGGAGCCGATCACGCGCGAGACCACGGGCCCCGCGACGTCGAGGACGAGGTCGCACTCGCCCCGCTGCGCCACGCGGTCCAGCACCCGGTTGACGATCCCGCGGATGCGCTCCTCGTGCTCGGCGATCCGCTTCGGAGTGAACCCGCGCTGAAACAGCGCCTTGATCCGGTCGTGGCGCGGCGGGTCCATGGAGATCATCTGCTGCTGCTGGGCCTCGAGCGGGATCCCGAAGTCGTCGAGGACCAGGACCCCGCCGACGTGCGAGGAGAAGGTCTCCCAGTCGAGGCTGACCCGGCGCACGTCGGCCGCCCGGGTCAGCGACCAGAAGCCGCCCTCATCGGGATGGTCGGCGAGCGGGCTCCAGTGCGCGGGGGCATCGCGCCGCAGCCGCGTGAAGAGCTCGTGCGGGGGCCCGTCCGACCACAGGTCGAGGTCGCCGAGGTCGACTCGATCCAGGTCCCGCGGGGCGACTACGCTCATCCGATCCTCCTCGTTGACCGTCCTCTGGCTCCGCGCGCCATACTACATCTGTAGTGAGCACGACGCAGGCCGAGATCCGCGACCGCCGCGGCGTTGGTGTCGACCGGCGCACCGTGGTCACCCACCGCCGCGCAATCATCGCCGACGCCGCCCTCGAGGTGCTCGAGGTCGACGGCGGGCGCGGGCTCACCCACCGCGCGGTCGACCGCCGGGCGGGGCTGCCGCAGGGCTCGACCAGCAACTACTTCCCGACCCGCGAGGCGCTGCTCACCGCGGCGCTGGCGCGCCTGGTCGAGCACGAGCGCCCGTCGGTGGAGGCGCTGGAAGCGCTGGTCCCGCTCGGCCCGTTCGAGCCGCGGCGCGCCGCCGAGCTGGTCGCCGACCTGATCCAGAGCTGGTTGACGCCCGAGCGCGCCGGCCTCACCGTCGCCCGTCACGAGCTCTTCCTCGAGGCGCGCCGGCGGCCCGAGTTCCAGCTCGCGCTCGACCAGGTGCGCCGCGACTACCTGGTGCTCGCCGAGCAGCTGCTGCCGACCGCGGGTTGTCGCGAGCCCCATCGCCACGCCCCCGAGCTGCTCGCGCTGCTCGACGGTTTGCTGGTCAACCAGCTCTTCCAGCCGGCGACCGCGTTCTCGGCGCCCCAGCTCGTCGACCGCCTGGAGCGCTTCTTCGCCTCCTGCTGAGGCCGACGGCCTCGATCAGGCGTGCCCCGAGGGCAGCCAGTCGAAGCGGCGCACGGCGATCACGATCCCGACCACGGCCCAGGCGGCGAGCACCGCGAGGTCGACCGCCACCGGGCCGGCGGCGAGCGCCCCGGACGCGAAGGCGCGGTGCAGGAGGTCGGCGACGTGCTCGATCGGGAACACCGCGGCGACCTGGTTGAGCCAGCTCGGCAGGTCGGCGCTCGAGATCCAGACCCCGGAGATCAGGAACAGGGGCAGCATCGTCGCCTGGATCACGGGCTGCGTCGAATCCGAGGAGTCGATGAAGGTCGAGGCCGCGAACGCGAGCCCGCAGAACGCCGCGCTGCCGAAGACGACCGCCGCGATCAGCGCCGGGACGCCGGCGACCGGCGGATGGATCCCGAAGGCCAGCTCGGCGACGACCAGCAGGACGACGCTGGTCGCGACCCCCATCAGGACCACGGTCAGGGTCTGGCTGGTGATCAGCGCCGCCGGGGACAGCGGCGTCGCCCGCCGCCGCTTGTAGACGCCGAGCTCGCGCTGGGAGACGATCATGCCGACCAGCGCCGCGAAGGTGGCGCTGGTGATCGACAGGGTCAGGATGCTGGCGACGAAGTAGCGCGAGTAGGACTGGGTGATGCCGTCCACGGTCGTGTTCGCGTCGTTGAACATCGTCGCGAAGACGACCAGCAGCAGCAGCGGCATGAACATCGTGAACACGCGCGCACGCCGGTTGCGGGTGAAGGCCCGCAGGCCGTACCGGGTCGTGTGCAGGACCATCTGCATCAGCGGTCTCCCTTCGGGTGGTCGGGGTCGTCTTGATCGTCGGTCAGCGTCAGATAGGTGTCCTCCAGGCTCGGGCGGGCGACCTCGAGATCGCCGATCTCGAGGTCGCGCCCGTCGGCCCAGGTGCCCAGGCGTTGGACCGCGGCGAGCGTGGCCGGGCTGAGCAGGGTCACCCGCCGGCCGTCGATGCGATCGGCGAGGCCGAGCAGCTCGGGCGGCAGCTCGCCGGGGTCGACCCCGGTAGGCAGCGAGAAGCTGATCCGCGAGGCGGCCAGATCGCGCCGGCCGAGCGTCCGCGGGGTGCCCGCGTCGACGATCCGCCCGCCCGCGATCACCGCGATCCGGTCGGCGAGGCGCTCGGCCTCCTCCATGTAGTGGGTGGTGAGGAAGATCGTCTTGCCGAGCGAGCGCAGGCCGCTGAGCATCTCCCAGGCGGCCCGCCTCGCGGCCGGGTCGAAGCCGGTCGTCGGCTCATCGAGGAAGATCAGCTCGGGATCGCCGATCAGCGCCAGGGCGACGTCGAGGCGCCGCCGCTCGCCGCCCGAGAGCCGGCCGCTTGGCTTCTGGCCCAGCTCGCCGATCCCGACCAGCTCGAGCGTCTCGTCGATCGGGCGGGGGGCGGGGTAGAGGCCCGCGTAGAGCTCGAGGCACTCGCGCACGCTGAGCTCGGTCTCGCCCGGTGACTCCTGCAGGACGATCCCGATCCGCTCGCGCCAGCGCCGCGAGGGCCGGGCCGGGTCCTCGCCGAGCACCTCGACGGTGCCCGAGTCGGCCTCGCGAAAGCCCTCCATGATCTCGACCGTGGTCGTCTTGCCGGCCCCGTTCGGGCCCAGGAAGGCGAAGATCTCGCCCCGGCCGACCTCGAGGTCGACCCCGCGGACCGCCTCGGTCTGGCCGTAGGACTTGTGCAGATCGCGGACGGCGATCACGGCCTCGGTGGGCGGTGACCCCGGCTCGCCGGACGCGTTCGCCGGCGGTTCGGAGGGGCGCGGCTCGGTGGTGAGGATTGCCTGATTGATCATGACCGGCAGGCTAGGTCCGCGGTCGCGCCTCGTCATCGGCTCCGGGGCCCAACTTTCGCCTGCACCCCGGGGTGGAGAGGTCGCGACGCGATCTCCACCCGCCCGCCGATGACAGCCCCGTCCCCAACTCCTAGGCTGGACCACGGATGAGCTCATCGATCGTCGAAAAGCTGCTCGGAGCACCGCCCGACGCGCCGGTCGCCGAGCGCCGGGCGCGATGGATGAGCTACGGCGCGGCGCCGGCCCTCGAGCGGCCGCCCAGGTGGTTGGGCTACGGCGTCGCGGTCCTGCTCCTGGCCGTCGCCCTGATTGAGCTGCCGATGCCCGCGCTGCACGGGGACGGGCTGGCGGGGACGATCGGCCTGGTTGCGCTCGCGGCCGGGCTGGCGATCCTCGTCTTCGGCCGCGCGTCGTCGGTCGCGGTGCGAACGGCGGTCGCCCTGGTGATCGGCCTCTCGTCGGCGCTGCTCGCCCAGGTCCAGGAGGACGGGATCGCGATTCTCGGCTGCTACGTCGCGGTCGCGATGGCCGCCCGCAGCCTGCCCTGGCGGGCGGCGGTGCTCGTCGCCGTCCCGGTCGTGGTCGCCGTCAACGCGATCATCATCGCCGCGGGCCCCGATGAGGTGGCCGTGACCCTCGGGTGGACCAACTTCGGCTTCCTCTCGGCCTTCGTGCTCGCCTACTTCGGGCGCATCGCCCAGGAGCGCCACCAGCGCACCAGGGAGCTGCTCGCCGAGGCGCAGCACACGCGCGATGCTCAGGCCGAGGCGGCGATGCTCGCCGAGCGCGGTCGGATCGCGCGCGAGATGCACGACGTGCTCGCTCACTCGCTCTCGGCGCTCACCGTGCAGCTCGAGGGGGCGCGCCTGCTCGCCCACGACCGCGGAGCCGACCCGGAGGTCGAGCGCGCGCTCGAGCGCTCGCTGCACCACGCGCGCACCGGGCTCGCCGAGGCGCGCGAGGCGATCGAGGCGCTGCGCGGCGACGGCCTGCCGGGCCCCGAGCGCCTGCGCGAGCTGACCGACGCGTTCCAAGTCGACGGAGGGGTCGCCTGCGAGCTCGAGGTCGAGGGCGAGCCGCGGGAGCTCTCCTCGCAGGCGCGACTGGCGCTCTACCGCACCGGGCAGGAGGCGCTGACCAACGTGCGCAAGCACGCCGACGCCGACCGGGTCGAGGTCCGCCTGCGCTACGAGCCCGGCGGCACGACGCTGACCGTCGCCGACCATGGCGCCGAGAGCAACGGCTCGGGCGGGTCGCCGCTCGCCGAGACCGGTTCGGGCTACGGAGTGAGCGGCATGCGCGAGCGCGCCGAGCTGCTCGGCGGGCGCCTGAGCGCGGCGCCGACGGCCGACGGCTTCCGGGTCGAGCTTTGGCTGCCCGTCGAGGCGGAGGCGGGGTGAGCGCGCCGCCGACCCGGGTGCTGGTCGCCGACGACCAGCGCGTGGTGCGCGAGGGCCTGCTGCTGATGCTCGGCCTGATCGAGGGCGTGGAGCCGACCGGCGCGGCCGCCGACGGCGAGGAGGCCGTGCGGATGGTCGCCGAGACCTCGTCCGACGTGGTGCTCATGGACCTGCGGATGCCCCGCTGCGACGGGATCGAGGCCACCCGCCGGCTCGCCGACTCGGCGCCCAGGGTGCGGGTGATCGCGCTCACCACCTACGCCGACGACGCCTCGGTGCTCGGCGCGTTGCGCGCCGGGGCGCGCGGCTTTCTGACCAAGGATGCGGGCGCGGACGAGATCAGGGAGGCGATCGAGCGGGTCGCGCTCGGCGACGTCGCCCTCGACGAGACGGCCCAGGGCCGCGTCGTCGAGGCGGTCGCCGGTGGGGACCCGCCGCCCTCCGAGCCCGACCCCGAGCTTCCCGACGACCTGACGCCGCGCGAGGCGGAGGTGCTCGGGCTGATCGCCCACGGGCTCTCCAACAACGAGATCGCGGAGCGCCTGGTGGTCAGCCCGGCGACCGTCAAGAGCCACGTCAACCACCTGTTCGCGAAGATCGGCGCCCGCGACCGCGCCCAGGCCGTCGCCTACGCCTATCGCAATGACCTCGCGGCCGGCTAGATCCACCTCCGCGCTCCCGCCGCTCGGCGCGCGCGCCTTATTACGGAATGTTTACCGCGTGTGTAGACGGACACGGGAGGATCACGGGGACCAACCCGCCAAAGGAGGAGCGAATGCCCGAGATCATCGTCAGCACCCGGTCGGCGTACGAGCGTGACGGGACGGTCCTCCATCAGGAGCGGGTCTGCGCTCGCGACCTCGAGTCCGAGCACTTCGCCGCGCAGCTCGTCGAGCGCCTGGGCTGGGCGCTGACCGACGCCGACGCGGCCGAGCACCCCGACGCCGATCAGGTCCGGCGGCCCGAGGCCAAGCGGCGTCCCTAGCCCGGCGGCCGGGCGTCGCGTGCCCGGCGCGCCGACTCGCCGCCGTCCCCGGCGAGCACCTCGCGCAGCTTGTCGGCGATGCCGAACAGGTCGGGATCGGGCGGCGTGCCGGAGCCCAGCTTGTCGAAGGTGACCGCGGTGTTGCCGAGCGCGATCAGCGTCGCCCGCCGGTCGGGTGAGCTGAGCATCATCGCCCCGTAGCCCGGGACCTGGCCGTTGTGGCCGAGGTAGGTCCCGAACTTGGCGATCCCGAGGCCGTAGCGGAACACCCTGCCGGTCAGCCGCAGGGGGACGAAGCGCAGCCGCCGGGTCTGCATCCTCTCCGAGAGCAGCCCCCTGCCGGTGGCCAGCGCCCGCGCGTAGGTGTGCAGGTCGTTGAGCGTCGAGACCATCGCCCCCGCCGAGAACGCCCAGGAGAGGTTCCAGCCGGTCGTGTCCGTGATCGACGCCGGGGCCACCTCGATGTAGCCGTGCACGATGTCCGCGGGCACGCTCGTGCCGGGCGCGAAGGACGTCTGCTCGAGCCCGAGCGGCTCGAAGATCCGTCGCTCGTAGAGCTGGGCGAGGGGACGGCCGGTGACCATCTCGGCGATCCGGCCGAGGATGACGAAGTTCGTGTTCGAGTAGAAGAAGCAGTCACCGACGGCGCACTGCGACGGCTGCAGGCTCGTGAGGCGGATCAGCTGCCCCGGTCGCCAGCTCGCCTCGGGGAAGAGCTGGACCCGCGCATTGATCCCCTGGGTCAGGTCCGGGACGCCGCTCGTGTGACTGAGCAGGTTGCGGATCCTGATCCGCTTCGCCTGCGGGACCTTGGGAAGGAACCGGCTCAGGCGGTCTGCGAGCCGCAGCTTGCCGCGCTCGACGAGCTGCAGGACGAGCGTCGCGGTAAAGGTCTTGGTGACGCTGCCGATCCGAAACGGCTGGTCGGGGTCGATCGGCGCCTGCGTATCGATGTCGGAGACGCCCTGGGCGGTCACGTAGGAGCCCCGCGGCGACCAGAGGCCGACGACCATCCCGGGATAGCCCGAGCGCCTCATCTCGTCGGCGATCGTCCGGTCCACCGTCGCCCGCTGCTCGGCGGTGAACGCGGCCGGCGCGGGCGCGGCCGCGGCCAGCGCGACCGCCACGACGGCGACGATCGAAGCCGCCCCGGTCATCGTCGCCGCTGCCCCCCGTCCTGTCACGATGGCCGATCCTCTCAGACCCGCCGGGCGCGGGCAACGCGCGACCGCTACCTTGCCCCGCCATGACCGATGCGAAGCGCGCGATCAGCCCGGAGGGGATGGCGAGGGCAGAGGCCGAGCTGCGGGACCGTTGCGACGTGCGGCGGCCCGAGATCGTCGCCGCGATCAAGGCCGCGCGCGAGCACGGGGACCTGAAGGAGAACGCTGAGTACCACGCCGCGCGCGAGGAGCAGGGCCACAACGAGGCACGCATCCGGGTGCTCGAGCATCACCTGGCGACGGCCGAGGTGGGGGAGAGCGCGAGCGACGGGTCGATCGGCGTCGGCTCGCGGGTCAGCTATCGCGACGGCGACGGTCGGGTCAGCGAGGTGACCCTCGTCCATCCGCTCGAGGCGGCCCTCGCCGAGGGCAAGATCTCGGCCGAGAGCCCGGTGGGGAGGGCCCTCCTCGGCACTCGCGCGGGCCAGCGGGTGACGCTGACCACGCCCCGCGGCGAGAAGCGCCTCGAGATCCTCGCGATCGACTAGTGGCGTAGACAACCCGCCCGTTTCGTTCATGCTGCTGCGCGGTGTCGCGCAGACGAACAGCGGCGGGGCGGCGCCCCCGCCGAGTCGAGCCGCGGTCGCCTGCGCTGACCACGATCCTCGCGCAGTGGGGTCGGATCGGCTGCGTCGGCTTCGGCGGGCCGCCCGCGCACATCGCGCTCTTGCGCGAGCTCTGCGTCGAGCGGCGCGCCTGGCTCACCGAGGAGGACTTCGAGCACGGGGTCGCGGCGACCAACCTGCTGCCGGGTCCCGCCTCGACCCAGCTCGCGATCTACTGCGCCTGGCGGCTGCGCGGCGCCGCGGGCGCGATCCTGGGAGGGCTCGGCTTCATCGTCCCCGGGCTCGTCCTGATCATCCTGCTGGCGGTGCCCTTCGTGGCCGCCGCCCCGCCGGAGTGGATCAGGGGGGCGGGGGCGGGGGCGGGCGCGGTCGTCGCGGCCGTCGCGGTGCAGGCCGGCGTCCGCCTCGTCCCCGGGAGCTGGCGCCGGATGCGATCCGAGCAGCGTCGTCGCTGGGTCGCCTACCTGGCGGCCGGCGCGATCGCCACCGCGCTACTCGGCCCGTGGTTGGTGGCGGTTCTGCTCGCCTGTGGCGTGATCGAGCTCGGGCTGGGCCGGCGAACGCGCCCCGGCGCGCTCGCCGTGCACGGCTGGCCGGCGCTCGCGGTGGCCGCCGGCGCCACCGGAGGCCTGGCGGCCCTCTGCTGGACGGCGTTCAAGGTCGGCGCGCTCTCCTACGGAGGGGGCTTCGTGATCATCCCGCTGATGCAGGCCGACGCGGTCGAGAACTACCACTGGATGACCGACGGCCAGTTCCTCAACGCCGTCGCCCTCGGCCAGGCCACGCCGGGCCCGCTGGTTCGAAGCGTGGCGGTCGTCGGCTACGCGGCCGCCGGCCTCGGGGGCGCGATCCTCGCCTCGGTCGTCGCCTTCGCGCCGTCGTTCCTGTTCATCGGGATCGGGGCCGAGCGCTTCGACCGGCTGCGCACCAATCCACGCCCACGGGCCTTCCTCGACGGCGCCGGGCCGGCCGCGATCGGCGCGATCATCGGCTCGGCGATCCCGCTCGGCCTGGCGCTGACCGAGGCCTGGCAGCTCGCCGTGCTGGCGGCGGGGGCGCTGCTGCTCTTCGTGCTGCGGCTCGGGGTGGTCTGGACCCTGCTCGCGGCCGGCGCGGCCGGGGCCCTGGCGGCGCTCGCCGGGGCGCCGCTCGCCGCCTGAGGCGGGCCGAAGTGGACCGACGCGGCTCATAGACTGGCGCCTGCACGTGACCGAGACCGCGGGCAACGAGACCGGGAGCGAGGGGGCCGGCGGCTACCGGCCCGCGGGCGAGGGGGCGAGGGACGACCGGCCCGCCGGCGCGGGGATCGGGGGCAGAGCCTTCCTGCGGCTGATCCTGATCGGCGCCCTGATCGGGATCCCGGCGGCGCTGCTCGCCGCCGGCTTCCTCACCCTGGTGCATCAGCTGCAGGAGCTGCTCTGGGAGGACCTGCCGAATGAGCTCGGGCGGTCGACGCCGCCCTGGTATCTGGTCGTCGGGCTGCCGGTGGTCGGCGCCTTAATCGTGGTCGCTGCTCGTCGCCTGCTGCCCGGCGACGGCGGACATCGACCGATCGACGGCCTCTCCTCGGCCCCCACCCCGGCGTCATACGGGCCCGGCGTGGCGCTCGCCGCGCTCGGCTCGCTCCCCTTCGGGGCGGTGCTCGGCCCGGAGGCGCCGCTGATCGCCCTCGGCTCCGTCCTCGGCATGGCGGTCGCCCCCAGGTTCGAGCTCGACGCCCAGCAGATGACCGTGCTGGCGACCGCGGGGTCGTTCGCGGCGATCGCGGCCCTGTTCGGCGGCCCGATCGTCGCCGGGGTGCTGCTCCTGGAGGCGGGCGTCGGGATGGGGGCGGCGCTGATCCCCGCCCTGCTCCCGGGGCTGGTCTCGGCCGCGATCGGATACCTGATCTTCGTCGGGCTCGGAAACTGGGGCGGGCTCGAGCAGACGATCCTCACGGTTCCCGGCCTCCCCGTCTACGAGGGAACCCATCTGCTCGACCTGCTCGTCGGCCTGGTCGCCGGGGTAGTGATCGCCCTGCTGCTCGCCGGGGTGCGGTTGGTCGCGGCCCGCGTCGCCGCGCTCGCCGGGGGACGGCTGAGCGTCGAGCGCGCGCTCGTCGGCGGGGCGCTCGCGATCGGCCTGGTCGCGCTGATCGCCGAGGGCCTGGGCGCCCAGTCCAAGGACGTGCTCTTCTCCGGCCAGGAGACCGTCCCCGAGATCGTCGCCGAGGGCTCGGTCGGCGTGATCCTCGTGATCGTGATCGGCAAGGCGATCGGCTACGCGATCAGCCTCGGCTGCGGATTTCGCGGCGGGCCGGTGTTCCCGGCGATCCTGCTCGGGGTCGGCGTGGCCAGCGTGGCGGTCGCGCTCTTCGACGTCTCACCGACGCTCGCGGTCGCGGTCGGGACCGCCGCGGGGATGGCGGCGATGACCCGCCTGCTGTTCGCGTCGCTGTTCTTCGCCATGCTCCTCGTCGGCACGCACGGGCTCGATGCGGCCCCCGCCGCGGTGCTCGCCGCGGCGGCCGCCTGGGTCACCACCGCGGGGCTGGAGCGCTCCGCGCAGGCGCGGGCCGCCCCTCGTTCAGCAACGTAGGTTGACAACCTCACCGGTGTCAACTAAGGTTGCTCCATGCCGCCGACCGAGACCGCGACCCCGGCCGACCCGGCCGCGAGCCTCGCCTCGGTCGTCGCGCTGCGCAAGCTCGCCGACCGCCTCGAGGCCGCCGCGGTCGAGCGCGCGATCCGCGACGGCTGGAGCTGGTCGTCGATCGCCGAAGCGCTCGGGGTCACCCGTCAGGCCGTGCACAAGAAGCACGCCAAGCGGCTGCGGGCCGCGGGCGTCGAGTCGAGGAGGAGCGATGTTTGAGCGATTCACCCGCGACGCGAAGGCCGCGGTCTCGCGGTCGCACGCGGAGGCGCAGGCGGAGGGCTCGCCGACGATCGAGGCCGAGCACCTGCTGCTCGCGCTGAGCAGGGATGAGGGGCCGACCGGCTACGTGCTTCAGTCAGCCGGGCTCGACGCGGACTCGATTCGCACCGCGCTCGCCGGCGAGCTCGAGGACGGCCTCGGCGCCGTCGGGGTCTCGACGCCTGATCCCGACTCGCTCGCCTCCGCGGCGCCCGCGGTTCGCTCGCCGCGCTTCGCGACCTCCGCGAAGCTGGCGCTCGAGCGCTCGCTGCGGGTCGCCCAGGCGCGCGGGGATCGCCGTCTGCTCTGCGGTCACATCCTGGTCGCCATCCTGCGCGCCGAGGTCGGGACGGTTCCACGCGCGCTGCGCCTCGCGGGGGTCGACGCGGCCGAGCTCACCCGCCGCGCCGAGGCGGCGGTCGGCGCCTAGACCGCCGCGCGGAGGCGGCGGTCGGCGCCTAGCGCCGGCGGGTTGCGCGCATCGTCCGCGGCGTGCGACGATGACGCCCCGGCCCGGAGGGCAGGAGCATGGGACAGGAGGTCACGGCCAGGGTCTTCAGCCGCGAGGACCGCCGGCGCTACCGGCAGAAGGTGCGCGCCTGCCTCGACGTCTTCGCGCGCATGCTCGCCGAGGCGCGCTTCCACGCCGAGCGGCGCTCGTTCGGGCTCGAGATCGAGCTCAACCTGACCGACGACGCCGGCGATCCCGCGCCCGTCAACGCCCGGGCGTTGGAGGCGATCGCCGACCCCGACTTCCAGACCGAGCTCGGGCAGTTCAACCTCGAGATCAACGTCGCCCCGCGGCTGCTGGACGGCGCCGTGATGTCGGACCTCGAGACCGCGGTTCGCGCCAGCCTCAACGGCGCCGAGGAGCGTGCGCGGTCGGTGGGCGCGCACATGATGGTGATCGGGATCCTGCCGACGATCACCGAGGCCCACGTGACCGCGGAGTCGTTCAGCGCCAGCCCGCGCTACGCGCTGCTCAACGAGCAGATCTTCGCCGCCCGCGGCGAGGACATCGAGATCTCGATCGCCGGGGTCGAGCGCCTGGTCGCCCACGCCGAGACGATCGCGCCCGAGGCCGCGTGCACGAGCGTGCAGCTGCACCGCCAGGTCGAGCCCGAGGGCTTCGCCGCGCACTGGAACGCCGCCCAGGCGATCGCCGGGGTCCAGGTCGCGATCGGCGCCAACTCTCCGTTTCTGTTCGGGCGCGAGCTGTGGCGCGAGACGCGCATCGCCCTCTTCGAGCAGGCGACCGACACCCGCCCCGAAGAGCTCAAGGCCCAGGGCGTGCGTCCCCGGGTCTGGTTCGGCGAGCGCTGGATCACCTCGATCTTCGACCTGTTCGAGGAGAACGTGCGCTACTTCCCGGCGCTGCTCCCGGTCTGCGAGGACGAGGACCCGCGCGACGCGCTCGAGGCCGGCAGCGTCCCGCGCCTGGGCGAGCTTCGCCTCCACAACGGGACCGTCTACAGGTGGAACCGCCCGATCTACGAGGTCGCGGACGGGCGCCCGCATCTGCGCGTCGAGAACCGGGTCCTGCCGGCCGGACCGAGCGTCGTCGACACGCTCGCCAACGCCGCCTTCTACTACGGGCTCGTCCGCGTGCTCGCCGAGGAGGAGCGGCCGATCTGGTCGCGGATGTCGTTCTCGGCCGCCGAGGAGAACTTTCATGCCGGCGCCCGGGACGGGATCGAGGCGAACGTCTACTGGCCCGGGGTCGGCGAGGTCCCCGTGGCCGAGCTCGTCCTGCGCCGCCTGCTGCCGCTGGCGCACGAAGGGCTCGAGCGCTGGGGCGCCGATCGCGCCGACCGCGACCGGCTACTCGGCATCGTCGAGCGCCGCTGCGTCGAGCTGCGAAACGGAGCCGCCTGGCAGAGCGAAGCGCTGCACGACTTGCACGAGCGGCGCGGGCTCGACCGGCCCGAGGCGCTGCGCCGGATGACCGTCGCCTACCGCGAGCACATGCACGCCAACGAGCCGGTGCACGCCTGGCCGCTGCCCTGACCGCGAGCTCAGCCCGGTGGTCGACCGAACGCCGCCATTATCGCCTCGACGATTCGCGGGCCGCGGTCCTCCTGCAGGAAGTGCGCGGCGCCCTCGATCGCGACCTGCTCGCCCGCGGTCGGGATCAGGCCGGTGAACGACTCGCCGGCGCGCGGGAACGGGAACACCGGGTCGGAGTCCGAGAACGCGACCAGCGCCGGTCTCTCCCAGTCGCCGAGCGCGTCGCGCACGGTGGCCATCGCCGCGGCGCCCGGGTCGTCGGCGGCCAGCGGGACGAGCAGGGGGAAGCGCTGGGCGCCGGCCTTGCTCTCGGGCGTCGGAAACGGCGCCTCGTAGGCGGCTACCACGGCGGAGGAGAGGTCGGTGGTCGTCGCGCTCTCGACGACTCGACCGATCGGCAGGTCGGGCGTGCGCTCGGCGAACTCGCGCCAGGCCATGAAGCCCTTGCTGACCCTGCCGGTGAACAGCCCGGTGTTGAGGATCACGAGCCGACCGACCAGGTCGGCGTGCTCGACCGCCCAGCGCAATCCGATCGGGCCGCCCCAATCCTGGACGACGACGGTGACGTCGGTGAGCTCGATCTGGTCGAGGTGGCCGGTGATCATCTCGACGTGGCGCTCGTAGGTGTAGAAGCCCTGGTCGGTCGGCTTGTCGGAGCGGCCGAAGCCGACCAGGTCCGGGCAGACGACCCGGTGACCGGCGGCGACCAGCGCGTCGAGCATGTGGCGGTAGAGGTAGCTCCAGCTCGGCTCGCCGTGGAAGCAGAGGACGGTCGGGCCCGAGCCCTCGTCGAGATGGTGCAGCCGCAGCCCGTCGACCTCGACGTAGTGGGGCACGTAGCCGTAGCCGGGCAGGCCGGCGAATCGTTCGTCGGGGGTGCGGAAGATGTCCATCGACAGCCTTTCCTCGGGGGGGGGGGGGGGTACGGGGGTGGTCAGTGGTCGAAGACCGCGACCCAGATCTCGGTCAGGGTCCGCACGGCGGTCTCGACGGAGACGCGGGGCTCGCGGCCGAACGCGTCGAGCAGGTAGCTCACGTTGAGCAGGTTCAGCGCCCGGGCGGTCTCCGTGACGTCGGCGGGCGGCCCGCCACGGGCTCGCGCGACTTCGGCCAGCGCCTGGGCGACGAGCTCGTCGAAGCGTCGATGCATCGCCTCCTGCCCGGCGGCGACCCGCTCGTCGCCGGGCGCCGCCTCGGCGACCGCGCGCAGCAGCGGCCCATGCCGGTCATAGACGGCGACGGCCGGCTCGATCGCCGCGCGGATCGCGTCCGGGTCGGCGTCGACCCGCGCCGCCGCGAGCGCCAGCTGTGCCTCGTACATCTCCTCCATCGCCTCGCGGCTCGCGCGCAACAACAGGTCGCCGAGGTCGTCGAAGTGCCGGTAGAAGATCGTCCGTCCGAACCCGGCGCGGTCCATGATCTCGCCGATGCTGAGCTCCGCGTAGGAGTGCCGCCGAACCAGCTCCGTGGCGGCCGCGCTGATGCGCTCGCGGCCCTCCTCGCGGCTCTTGCGCGCCCGGGTCTGGCGGCTGGCGGCGGTCAAGGGGTCGAGCTCTGTCCCATGGGTTGACAGAGTGTGACACAGCCTGTATGTTCGCGCAAGCAGATCCACGGAGGGAGTGGCGAGGATGGAGGCAACTGTGGTGGGCCGGCGAACCGCGTCGCGGGCGCTGGCCGCCGTGGTGGGACTGGCGCTCGCGGGCGGGTTGGGCGGTGGCGCCCTCGTCGACCGCGCGGAGGCCCGTCCGGCCGAGGCGGCCAAGGACGGCCGCCCCAACATCCTCGTCGTGATGACCGACGACATGGCGGCCGGCGATGTGGCGCTGATGCCCAACGTGCGGCGCCTGCTCGCCAGGCAGGGGACCACGTTCGCCGACGCGGTCGACTCCTTCCCGCTCTGCTGTCCGGCGCGGGCCACCTTCATCACCGGCCAGTACGCCCACAACCACGGCGTGGCGGGCAACTTCTACCCGTACGGCTGGTACGGGATGAAGCATCGCGGGAACACCCT
Organism: Solirubrobacterales bacterium; assembly: GCA_009379895.1. GTDB lineage: Bacteria > Actinomycetota > Thermoleophilia > Solirubrobacterales > 70-9 > WHSW01. Next base: position 17,587 of record WHSW01000067.1, read on the forward strand.
GCCCGCCTGGCTCGATGATGCCGGCTACCGGACGGCGCTGATCGGCAAGTGGCTGAACGGCTACGGCGCGCGCGACGCCCACGGCGAGGTCCCGGCCGGCTTCGACATCTGGCGCGGGCTGCTCGACGTCTCCGCCTACGACTACTTCAACTTCGTCATGAACCGCGACGGCGAGCTGCGGACCTGGGGCGATGCCGACTTCGCCCGCAAGCTGGTCGAGTTCGCCAAGATCGAGGTGACCCCGAACCCCGCCGGCCTGGCCGGCGTGTTCGCCAAGCTCGAGGAGCTGTTCGGGCCTCGCCCGTACAGCTACTGGGGTGCCGAGCGGCCGCGCGACTACTCGCCGGACGTGACCGGCAAGGTCGCCGAGAACCTGGTCCGCGCCGAGCGCAAGTCCCGCAAGCCGTTCTTCATCTGGTGGTCGCCGGCGGCGCCGCACCGTGAGGACGTCGCGACCACGCTCATGGGCCGCCCCGGCCCCGACCCGCGGCCGGCGCCCCGCTACGCCGAGCGCAGCTCGCGCTATCAGCTGCCGCGGCCGCCGAGCTTCAACGAGGCCGACTTCGCCGACAAGCCGTCGAACATGCGCGACGCGGCGCCCCCGCTGAGCGACGCGCAGATCGAGCAGTTGCAGCTCGACTACGAGGGCCGAGCCGGCTCGCTGCTGGCCGTCGACGACCACGTCGGGAAGCTGGTCGAGACGCTGCGCGAGACCGATCAGCTCGACAACACGATGATCGTCTTCCTCTCCGACAACGGCTGGATGCAGGGCGAGCACCGGATCCCGGGCGACAAGTTCCTGCCCTACGAGGAGTCGCTGCGGGTGCCGCTCATCGTCCGCGGCCCGGGCGTGCCGGCCGGCAGGACGGTGCACGGCCAGGTCTCGAACATCGACTTCGCCCCGACCCTGGTCGACGCGGCCGACGCCCGCGCCCGCCGAGTGATGGACGGGGTCTCGCTGCTGCCGACGATCCGCAAGCCCAAGCGGCGCCCGGACCGAGCGCTCGAGATCGAGGCGCTCGCGCCGCTGTTCGAGGGCAACATCCCGGTCAACGCCTGGGATCGGCCCTACAAGGGCGTGCGCACCGACCGCTACACCTACGTGGTCTGGAGCGAGACGGGCGAGCGCGAGCTCTATGA
>WHSW01000068.1 GCA_009379895.1 Solirubrobacterales bacterium
AGCCGCTGGCCTGGGTGGCCACGGGCGGATTCTTGTTGCTTCCCCTGGCTGCCTTTCCGTTCAGTATCGGCAGCATTCCGCGCATCATCGGTGCGAATACCGCTCCGGAGGGCGGTTCGGTGCCCGGTTCAGCAAGGCGCGGACGGCCACCACCACGGTCGAGGTCCCGCACGACCCCCCGGTCGTCCGGGAGCGCGCGAGGGCGGCGATCGCCGATGGCGGAGCCGTGATCAAGGATCCGAATGCGGGCGGCGACGGCTCGGTCTGGGGCTTCGTCGGCTCCGGGGCGATGAACATGGCGCCCGCCCTGGTCCGCGTCGAGGTGGAGGCTGCGCGCTCGGGCGGCTCACGCGTGCGCGTCCGCGCCACCGGCCGGGAAGCTCTGATCAAGCAGAAGATCGGGGCCAAGGCCGCGGATCGGATCGCCGAGGCGATCTCTCGGGCCTAGGCGCGACTGCGTTCTCCTCGCCGACGCGATGGCCCGCGGCGGCCCTCGGTGCCGTCCCCACCCGAGCTACTCGAACTCGATCCCCTGGTCGGCGTAGTCGGATCGCAACTGCTCGAGCTGGTCGCGAAACTCGAGGGCCTGCTGCTGGTATTTGCGGACCGCGGTCCGGACTTCACCGTTCTCGATCGCGGCGCGATAGTCGCCGGTCGCGCCGGCGAAGCCGTCCTGAAGGTCAACCAGGCGCTGATGGAGGTCCGCGTACTCGTCCGGGGGCTCGATCGCCTCCAGGTCATCGACCGCCTAGAGCGTTCGCCTGGCGGCGTGGCTGATCGGGGCGAGGGTCACGAATCGTGCTTGCTACCCGGCGCGCGAGGGCGGAAAACGAGGGAGCGGCCACGCAGGCGCCGGATCGTCTCGACCACCACGGCGATCGTCAGTCCGAGCCCGAGGCCGACGAGCAGGCCCTTGATCGTGTCCTGCTCGAAGGCCCGACCTCCGACGTAGCCGACCAGCGCCGAATAGACGGCCCACGACAGGGCCGCAATCGAGTCGAACGACGAGAACGAGCGCAGCGGGTAGTGGGTCGCTCCCATCGTCAGCGTCACGGCGGTCCTGCCGCCGGGCACGTAACGGGCCACGACCAGGATCAACCCTCCCCGCCGCGCCAGGGCCCGGTCGGCGAACTCGAAGGCCGCGCAGCCCCGCGGCCGCGACCGGGCGCGCTCGAGCAGGCGAGCGCCGGCGGTCCGGCCGATCAGGTAGGAGACATGATCGCCGACGAACGCTCCGAGCGCCGCGGCGCCGATCACGCCGAGCAGCTCCGGTTCGCCGCCGGCGGCGAAGACGCCGGCCGTTATCACCAGGCTCTCGCTCGGGATGATCGGGAGGAACGCGTCCAGCGCGGCGAAGGCGAAGAGCGCCAGGTAGGCCCACGGCGAGGTCATCGCGTCGTGGGCGAGTTGCACGAGGGTGTCGATCATCGATTGCCAGGGTCGCGCCCCGGTGCCCGACGTTCAATACGGAAACCCCCCGAATCGACCCTCGGTCGCCGAGCGGGTGATCGCGACTTATCCTGCGGACGTGGACGAACGGGATCGCGAGTTCGAGCCGGAGCCTTGGGGGGAGGATCCGAAGCTGGTCGCGCTCTTGGGCGCGCAGGGGGCGGCGGGGTTTCGGGCGCTGTTCGACGGGTTTCCCGAGGAGGTCGGGGTCCTGTGGGCCGTGCGCGACGCCGGCGGGCGGATCAGCGACTTCAGCTTCGGTTACGGCAATCCAGCGATGCTGCGCCGGTTTCGACTCCCCGCCGCGACCCGCGATCGCTACACGTTGCTTGAGGCGCTGGCCGAGATGCGCGGCAGCCGCGCCTTCGACGCCTACGTCCGCGTCTGCGACTCCGGTCAGCCCTGGGTCCGGGAGGTCACCTATGACACGCCGTTCGGCGACGGCTACATGCTGGGGACCTTCGTGCATCGCGCCGCCAAGCTCGGCGACGGGCTGGTCGTCTTCCTCGACGATGTCACCGAGCAGCGGCGGATGGAGTCCGAGCTGCGCGGATACGCCGACGTCGTCGCGCACGACCTGAGCGAGCCCCTGACGGGCATCGCGCTGCTGGTCACCGTGCTCGAGCAGCGGCCCGAGGAGCCGCCGCCGACCGACGTGCTCGAGCAGCTGCGGGCGACCACCGAGCGCGCCCGAGAGCTGATCGACGGGGTGCTGGTCTACGCGCGCTCGGGCGAGCTGCACAGTGAGCGGGTCCGGCTAGGGAGCCTGATGACCGACGTTGCCGAGGACCTGCGCCCGGGCCTCGAGGAGGCCGGCGCCACGCTCGACGTCGGTGAGCTCCCCGAGGTTGATGGCGACGCCCGCCAGCTGCGCCGGGTGCTGCAGAACCTGGTCGGCAACGCGATCAAGTTCCGCGGGGAGGCGCCGCTTCGGGTCGAGATCTCGGCGGTGCGCCGCGGTCAGGAGTGGATCGTGACCGTGCGCGACAACGGCGCCGGCATCGCCCCGGCGCACGCGAGCCGCATCTTCGGCATGTTCTCGCGCGTGGACACCGAGGTCGAGGGCGCGGGCATCGGGCTGGCGGTGTGCCGCCGGGTCGTCGAGGCGCACGCCGGACGGATCTGGGTCGAGGCTGCGGCGGGGGGCGGCAGCGCCTTTCGCTTCACCCTGCCGCGCTGAGCGGCCCGGGCGGGCGATAATCTCGGGGACGTCCTGTCGGCTCCCTCCCCCAGCCTCCGGCGCGCGCTGGCCGGGCTCGCCGTCGTCGGCGCGGTCGCGTGCGCGATCCTGCTCGCGCTCGCGATCGAGAGCGTCGGCGGCCACCATCGCGACCTGATCGCGATCTTCGGGCCGCTGATCGGCGCGGCGTTCATCGGGACGGGGTTGCTCGCCTGGCTGCGGCGGCCCGAGAATCGCTTCGGGGCCCTGATGGTGGCGCTGGGCTTCAGCTACTGCATCTCCGGGCTGATCGTGACCACGGAGTCGTGGCCGTTCATCGCCGGCCTGCACCTGATCGCCCTCCCCTACGCGATCCTCTTTCACATCCTGCTCGCGTTCCCGTCGGGTCGCCTCGCGACGCGCGCCAATCGGGCGCTGGCGGCGGCGGCATACCTGACCGCGACGGTGGGCTGGTGGGCCTGCATGCTCGTCCAGGACACCACCCGGCTCGGGCTGCCCGCCAACCCGCTGCTGGTCGCGGACGAGCCGGACCTGTTCTCGACGCTCGCCAAGGTCCGCCTGGGGATCGTCGCCGCGCTGATCGTGCTCCTCGGCCTCGTGCTGGCGCGGCGCTGGCACCGGTCGACGCGCTCGCGGCGGCGCGCGCTGACGCCCGTGTACCTGACCGGCGGGCTGGTACTGGCGCTCTACGGGGCGTGGGCCGTGCTCGGCGTGGCCGGCGTGTCCGCGGATGCGCAGGAGACGCTCGAGCGGGCGCGCGTGATCGCCCTGGCGACCGTTCCGTTCGCCTTCCTGGCGGGCCTGCTGCGCAGCCGGGTGGCCGGCGCGGCCGCCCTGACCGAGCTGGTCGCGCGCCTCGGCGACGGCCGGCGCCGCGGTGCCCTGCGCGACGCGCTCGCCGACGCGCTCGGCGACCCGGCGCTCGAGCTCGCCTACTGGCTGCCCGAGCGCGAGCGCTGGATCGACGCAGCGGGGGCGCCGTTCGCGCTCCCGGGCCCCGGCTCGGGGCGGACCTGCACGCCGGTCGAGCGCGAGGGCCGCCCGGTCGCGATGCTCGTCCACGACCCGTCGCCGGCCGCGGACGGCGAGCTGGTCGGGGCGGTCGGCGCCGCGGCCGGACTGGCGCTGGAGAACGAGCGGCTCGACGCCGAGCTGCGCGCGAACCTGACCGAGCTGCGCGCGTCGCGCGCGCGCATCGTTGAGAGCGCCGACGCCGCGCGCCGCGGCATCGAGCGCGATCTGCACGACGGGGCGCAGCAGCAGCTCGTCGCGCTCGCGCTCGCCCTGCGCACCGCCCGCTCGCGGGTCGAGCAGGACCCGACGGCCGCCGCCGAGCTGCTCGACGCGGCGGAGGCCGATCTCGAGGCGGCGCTTCGCGAGCTGCGTGAGCTCGCTCGAGGCATCCACCCGGCCGTGCTCTCCGACCGCGGGCTCGCCTCGGCGCTGGAGGCGCTCGCGCGGCGCACCCCGGTGCCGGTCGAGATCGCCGCCGCGCCTGCGGAGCGCCTGCCCGAGCCGATCGAGGCCGCCGCCTACTTCGTCGTCGCCGAGGCGATCACCAACGTCGTCCGCTACGCCCAGGCGACCAGCGCTCGGGTCGAGGTCGCTCGCGACGGCGAGCACCTCGTGGTCCGGGTCGCAGACGACGGAATCGGCGGTGCGGACCCCGGCAACGGCTCCGGGCTACGCGGGCTCGCCGATCGCGTCGCCGCGCTCGACGGGCGGCTCGACCTCCAATCGGCGCCCGGCCGCGGCACCACGGTTCGCGCCCTGATCCCCTGCCCGGCCCGCGGGGTCCACCCCGCGCCGCCGGCCGAGACCGGCACAGGCGTCGCCCGCCCGGAGGTCGAGCCCTCGAGCAGGGCGCCCGGTTCCCGCGCCGGGTAGGACTCCGCGCCCCTGGGCGGGACGGGCGGCCTCACCCGCGAGCGCGGAATCTCCCTCCCCCACACGCCCGGCCCGCCGGCGGGGTGCCGGTCCGCTCCGGGCCGGCCCAGCGGCCGTGGCGCTTGCCGCACGACCCATCGGCGGCGCTCCAGGCGCCGTGAGCGCGCGCCAGGTCATCACTTCATGGACGACCGCCGTCCCCGAGATCTATTCCATCGGCACGCCGATCCGGCGCCGATGTCAACCTGCGGCGATGGGCGGCGGGATGAGCTCCGGGCGGCACAGCTCCCTGGAGCGCTGGCGACTGCGCGGCGAGCTGGATCCGGCGCTGCGCCGCGGTGCCTGGGCTGCCATTCCCGTCGGCGCCTGCCTCGTGTTGCAGCTGACCGCCGACGACGGCGTCGCGGGTGCGCTCGCCACCGGGGCGCTGCTCGCCGGTCTGATCGCGTTCGAGGCGCCGGCCCGGGTGCGGGCCCGCTTTCAGCTCCTGGTCGCGCCCGTGATGGGCGTCGCGGCAGCCGTCGGCGTGCTCTCGAGCGGCTCGGCGGTTGTCGCGGTGGTGACGATGGTGGTGGTCGCCGGGCTCGCCGGCTGCTGCGTCGCCGTCTCGCCGCGCCTGACCGTCGCCGCGGCCATGTGCGCGCTCAGCCTGCTGATCGCCCAGGGGCTCTACCTCGGCCCCGACGAAGCCCCGGACGCACTGCTGCTCGCGACCGCCGGCGCCGCGCTCCAGGGGCTCTGGTCGCTGGTCGCCTGGGCGGTGTTCGACCGAGCGTCCGAGCCGCTGAGCTTCGGCCGCGCGGCGCGGGCCGGATGGCTGAAGCTGCGCGCCGGCCTGGGCCCGGGATCGCCCAGCCTGCGCCACGCACTGCGCTTCGGCGCCGCGCTCGGCGCCGGCGTGGCGGTCTACAGGCTGCTCGATTTTCGGGACCACGGTTACTGGGTGCCGCTCACGATCCTGTTCGTGCTGCGGCCCGGGTTCGACGACACGCTCGAGCGGATCGCGATGCGCGGCCTGGGCACGATCGCGGGGTTGGTGGCGGCGACCGCCCTCGCCGAGCTGCTCGGCGGTCAACCGGTGCTGATCGCACTCGTGCTCACCGCCGCCGCCGCCCTGGCGTTCGCGTTGCTCGCGATCGAGTACGCGCTGTTTACGACCGCGATCACCGTCTACGTCGTCCTGCTCGCCGACGGCCTCGGATCGCCGGCGCTCGACGCGGTCGACGAACGCGGCCTGGGCACCGCGCTCGGGATCGCGATCGCCGCGCTCAGCCTGCTCGTCCTCAGCGAGCGCCGACCGAGCGCCGTGCTTCCATGATCGGCGGCGAGCTTCCTCTCAGATACGCGGGTGCGACCGGCGGCGGGTGATCTTCATGGGGCGCCTATGCCCAAAGCGGCGGGATTTCAATCGGATCGCCGTGGAGCCCGGCGGCGCCGAACCGGGCTGCCTCGCTGGGCCCGCATGGCCGGGGGCGTAGCCTGGGAGCTTCAGCAAAGGGGGTCGAGGCAAGGAGGAGCCCTGGATGGCGACGGTCAGTGTCCGCTACATAGTCGACGACGTCGACGCCGCCATCGCGTTCTACTGCCGGCACCTCGACTTCCGCGAGGAGATGCACCCGGCGCCGACCTTCGCCATGCTCGTTCGAGGCGACCTTCGGCTGCTGCTCAGCGCGCCGAGTGAGCGGGGCGGTGGCGGTCAGGCGATGCCCGACGGCACCAGTCCCGCGCCCGGCGGTTGGAACCGCATCTCACTCGAGGTCTCCGATCTCGACACGATCGTCGCGGGGCTGCGCGACGCGAAGGTCCACTTTCGCAACCAGATCGTCACCGGCGTGGGCGGCAGGCAGATCCTGCTCGACGACCCGGCCGGCAATCCCGTCGAGCTCTTCGAGCCCCTCTCCTAGCGCCCACAACGTCCTCCCGCGGGAGGACGTCGCCGCGCTCGGATGTCCCCCCGCGGGACGTCCCGAGGTTCCCTCCCCAGGGCGACGACAAAAGCGCCCCGCGAGCGCACGCTGTTCTCGTCGGATCAGCCAGACGAGAGGAGCACCAAATGATCAACCCTGGAGACACGCTCGAGAACCCGGTGACCAAGGAGAGGCTCACCTTCCATCGCACCTCGGCGCAGACGGACGGCGAGTCCGTGCTCGTCGAGACGGTCGTGCAGCCAGAGGGGTTCGTCGCCGCCGCCCACGTGCACCCGCATCAGACCGAACGCTTCGAGGTCCTGTCGGGAACGCTCGGGCTGCGGCTCGGGCCCGAGGCCGTGACCGCGGTCGCGGGCCGGCGGCTGACGATCGAGCCGGGAGTACCGCACAAGTTCTGGAACGCGGGCGAGGACGAGCTGCGCTTCCTCGCCGAGGTGCGGCCGGCGCTCGAGTTCGAGTCGCTGATCGAGACCATGTTCGGGCTCGCCGCCGACGGTAAGACGAACCGCAAGGGGATGCCGAACCCGGTCCGGCTCGCCGTGGTGGCGAGGGCGCACTTCGAGACCGTGCGGCTGCCGTTCCCGCCGGCCTTCCTGCAGCGGTTCGCGCTCGCCGTCGGCGCGCCGTTCGGCCGCGCGCTCGGCTATCGCCCGACCTACGTCCCCGCGACCGCGTAGCGGCCCGCGGCGAGGCCAACCGGCATCGGCGGGCCCTGGGCGACGCTCAGGGCCCGCCGCCGCCGGGCGCGACGAGCCCCCATTCGTAGGCGAGGATCACCGCGTGCACGCGGTCGCGCGCGTGGAGCTTCATCAGCACTCGCTTGACGTGCGTCTTGACGGTCGTCTCCTCGACCACGAGGGCGGTCGCGATCTCGCGGTTGGAGAGGCCCTGGGCGATCAGCTCGAGCACCTCGCGCTCGCGCGGGGTGAGCTCGTCGAGGCGCGGATCGCTCGGCTCGCCGATCACCGGGTGCTGCGCCATCCGGTCGATCACCCGCCGAGTCACGGAGGGCGAGAGCAGCGCCTCCCCGGCGGCGACCGTGTGGATCGCGGCGATCAACTCCTCGGGGGAGCTGCGCTTGAGCAGAAAGCCGCTCGCCCCGGCGCGCAGCGCGCCGAGGATGTACTCGTCCTCCTCGAAGGTGGTCACGATCACCACCCTCGTCTCCGGCGTCGCCGCGATCAGCTCGCGGGTCGCCGCGATCCCGTCCAGCTCGGGCATTCGCACGTCCATCAGCACCACGTCGGGGCGCGCGTGGCGGGCGCGCTGGATCGCCAGCCGGCCGTTGTCCGCCTCCTCGGCGACCTCGATCCGCTCGTCGCTGGAGAGCACGGCCTTCAGCCCCTGGCGCATCAGCTCGTCGTCGTCGACGACCATCACCTTGACCGGCTCGCTCACGGCGTGTGACCTTGGGCGGGACCTTCGCTCACTGCCCGCGATCGTAGGGCAGCACCGCGCGGGCGCGGAAGGCCCCCGCCTCGAGCCCGGCCTCGAGGGTGCCGCCGAGCAGCTCCGCGCGCTCGCGCATGCCACCGATCCCCCGTCCTCCCCCCGGCCGCGGCGCTCGCTCGCCCGCGACCGGATTGGTCACGGTCAGCACGAGCGCGTCGTCGCGGCGCTCGATCGCCATCGCGGCGCCGCCCGCTCCGTGGCGGGCGGCGTTGCTCAGCATCTCCTGGGCGATCCGGTAGGCGGCGCGATCGACCGCCTGCGGGATCGACTCGCCCCGCTCGCCCTCGTCGTGCAGCTCGACAGCGAAGCCGCTCGCTCGCTGGCGGTCGACCAGCGCCGGGATCCCCCCCACGCCGGGCACCGGCGCGAGCTCGACCGGGTCGTCGTCGCGCAGGGCACCGACGATCCGGTCGATGTCGTCGATCGTCTCGCGGGCCAGCTCCTCGATCGTCTCGACGGCCTCGGCGGAGCGCTGCGGGTCGCGGTCGCGCAGGACCCGCGCCGCGCCCGCCTGGACGAGGATCGTGTTGATCGCGTGCCCGGCCGAATCGTGGAGCTCGCGTGCGATGCGCGTGCGCTCCTCGGCGATCGTCAGCTGCTGCTCGCGCGCCTGGCGGGCGCGTTCCTCGTCCGCGCGCTGGCGGGCGACGCGGCGCCGGTCGCCGAGCAGCCAGGCCCCGCTGAAGAGCACGGCCAGGCCGATCGACCGCGTGATCGCGAGCCCGTCGAGCGCCAGCGATCCGGCCGCGACCAGCGCGACGTAGGAGGCCACCGCCACTGTGACCAGCGGCCGCAGGGGCCCGCGGTCGGGTCGGGCGGCGAGCGTGAAGATGGCGACCGCCGGGCCGAGGTGGATGTGGACGCCGTAGCCGAGCGCCGCGAGCGCGAGGCTGGCGGCGACCGTGATCGCGAGCACATGCCAGGGCCGGCGGCGCCGCCAGAAGAGCGGTAGGGCGACCGCCATGACGAGCGCGAAGCCGAGCCCGTCGGGCTCGGCGGCGACGTCCTTGAGCTCGCCCCACCCCTGGCTGCCGTACTGGGCGAGCGTGAACCAGGCGACGACCAGGACGACGCCGGCGTCGATCAGCCGCTCGCGCGTGCTCGGCTTCAAGCCCTGCCTGGACATCGCCGCCCAGCGTAGGGCGCGCCGGCGAGCGTCGAAACCACCCCCGGGAGGAGGGGCGTCCTCCCACGGGAGGACGCCGATGATCATCCGCTAGGGCGTTTCCGTCGCGGCCGCGCGCTCCTAGCGTGCCCAGCATGACGCGGATACGCCCCAAACCCCAGCCGGGAGGCCGTGGCCTCGAAGCCCTCACCCGCTGGGTCCTCGCCCATAAGCGGGCCGTCGCCGGGCTCTGGATCGTGCTCACGATCGCGGGTTTCTGGGGAGCCGGCCGGGTCACCGACGCGCTCGACGACCAGTTCGCGATGCCCGACTCAGAGGCCTTCGCCGTCAACGAGGAGATCGAGCAGCGCTTCGACTCCGGTGGGATCGCTCCGCCCCTGGTCGCGCTCGCCGAGCTGCCGCCCGGCGAGCGCGCCAGCGAGCCCGGGGTGCGAGCCGACCTGCGCCGGCTCGAGCGCGAGCTCGCCGCGGCGCTGCCGGGGGCGCGCGTCGCCTCCTACGGCTCGACCGGCGAGCGCGCCTACGTCTCCGATGACGGGCGCACCACCTTCGCGCTCGCCTACCCGAAGCGCGATCCAGCCGCCGGGGGCCCGGGCGGCGAGCTCACCGACGCGCAACTGGACTCCGCGGCGCGCGCGAGCGCCGGCGCGACCGTCGGCGGCGCCCGGGTGATGCTCACCGGCCAGGCGATGCTCGAGCGGGAGGCCGCCGAGGCCGACGGGCCACCGTCCTTTCTCAGCGAGACGCTGATCGCGGGCGTCGGCGCGCTCGCGGTGCTCGCCTTCGTCTTCGCGTCGGCGCTCGCCCTGGTCCCGATCGTGATGGCGATCGTCGCGATCCCGGTCACGCTGCTCGCCGTCCTCGGGCTCACGGAGCTGGCCGACGTCTCGTTCATCGTCGTCTTCCTGGTCGCGCTGATCGGCCTCGGGATCGCGATCGACTACGCGCTGATCGTGGTCATGCGCTGGCGCGAGGAGCGCGAGCGCGGGCTCGCCAACGAGGACGCCGTGCGGGCCGCCGTCGGGACCGCCGGTCGCGCCGTGCTGTTCAGCGGCACGACCGTGGCGATCGGGCTGCTGGCCGCACTCGTGCTGCCGATCCCCTTCCTGCGCTCGATGGCCTACGCCGGACTGCTGATCCCGCTCGTCTCGGTGGCCGTCGCGCTCACCCTGCTGCCCGTGGTCCTGGCGACGCTCGGGCCGCGCGCCGATCGTCGTCGCCTGCGCCGTACCGAGCGCGCCGAGCGTCACTGGGCGAGCTGGGCGCGCGCCGTCGTTCGCCACCGGACGCTCGCCGTGGCGGGCGGCGCGACGCTGCTCGTCGCGCTCTGCGCGGTGACCGCGGGCATGGTGCTCGGCACGCCCGAGGCCGACGACCTCGGCGGCTCGGGTGAGCCCCAGCGGGCGCTCGAGGCGCTCGACGGCTCGGGCATCGGCGCCGCGCCGCTGGCCCCGATCGAGGTGATCACGCCCGCCGATGAGGCGCAGGCCACGGCGACGAGGCTCGCCGAGGCCGACGGCGTCCGCGCGGCGACCGCGCCCGGCGGCCGCTGGGACGACGGCGAGCGCGCGGTGGTCGATGTGCTCACGGACGCCGACACCAACTCCAACGATGGCCGGGGTGCCGTCGACGCGGTCCGCGCGGCGGCGAGCGGCCTGCCGGCCACCGGGGTCGGCGGTCAGACGGCGCTGATCACCGACTGGGTCGACGGCGTCTACGGCTCGTTCCCTCTCATGCTCGGGCTGATCTCGCTGATCACCTTCGTGCTCCTCGCGCGCGCCTTCCGCTCCCTCGTGCTGCCGGCCAAGGCGATCGTCATGAACCTGCTCTCGGTGTTCGCGACCTGGGGCGTGATGGCGCTCGTCTGGCAGCACGGCTTTGGGACCGAGTTGCTGTTCGGCACCGAGCCGACCGGCGCGGTCGAGTTCTGGGCGCCGATGATCGTCTTCGCGTTCATCTTCGGGCTCTCGATGGACTACGAGGTCTTCATCCTGAGCCGGATGCGAGAGGAGTACGAGCGCACCGGCTCGACGGACGAGGCCGTGGTCCGGGGCATTGCCAACACCGGCCGCTTGGTGACCAGCGCGGCGCTGATCGTCTTCCTCGCCTTCGCCTCGATGGGCACGGCCGCCGAGGTCGACGTGAAGATGCTCGCCACCGGCCTGGCCGCCGGCGTGCTGCTCGACGCCCTCGTGGTCCGCTCGCTGCTCGTCCCGGCGACAGTCTCGTGGCTCGGGCGCTGGAACTGGTGGATGCCCGAGCCGGCGCGTCGCGTCCTGCGCCTGCCGGTCGGCCCCTCGCGACCTGCGCTCGAGCGCCCGTGAGCGCGATGTTGGCGCCCACCTCCATCCCCAACCCGCACCGGACCCACCCCCGAATGAAAGGACAAACTCGATGGATGCCTTGATCACACTTGCGAGCTCGACCGCGGACCTGATCCCGGTCGCCGGCTGGGACCACGGTGACGGCCCCGGCTGGTGGATCGTGATCTTTCCGCTCTTCTGGCTCGTGGTCATCGTCGGCCTCGTGTACCTGTTTCGAGGCCGCGGGCGCGGCGGGCGCTGGTCGAGCCCCGGTCGGGAGACCGGGATCGACGTCCTCGAACGCCGCTTCGCCGAGGGCGAGCTGAGCCTCGAGCAGTATCGGGAGCGACGCTCGGTGCTCGAGGAGGAGCGCTGATCCGCGGCTCCGTGTCGGCCTTTGGGCGCTCCGGCGCCCGGAGGTCGACCCGGGCGCCCAACCGCCGGGACCGAGCGCCCGACCACCGGGGGGTTACCCGCACCATGCGAGGGCGGCGAGCGCGATTGCGCCCCCCACCCCGTGCCGGGAGGCTACGGGAAGCATGAGCAGCCTCGAGAGACGAAGGCCGGCAGGAGATCGCCGATGACCCGGCTGCGCTCGCTCGGGCATTCACTCGGCCAGCTTCCCGGCGGACCTCGCACCAAGTACGCGGTGATCGCCGTCTGGCTGGTGATCGCGTTCGCGATCGGACCGCTGTCGGGCAAGTTCGAGGACGCCCAGGAGAACGACCCCGTCGACTACCTGCCGGGCTCGGCCGAATCAGTCCAGACGCTCGAGGAACTCGAGGACTATCCCTCGGGTGACATCGCAGACGCGGTCACGGTCTTTCGTCGCGACGCCGGGCTGACCGCCGCCGACCGCGCGCAGATCGCGCGCACTCGAGGCACGATCAACGGCGAGCGCCGCGACGGCGTCGGCACGACCGGGCCGGCGGTGATCTCCGAGGACGGCACCACGGCCCTGCTCAGCACCCCGATCACAGTCGAGGACGGAACCAACGAGGCCGGCGAGCTGATGGTCGACGCCACGGACGACATCAAGGCGCAGCTCGCCGAGCTGCCCGCCGGCCTGCAGGCCAAGGTCACCGGCCCGGCCGGCTTCTCCGCCGACGCGATCGACGTCTTCGGCGACATCAACGGCTCGCTGCTCTTCGCCGCGGCCGCGATCGTGCTCGTGCTGCTGATCATCATCTATCGCAGCCCGATCTTCTGGATGATCCCGTTCTTCTCGGTGGTGCTCGCCGAGGTGACCTCGCGCGGCCTCGGTTACCTGCTTGCCGAGGGCGGCGTGACGATCAACGGGCAGACGGGCGGCATCCTGCCGGTGCTGGTCTTCGGCGCCGGGACCGACTACGCGCTGTTGCTCGTCTCCCGCTACCGCGAGGAGCTGCGCCGCCACGACGACAAGCACGAGGCGGTTCGCGTCGCCCTGCGCCGCTCCGGGCCGGCGATCATCGCCTCCGGCGCGACCGTGATCGCGGCGCTGCTCACGCTCTCATTCGCCGAGGTCAACGGCACCGCGGGGCTCGGCCCGATCGGCGCGATGGGGATCGCGCTGGCGATGATCGCGATGCTGACCATCCTCCCGGCCCTGCTGGCGACCTTCGGGCGTCGCGCGTTCTGGCCCTTCATCCCGCGGGTCGGCAGCGAGGGCCCCGACGAGACGCACGGGCGCTGGCGGCGGATCGCCGAGTGGGTCGGCCGCGGCCCGCGCCGGGTGTGGGTCGGGACCGCCGCGCTGCTCGCCGTGCTCGCGATCGGACTCGTGCAGCTCAACGGCGACCTCACCTCCGGCAACATGTTCCGGGGCGACGTCGACTCCGTCGAGGGCCAGGAGCTGCTCGCCAAGGGCTTCCCGGCCGGAGCGCAGGCCCCGACCAACGTGGTGGTGAACGACCGCTCGAAGCTTCCCGAGGTGCGGGCGGCCCTCGCCGGGGCCCCCGGGGTCGCCGAGGTCTCTGGCTCCGAGCGCGGCCCGACCGGGACCAAGCTCGAGGCGACGCTGACCGAGGATCCGCTCAGCACCGCCGCATTCGAACTCGTCCCGGGCATCCGCGAGGCCGTTCATTCCGTGGCCGGCGACGACGTGCTGGTCGGCGGCCCCTCGGCGGCCGAGTACGACCTGCGCCAGTCCACGGCGCGCGACAACCGCCTGATCATGCCGATCGCGCTCGTCGTCGTCTTCGTGATCCTGGCCCTGTTGCTGCGGGCGCTGGTCGCGCCGCTGATCCTGATCGGAACCGTGATCGCGTCGTACGCCGCGGCGCTGGGGATCGGCACGTTCTTCTTCGAGAACGTCTTCGACTTCCCCGGCATCGACCCCGGCCTGCCGCTGTTCGCGTTCATCTTCCTGGTCGCCCTGGGCGTCGACTACAACATCTTCCTGATGGCCCGCGTGCGCGAGGAGACGCAGCGCGAGGGCACGCGCCTGGGGACAATCCGCGGCCTGGCGGTGACCGGGGCGGTGATCACTTCCGCGGGGCTGGTCTTGGCCGGCACCTTCGCGACCCTCGCCGTGCTCCCCCTGGTCTTCCTGACCGAGATCGGGTTCACGGTCGCCGTCGGCGTGCTGATCGACACCTTCCTGGTCAGGACGCTGCTCGTGCCGGCCCTGGTGCTCGAGGTCGGCGACCGCGTCTGGTGGCCGTCGGCGCTCGCCAACCTCGCCCGGCGCCGCTCGCGCGAGCGCGAGCAAGAGGTCAGCCCCAGGCCTCAGGTCGTCACGGAGAGCGAACGCTCCTAAGCACTCCGCGCCGGAGACGCCGCCCGCGCAGCCCGCGCAGGCGCGCGCGGAGGTCGCGGCCGCGCTCGCGCGCGAGGCGCCGCATGTAGGGATGGAAGTCGACCTGGATCGTGTGACGCTTGGAGGCCACGTAGCGCCTCGCCATCCGCGCGCGGTCGCGCCCGATCTCCGCCTCCATCTCGTCTCGTGGCGGCAGCGCGACCTTGCCCTCGAGCACGTCGGCGATCCACTCCGACTGCTCCTCGGCGAGCGGCATGATCGCGCCCAGTGGCTGGCAGAGCCCGATGAAGAAGAGCCCGCGGTGGCGCGGGTCGGGCGGCACCACGCGCAGATAGAGCGGGATCTGGTTGTCGGGCGCCGAGATCAGCTCCTCGTCGAGGAACGGGAAGCTGATCTTGTAGCCGGTGCAGTAGATCGCCACATCGATCTCCTCGGTCGAGCCGTCCGCGAAGCGCACCGTGCGCCCGCCGGCGAAGCCGGCGATGTTCGGCTTCACGGTGATGTCGCCGTGGCCGATCCGCGGCAGCAGCTCCGACGAGATCGTCGGGTGGGCCTCGCCGAGCTTGTGGTCGGGCTTGCGCATGCCGAAATCGGTCGGATAGCCCCCGGCGACCTTGAGGCTGCGCAGGGTCGCGGCCCGGAACACCGCCAGCGGAAGCCGGCTGACCAGGGGGGTCGCCAGCTCGTCGGTCGGCTTGCCGCGCAGGTACTTGGGAATGATCCAGGCGCTGCGCCGCATCGCGATGAAGGTCCGGCGCGCGTTGCGTGAGCTCTCGACCGCGATGTCGGTGGCCGAGTTGCCGATCCCGAGCACCAGCACGCTCCGGTCGGCGAGCACGTCGGGCGTCTTGTAATCGTGGACGTGAAGCTGTGAGCCCTCGAACTCGGCCTGACCCGGGAACGGCGGCTCGGGCCAGCGCGCGTCCCAGTGGTGTCCGTTGGCGACGAACACCGACCCGTAGACGTCGGACCCGGCCTCACCATCGTCGCGCCCGCGCCAGCTCACCTCCCACCCCCCGCCGTCGGCGGGCCGGACGCCGGTCACCTCGGTGCGAAACCGGATTCGGTCACGAAAGCCGAAGTGGTCGACGTAGTCGTCGAAGTACTTGGCGATCTGGAAGTGATTCGGGTAGTCGGGGTAGTCCTCGGGCATCGGAAAGCTCGCGTAGGCCATCGTCCGCCGCGAGGTGTTGATATGCAGCGACTCGTAGGCCGAGGAGAGCCCGTTGTCGTTCATGTAGCGCCAGTTGCCGCCGACCTGGGAGCCGACCTCGAAGCAGTCGACCTCGATCCCCCGCGTGGCGAGGACCCGGCACGCCGCGATCCCGGAGGAACCGGCGCCGATCACGCACGCCCGCGGCGGCCGGCTGTCGCGCTTCTGGTACATCAGTTCAGGCTGGGATCATCCGGCATCCGGGCGATCAGGGCGTACTGACCGCCCTTGCGCGCGAGCACCTCGCGCCAGAGCGCCGCCGGGTCGTCGGGAAAGAGCTCCGCGGGAAGCGGCGCCTCGACGATCCAGGAGTCCTCGGCCAGCTCGCTCTCGAGCTGGCCCGAGCCCCAGCCCGAGTAGCCCGCGTAGACGCGTCCGCGACGGATCGCGCGCTCGAGCGACTCCTCGTCGGCCCCGGCGGAGACGAAGCCGACGTCGGCGGCGACGATCCAGGCCGCCGCCTCGGGGTCGGCGAACTCGGCGAGCACCACGAGCGCCTGCGGCTGCACGGGCCCGCCGATGAACACCGGCTCGGCGCCGGCGATCGGTGCCAGCTCCGGCGCGACGTCCTCGACCTCGGTCTCCGAGGGGCGGTTGAGGACCACCCCCATCGCCCCCTCGGCGTTGTGCTCGGTGATCAGCACGACCGCGCGCGCGAAGTTTGCGTCGACGAGCGCCGGGGACGCGATCAGAAGCCTGCCGCGCAGAGACTCGTCCGCTTGCATCCTGATGATTCTGCCCGCTCGCTAATCTCGGCGAGGAGATGATCCACGACGTCGCCGAGACCGAGTTCATGGCCCAGGTGGTCGAACGATCGCGGGAGGTCCCCGTGGTGGTCGACTTCTGGGCCGAGTGGTGCGGCCCGTGCCGCCAGCTCGGGCCGGCGCTGGAGGCCGCGGTGACCAAGCGCGACGGCAATCTCGACCTGGCGAAGGTCGACGTCGACGCCAACCAGTCGCTGGCCGCGAGCTTCGACGTCCGCGGAATACCGGCGGTGAAGGCGTTTCGAGACGGCGAGGTCGCGGCCGAGTTCACCGGCGCGATCCCTCCCGCGCAGATCGAGGCCTTCCTCGACCAGCTCGTCCCCTCCCCCGCCGACGAGCTCGTCGGCGCCGGCGACGAGGCGTCACTGCGCCGCGCGCTCGAGCTCGACCCGCGCCACGCCGCGGCGGCCACCGCGCTCGCCCGTATTCTGCTGGCCCGCGGCGAGACCGAGCCGGCGCGCGAGCTGGTCGAGCCGCTGGTCGGCGACTTCCTCGCCCAGGGGCTCGCCGCCCGCGCGCGGCTCGCGGCCGGCGAGGAGACCGCGGCGGAGCTCGAGCGTGGCTTCGCCGCCTGGGACGCGGGCGACCCCGAGGCCGCCCTGGAGGAGTTCCAGGCGGCGATCGCGAACGAGCCCGACGACGAGCGGCGCGACCTGCTCCGCCGCGTGATGGTCGCGATCTTCACCGAGCTCGGGGCCGACCACGCGCTCGCGCGCGAGCACCGGCGCCGGCTCGCCGCAGTCCTCGCCTGAGGATGGCCGACCCCGTCAACGGGGCGGACGTACCCGTCGCCTTCATCGCCGGGCTGGTCTCCTTCGTCTCGCCCTGCGTGCTGCCCCTGGTGCCCGGCTACCTGTCGGCGGTCACCGGCGTCTCGGTGAGCGAGATCGAGCAGGTGAGCTGGCGCCGGGTGCTCGGCCCGAGCCTGCTCTTCATCGCCTCCTTCTCGGCCGTCTTCATCCTCCTCGGGCTGACCGCGACCGCGCTCGGGCAGTCGCTGCGCGACAACCAGGACCTGCTCACCGACATCGGCGCCGTGATGCTGATCGTGATGGGCGCGCTGTTCATCGGCGCCACCTTCATCGATCGCCTGAACCGCGAATGGCGGGTCGAGGCGCTGCTCTCGCGGGCCGGCAAGGGCGGGCCGATCGTCGCCGGGGCGGCCTTCTCGATCGCCTGGACGCCCTGCACGGGCCCGGCGCTGGGTGGGATCCTGACCCTCGCCGGGATCCAGGGCGAGGCCGCGCACGGGGCCTTCCTGCTCGCCGTCTACTCGCTCGGGCTCGCGGTCCCGTTCCTGCTCACGGCGCTCGCCTTCACCCGCGCGACCGCCGCCTTCGCCGTGATCAAGCGCCACTACCGCGCGATCGTCGCCGGCGGCGGCGCGATCCTGATCGCGATGGGGGTGCTGATCCTGAGCGGCGGCTTCACCGAGCTCAACGTCTGGGCCCAGCGGGTGACCAGCGAGCTCGGGCTGAACCTCTAGCGCGCCAGGTCCTCCCGGGGCGCGCTTCAAGTCACGTGGGGTCGGCGCCGGCCTCGGGCGTGCTCGAGGGCTACCAGGACGCCAAGGTGGGCGAGTCGCCGACAACACGACACCTCTCCTCGAATCGCGCTCGTTTGTCCCGCTGACCGCCGTATGCGCGGATAATTCGACACGAAGCGGCCTCGCTTGGGTGCGTGTCGCGCTGTCGACCGGCGCAACCTCGCAGCGCGCGGTTCAGCTCGATCTGGGCTCGACGCCGACCTCGATCGGCTGGCCCACGGCCTCGGTCTCCTCGATTCCCTCGCCGTCGCCCTCGCGCGAGCAGACGATCCGGAAGCGGCCGGTGCCGATCTCGGGATCGCCGACCACCGGGAGGCCGCGGATCTCGTCCCAGCCCAGGCGCTCGACCTCGAACGGGTTCATGCGCACCTCGGACGCCGGCCAGGGACAGCTCGCGTTGTGCTGGTCGATCGCCTTCGCGATCGCCTCGAGGTTCTTCGCCTCGGCGCCCATGGCCGCGATGCTACTCGCCCGTGGCGCCCGCCCAACGTGCCGCGCCTCCCCGCGCTCGCCGCGGGTGAAACCCCGATCGAGGCAATACCCGGTCTGAGAAGATGCCCGGGCATGGGTAACGACCGCCTCACCGGCCTGGATTCCTCGTTCCTGCACCTCGAGCGCGGCCCCGCCCACATGCACGTCGCCTCGACGACCCTGTTCGAGGGCCCGGTCCCCGCGTACACCGAGCTGCGCGACCACATCGACTCGCGCCTGCACCTGGTGCCTCGCTTTCGCCAGAAGCTGCGCTTCGTCCCCCTCGGGCAGGGCCGGCCGAGGTGGGTCGACGACCCGCAGTTCAACCTCGAGTACCACATCCGCCATACGGCGCTGCCGGCACCCGGCGGCGAGCGCCAGCTGCGCACCCTCGCCGCCCGCGTCTTCTCCCAGCGCCTCGACCGCTCCAAGCCGCTGTGGGAGATGTGGCTCGTCGACGGGGTCGAGGGCGGGCGCTTCGCCCTGATCACCAAGAGCCATCACTGCCTGGTCGACGGCGTCTCGGGCATGGACATCACCACGGTGCTCTTCGACGCGGCGCCCGAGGCTCGGCAGCCCGCCGCGCCCGACGCCTGGGCGCCGAGCCCCGAGCCGAGCGCCGCGCAGCTGCTCGGCGAGG
>WHSW01000069.1:0-18290 GCA_009379895.1 Solirubrobacterales bacterium
ACCCGCCTCGACGGCGGCCGCGGCGTCCGGGCTCATCCGCACCCGCGCCTCGGCGACCGCCACGCGCTCGGTAGGAGCCTTGGCGCCGACGTCGACCATCCGGGCGCTGCCGGCGTCGTCGAGGTGGGTGAGGCGCCCGCCGGACTCGGCGCTCGGACCGGGGGCCGACTCGGCGCTACGGGCCGCTGCCGACTCGGCGCCCGGCGGCGGCGTCCCGTCGACCCAGCGCCCCCGATCGCCCTCCACCTCGCGCTTGAAGATCGGCGCCTCGGCCTTGATCCGGTCGATCGCCTCGCGCGCGCCGGCGAACGCCTCGCCGCGGTGCGCCGCCGAGACGGCGACGACCACGCTCGGCTCGCCGAGCGGCACGGAGCCGACCCGGTGCTCGGCGGCGGCGGCCTCGAGGTCGTGCGCGGCGAGGCAGTCGTCGAGGATCCGCTCGATCCGCTCGCCCGCCATCTCGGCGTAGGCCTCGTACTCGAGCCGCTCGACCTCGCGCGTGATCCCGCAGAAGACGACGATCGCCCCCGCCCCCGGGCGGGTCACCGCGGCCGCGAGATCGGGGATCGAGAGCGGCCGATCGGTGATCCGGGCACGCGCGGCGGCGGTCGCGCCGCCGCTCACGGGCGGGATCAGGGCGAGCTCGTCGCCGGGCGCGATCGGCGCGTCATCGGCCACGTACTCGCGGTTGAGCGCGGCGCGGACCGGCATCCGCGAGAGCGTCTCGCCGAGCCCGGGCGCGCGTGCCGCCGCGGCGAGCGCGTCGGCGACGGTCGCGCCCTCGGTGAGCTCGAGTCGCAGCGTGCCGGTGCCGGCGCGCTCGCGCAGGATCGCGAACAGGCGGACGTCGACCTCCACCGGCCCATCGTAGATCGCCCGGGGCCCTCAGGCATACAGGAGCTCGATCTCGACGCGCTCGCCGGCGCCCACGTCGCCCCTGGCCGCCGGGACGATCGCGAGCGCGTCGGCACCGAGCATCGAGGTGAGCACGTGCGAGCCCTGCTCCTTGGTCGGCCGCGCGTGCCAGCCGTCGTCGCGCAGCTCGAGGCGGCAGCGGACCAGGTGGGCGCGCCCCGGCCGCTTCGGGTACTCGGCGTCGAGGATCGCGGTCGTCCGCCGGCGGGCGTCGCCGGCGCCGAGCATGGCCCTGATCGCCGGCCGGGCGAAGAGCACGAAGGTGACCATCGAGGAGACGGGGTTGCCGGGCAGGCCGAAGACCAAATTCCGCGCATGGATCCCGAACCAGGTCGGCTTGCCGGGGCGCAGCGAGACGCCCCAGAAGACCTGCTCGGCGCCGAGCTCGGCGAGCGCCGGCCGGATGTGGTCGTGCTCGCCGACCGAGACCCCGCCGCTGACGACGATGACGTCGCCCGCGAGCGCTCGGCCGAGCGCCTCGACCGTCGCCTCGCGATCGTCGCGAACGATCTCCGCCGCGACGACCTCGGCTCCCGAGCGCTCGACCAGCGCCGCGAGCGAGTGCGCGTTGGAGTTTCGGATCGCGCCCGGGCGCAGCGGCTCGCCCGGCTCCTGGAGCTCGTCGCCGGTGCTCAGCAGGCTGACCCGCGGCCGGCGCGAGCAGACGACCTCGCCGCGGCCGACCGACGCGATCACCCCCAGCTCCGCCGGGCCGAGCTGAGCGCCGGCGCGGAGCACGGTCTCGCCCGCGGCGATGTCCTCCCCGGCGCGGCGCAGGTTGCTCTGCGGCTCGACCTCGACGCGGATCTCGACCGCGCGCTCGCCCGCCGCGGTGTCCTCGACGCGGACCACCGCGTCGGCGCCCGCGGGCAGCGCGGCGCCGGTCGAGATCACGATCGCCTCGCCGGGGCCGAGCCCAACCGCGCCGGGTGGCCGGCCCGCGACTCGTCGACGACGATCAGATGGGCGGGCCGGTCGCTCGTTGCCGCCGCGGTATCGACGGCGCGAACCGCGTAGCCGTCCATCGCCGAGTTGTCGAAGCCGGGCACCGCGTCGACGCTGCTCACCGGCTCGGCGAGCACCCGCCCGAGCGCCGCGCCGAGCGCCACCGGCTCGGCCTCGACCGGCGCCACGCGCTCGAGCACCAGGCGGCGCGCCTCCTCGATCTCGATCAGCTCGGCCGTCATCGGGTCGGTTGAGGCTAATCGGTTGGACCCTCGTTGAAGCCGATCGGTGGGACACTGCCGCCGTGAGGCGCTCGGCCACCGTGGGGGCGATCCTCGCCGGCGGTCGCAGCCGGCGGATGGGCGCGCCGAAGGCGCTCGCGGAGCTCGCCGGGCGCCCGCTGGTCTCCCGGGTCGCGGCGACCGTGGGCTCCGCGGGGCTCGAGCCGGTCGTCGTCGCGAAGCCCGACTCGCCGCTGCCGCCCCTGGATTGCCGGGTGCTGAGCGAGCCGAGCGAGCCGAGCCACCCGCTCACCGGGCTGCTCGCCGCGCTCGGCGCGAGCTCGGGCCGCGGGGTCGTCGTGATCGCCTGCGACATGCCGCTCGTGCCGACCAGGCTCTTGGGCTGGCTCGCCCAGCTCGAGGAGGGGATCGCGGTCTGCGAGGTCGGCGGGCGTCTCGAGCCGCTGCTCGGACGTTACTCACCGACCGCCTCGGCGGCGCTGCGCGAGGCGCTGGAGGCCGGGATGGCGATGCGCGACGCGGTCGTCGGGCTCGACCCGCACATCGTCACCGAGGATCGCGTGGCGCGCTTCGGCGACCCGGCACGGATCTTCTTCAACGTCAACTCGCCGGCCGATCTCGCCGAGGCCGAGCGGCTGCTCAACCGCACCGGCCCGCCGCGCGGCTCGCCCCGGGCTCGGCGCGACGGATCGAGCGAGCCGGGGCGGCGCTGAGGCTGGGGCGGGGGCGATGACCTCGCCGCGCGTGGGGGTGGCAAACTCGTCAGCGATGGCCTCGACTCGCAAGCCGGAAGCGGCCGGGCACCCGCAGATGCAAGGGATCGAGGCCTCGGCGCGCATGCTGACCAGCGTCGAGCGCGACGGGGAGGTCGATCGGGTCGCGGTCGAGGAGCCGCTCGAGATCCGCGCCGAGGGCGCACCGGTGGCGGTCACGATGCGCACGCCCGGCGACGACGGGGAGCTCGCGCTCGGCTTCCTGTTCGGCGAGGGGCTGATCGACGGGCCGCGCCACGCGGATCTCGACGCCGAGCTCTCAGCGAACGTGATCGAGGTCGGCGGACCGCTCGCGCGGCGCCCGCCCGACCGCCGCTTCTATGTGACCTCGTCGTGCGGCGTCTGCGGCAAGGGCGCGCTCGAGGAGGTCGCCGTGCAGGCGCCGCCGCTCGCGCCCGGGCCCCGGGTCGCGCGCGAGCTGCTCGCCGACCTGCCCGAGCGCCTCGCCCAGCCGGCCTTCGAGCGCAGTGGCGGCCTGCACGCGACCGGGCTCTTCGACGACGCGGGCGCGCTGCTCACCGCGCGCGAGGACGTCGGGCGCCATAACGCGATGGACAAGGTGATCGGCCGCGCGCTGCTCGACCGGCGCGTGCCGCTCTCCGAGCTGCTGCTCTGCGTCAGCGGGCGCCTGGCCTTCGAGCTGGTTCAGAAGGCGGCGCTCGCCGGCTGTCCGATCCTGGTCGGGGTCGGCGCCCCGACCTCGCTCGCGATCGAGCTGGCCCGCGACCGCGGCATGACCCTCTGTGGCTTCGCCCGCGGTGGGCGGGTGAACGTCTACGCCGGGCCCGAACGGGTCGGATAGCCGCCGGTCGCGGACGCGCGCGGATGCGGACCGTCGCCCAGACGATCACCCACCTCGAGATGACCGCGCGCGAGCAGCTCGTGCCCGCGGCGCGGCCGGCGACGAGTTTGGAGCTGGAGCCGATGGGCGCCGAGTCGCTCGAGCTGATCCGCTCGACCTGCCTGCGGATCGGCGAGCCTCATCACTGGAGCACGCGCCCGGCGTGGTCGACGGAGCGCTGGCACGAGCACCTCTCACGCCCCGCGGTGCTGGACTGGATCGCGCGCGCCGATGGCGAGGTCGCGGGCATGGTCGAGCTCGAGCTGCAGGCGCGGGCCGCGGTCGAGATCACGATCCTAGGCCTGGTCCCCGAGCTCGTCGGCCGCGGCCTCGGCGGCCACCTGCTCACCCTCGCCACCCGCCTCGCCTGGGACGCGCGGGCCGAGGGTGGGCCGCCGACGCGGCGCGTGTGGTTGCACACCTCCTCGCTCGACCACCCGCACGCGCTGCCCAACTACGAGCGGCGCGGGTTCCGCGTCTTTCGCAGGGTCAGCCGGCCCCGGCCGGTGCCGGGCTCGAGCAGGCACGGTAGGTAACGGAAGGCACCGCCGTCCTCGAGGGAGTCGGAGTCGCGTTCGGGGCCGCAACCGGCTGAGGTAGACGCGCGCCGAGCCCGAGGGGCTCAGGCTTCGTCCAGCAGCCGGCGCAGCTCCGCCAACCCGACCCAGCACGCGACCTGTCCCGCTCCCTCACAGCTCTCGCAGAGCACCCTGCGCGACCACTGCGAATGGGCCACCCGGACCGGGACGCGCTGCTTTCCGGTTCCATCGCACGCGCGATACGGCTCCCTGACCCATACGCTGTG
The DNA here is from genome assembly GCA_009379895.1 of Solirubrobacterales bacterium. GTDB lineage: Bacteria > Actinomycetota > Thermoleophilia > Solirubrobacterales > 70-9 > WHSW01. The sequence goes on from WHSW01000069.1 coordinate 4,522, forward strand.
ATCCGGCTGCATGGGGCGAATCTAGCTCGTCCCAGTGGCCAAGCGACGGGGCGAACGTTGTCCACGCCGTCCCTTGACAATCGCGGTCCGCCGAATAACGCTCCGGAGCCGTCGGGGGGTTCACGCCGACGTCGGGAGGGCAGAGATGCCGAAGCCCAACAGCAACGGGAAGAGCGACGGGATCACGCGCCGTGACTTCCTCGACGGAGCCGCGATCAGCGCCGCCGGCCTGGCGGTCGCGGCCGCCGCACCGAAGCTGACCGGCGCCGAGGCGGCGCAGGTCGCCCGCTCTGGCCGCCCGCAGCTGCCGCGTCATTACTACCCGCCCGGCTTCACCGATCCCCTCAACGGCGAGCCGGACCCGGTCATCGACGCGACCATGGAGATCGACGGTCGCCCGATCTCGAGCCCGGCCGACATCCACTCCTCGGCGGGAGGTCCCGGGATCAGCGCCAGGATCCACGACACGCATGAGGTCTATGACTGCGTGATCGTCGGGGCCGGCGCCAGCGGGCTCGCGGCGGCGAAGTTCTACCGCGACCGCTTCGGCCCGGACTCGAAGATCCTCCTGATCGACCCCCTGCCCGACTTCGGCGGCCATTCACACCGCAACGAGTTCCACATCCCGAACCAGGCCGCCGGGGGCGAGGACGTGATGATCCTGCGCAACGGCGGCACCGTGAACCTGGACAGCATCGGGACCTGGAACCAGCCGACGGGCAACCTGATGGACATCCCGGGCGAGTACGGCCAGTCGGCCCTCGACCTGCTCGAGTTCTGTGGGGTCGACTACGGCGACGACGCCGATTGGGAGGAGGGCGGGGCCGAGGGAATCCCCGACTCGTTCGGCCTGCGGTCGATGCTGCTGTTTCCCGCCGCCGACTACGGCGCCGACGCCTGCATCCCGGCCCGCGACGAGGGCGGCTTCGTCGAGCCCGACACCCCCCAGGGCTGGACCGATTTCCTCGCTCGCACCCCCTACTCGCAGGCGTCGAGGGACTCGATCGTCGCCTGCCAGACCACCGAGCAGGACTGGCTCGCCAACGCCCCGGGTGCGCCGCTTTCGCCCGAGCAGAAGGTCGCCTACCTGGCCTCGATCACCTACAAGCACTACCTCACCGAGCATGTCGGGGTAACCGAGGAGGCGTTTCTAGGGGACTACTGGCGCGGCTCGGGCGGCCTGCTCGGCACCGGCGGCCAGGCGGTGTCGGCCGCCGATTGCTGGATGCTGGGGCGCCCCGGATTCCCGGCCGCGCTCGGCCTTCCCGACACCGAGGACCTCGTCTTCCCCGGAATCGGGCGCACGCCACAGATGGACGCCAAGTCGACGGCGTTTCCGAGCCGCCGCTGGCCGGACGGGAACACGTCGCTGTTGCGCCTGCTGCTCAGCAAGCTGATCCCGCGGGCGTTCCCCGATGTCGACGGCGAGCGCCCGAACCAGGTCAACATCGTGAAGGCCAAATGCGATTACTCGTACCTGGATCGGCGCGACAGCAACGTGCGACTTCGACTCAACAGCCTGGTGACCAAGGTCCGGCCGGGCGCGCACGACGGCGACCTGGCCGAGGTCGACTACGTACCCGTGCCCCTGGATCGCCCCCTGGATCGCCACGGCCGCGGTGGCCACGGCCGCGACGCCTCCGCCAACCACGGCCGGGGGCACAAGCCAAAGGGCGAGCGGGTTCGAGCGACGCACGTGATCATGGCCTGCTGGAACCGGGTCACGTCGCACCTGGTCGAGGGCCTGCCGCCCGAGCAGGTGGAGAACCTCTGCTACGCGCGCAAGGTGCCGCTGATCTACGGCCGGGCCGGGCTCAACAACTGGCAGGCGTTCGCCGACGCCAAGATCGACAGCATCAGTCCCCGGGGCAAGAGCCTTTTCTGGGACAGCACCAGGCTGAGCGCCGGCGACGGCTTCGGGCCGGCGAGCGACCCGGCCTACGGCCCGACCCCGAACCAGCCGCCAACCGCGCCGGCGACGCTGACCTTCCAGGTCGTCCCGAACGATCCCGATGCGGTCCCACAGCTCTACGCGTACGAGACCGGCCGGCGGATGCTGCTCGAGGCGAGCTTCAGGGACCTGGAGGACTCGGTGGTCGACGTGCTCGATCGCAGTCTGAATCAGAACGGCGGCGACTTCGACCCCGAGCGCGACATCGATTCGTGGGTGATCAATCGCTGGAACTACGGTTACGCCCACGAGCTCTCGGGGCTCTTCGACCCGTCGCTGCTCGGGCCATGGAGCGAGCAGCCACAGCGCAAGGGCGCGATGCCGTTCAAGAACGTGTCGATCGGCAACAGCGATTCGCAGGCGTTCGCCTACACGCACAGCGCGATCCAGGAGGGATACCGAGCCGTGCAGGACCTGCCGTCCGTCCCCTCGCGGCGGTTCAGGTCGCGGCGACGGGCGCGCAGCGCGGCGTAGCGCCTCGGGCGCCGACCTCTTACTCGCCGCGCGAGCCGGCGACCTCTAGACGACCTCGGCCCGGTCGCCGACCGCGACCGTGCCGGCCACGAGCACGCTGCAGTAGACGCCCATCAGGCCGCCGAGCTCGAGCCGGGTCCGGCGCAGCACGTCGGGGTCGACCGCGAACGTGTCGGGGTCGATGGTCGTGATCGCGCAGCGCTCGCAGGACTCGGTGACGAACAGCAGCGCCGCGCCGACCCGCAGCCTGCCGCGCACCCAGCCGCGCTCCTCGAGGCCCTCGGCGCCCGCGAGCACGATGTTGGGCCGAAAGCGGCGCCGGTCGAAGCCGAGGTGGCCCAGCGCGGCGTCGCTGACGACCAGGATCGGCGCCGCGTCGTGGGCGCGGCCGTCATCGGCGCGCAGCAGGGTGGCGCCGTCCCCCGCGACCGCGCGGATCGCGTCCGCCGCTGCCTCGGAGTCCCAGGGCCGGCCGGCGACCAGCGGCTCGCCGTCGGCGCCGAGCGCCGCCTCGAGGCCGACCATCCGCTGCTTGCGCCGCGCGGTGACGGTCCCGCGCTCGTCGGCGACCCGCAGTGCGCGGTCGCCCGGGATCCCGGCTTGCGCGATCTCGGCCCGCTCGAGCCGCTCGCCGCGCAGCGACTTGACCGGATAGCGCCACAGCTCGGCGACCCGCATTCAGCCGTCCCGACCGGCCTCGTCTTCTCGATCGGCCGCGTCATGCGGCGCGTCGACCCGCTCGGCGGCCGCCTGCAGCTCGGCGAACGAGGCGCCGGCGCGCCCGCCGACCCAGCAGGCGACCGGCGCGGCGATCCGCTCCGACCCGTGCGCGGCGACCGCCGCGATCTCGAGGATCGCCTTGATCTCGTCGTTGGTCGGCGGCTCGGCGCCGAGCTCGGCCGCGTAGGCGTCGATCCACTCGCGTGCGTTCATCTGCCGAACGTCGCTCCTCTCTTGCCTATGCAATGCTTAGGTAATGGCGGATCTCAGCCTCGGCGAGGCGGCGCGGGCGCTCGACGTCAGTGTCGACACCCTGCGCCGCTGGGACCGCGCCGGCAAGATCCGCACCGTTCGCGACGAGGGTAACCGCCGGCGGGTTCCGGCGAGCGAGGTCGAGCGCCTCTCGAGCCACCCCGACCGCCATCGCACCGGGGACACGTTCTCGGCTCGCAACCGCTTCGTCGGCGTCGTGCGCTCGGTCGAGGTCGACGGGGTGATGGCCCTGGTCGAGATCGAGGCCGGCCCGCACCGGATCACGGCGGCGATCACGCGCGACGCGGTCGAGGAGCTCGGCCTCGCCGAGGGCGTCGAGGCGACCGCGGCCGTGAAGGCGACCTCGGTGATGATCGAGCGCGGCACCGACCGCGGATGAGGGTCGCCCTCGTCCTCGCCCTCGCGCTCACGCTCTCCGCGCTCGCCGGCTGTGACGGCGACTCCGGCGGCGACGACGGCTCGGCCGGCGACCGGCTCGTGGTCTCGGCGGCGGCCTCGCTGGAGCCCGCGTTCACCGCCTACGCCGAGGCGACGGGGATCGACGCCAAGCAGTCGTTCGCCGGCTCGGACGATCTCGCGGCCCAGATCCGCCAGGGCGTGACGCCCGACGTCTACGCGGCGGCCAACACCAGCCTTCCCGACGACCTCTACCGCGACGACCTGGTCGACGAGCCGGTCGTCTTCGCGACCAACACGCTGGTGCTCGCCGTGCCCGCGGACTCCGACACGGGCGTCGACTCGGTCGACGACCTCGCCGGCAACGGGGTCACCCTCGCGATCGGCGACGAGGGTGTCCCGGTCGGTGACTACACCCGCGAGGTGCTCGGCCGGCTCGGCGCGCCGCAGGCCGACGCGATCCTCGCCAATGTCCGCTCCGAGGAGCCCGACGTGGGAGGGATCGTCGGCAAGCTGACCCAGGGCGCCGTCGACGCCGGCTTCGTGTACGCCACCGACGTCGTCGCCACCGACGGCGCGCTCGAGGCGATCGACCTGCCGCCGAGGCTGCAGCCCGACGTCGCCTACGGCGCCGCGGTGGTCGAGGGCGCCGAGAACCCGGAAGGCGCCGAGGACTTCATCGACGGGCTGCTCGCGGGCGACGGGCAGCGGGCGCTCGAGGACGCCGGCTTCGGGCCGCCGCCGGCCGCGTGAGGCGCACCGGGCTCTTCGCGGTCGCGCTCGTCGCGGCGCTGACCGCGGTCCTCCTCTTCCTCATCCTCCCGGTCGTCGCGATCTTCGTCGACGCCGGGCCCGGCGAGCTGATCCGCAGCCTCGGCGAGCCGGCCTCGCGCGAGGCGCTCTGGCTGAGCCTGAAGACGACGGTCGCCGCCCTGATCATCATCGTCGCGGTCGGCACCCCGGCCGCGTACCTGCTGGCGACGCGCGAGTTCCGCGGCAAGGCCGCGATCGTGACCGCGATCGAGCTGCCCCTGGTCCTGCCACCGGCCGCCGCCGGGATCGGCCTCCTGGCGGCGTTCGGTCCCAAGGGGATCCTCGGCGAGCCGCTCGCCGACGCGGGGATCGAGCTCGCCCTGCAGACCGCCGGGGTCGTCGTCGCCCTCACCTTCGTCGCCGCGCCCTTCTACCTGCGCCAGGCCCAGGCCGCGTTCGCCGCCGTCGACCCGAGCCTGCTCGACGCGGCGCGCACGCTCGGCGCGAGCGAGGCGCGCGCCTTCGCGCGGGTGGCGATCCCCTGCGCGGCCCCCGGCCTCGTGACCGGCGGCGCGCTCGCCTGGGGGCGGGCGCTGGGCGAGTTCGGCGCGACGCTGATGTTCGCCGGCTCGTTCGAGGGCATCACGCAGACGGCGCCCCTGGCGATCTTCGCCCAGTTCAGCCGCGACTTCCCCGCCGCCCTGGCGCTCTCGGCGGTGCTCGTCGCCGTCTCGGGGGCACTGCTGCTCTCGGTCAAGCTGCTCGGCCGCACCCAGCTGCTCGGCGGGGCCCAGGCCTGAGATGCCCCCCGGCGCCGGCCAGGCTCGGCGGTCACCGGCGGGCGCGCGGGAGCTCGCGGCTCGGATCGAGACGGCATTGCGCGAGTTCGAGCTCGCGGTCGAGCTCGGGGTCGAGCGCGGCCGCTGCCTGGCGCTGGTCGGGCCTTCGGGCGCCGGCAAGAGCACCGTGCTGCGGGCGATCGCCGGGCTGCACCGGCCCGACCGCGGCCGGATCTCGCTCGACGGGTCGCCCTGGCTCGACCGCGCCGCGGGGGTCGACCTGCCGCCCGAGCGCCGCAGCTGCGGCTATCTGTTCCAGGACTACGCGCTGTTCCCGCACCTGAGCGCCTGGCGCAACGTGGCCTTCGCGCTGCGCGACCTCCCGCGCGCCTAGCGCCGCGAGCGCGCCGAGTCGCTGCTCGCCGCGTTCGGGGCACGCGAGCTCGCCGAGGCGTCGCCGCGCGAGCTCTCGGGCGGCGAACGCCAGCGGGTCGCGCTCGCCCGCGCGCTGGCGCGCGATCCGGGCGCGCTGCTGCTCGACGAGCCGCTGGCTGCGCTCGACGCCGGCGCCCGGCTGCACGTCCGGGCCGAGCTGCGCCGCCACCTCGCCAGCTTCGGCGGCGCGCGGCTGCTGGTCACCCACGACTTCGCCGAGGCGGCGCTGCTCGCCGACCGGGTCGCGGTCATCGACCGGGGTCGGATCGTGCAGCGGGGGACGCCCGGGGAGCTCAGCGCCCGGCCCGCCTCGGCCTTCGTCGCCGACTTCGCCGGTGCCTCGGTGCTGTTCGGCGTCGCCCGACCCGACGCCGGCGGGACCACGGTGGTCGAGCTGGACGGGGGCGGCACCCTGCGCAGCACCGACCGTGCCGAGGGCCCGGTCGGCGTCGCGGTCTTTCCCTGGGAGATCACGGTCGAGCCGGCGGGCACCGCGCAACACGGCTCGGCGCTGAACCGCCTCGAGGCGCGGGTCACGTCGGTGACCGAGATCGGCAACCGCGTCCGCCTCGGCCTGCTCGCCTCACAGCCCCTCGCCGCCGAGCTCACCGGCGAGTCGATCGAGCGCCTCGGCCTCGCCCCCGGAGCCGCGGTGGCGGTGACCTGGAAGGCGACGGCCACCCGGCTCGTGGGACGGTGACCTGCCGGTGCCAGTGCTGAGAACCTATCCCGATAGGTGATCGCACACCCGGATGGACGCCAGGACACATCGCGGATCCGCCACCGTCGCGGCTCCCACATGGGCGCTGCCATGAGGAAGCCGCGCCGTCGGCGTCCCGCTCGGTCCTGGCGTCCCCCGGGCACACGCCCCCTACCGGAATAGGTTCTACGGCGTCGAGTAGCAGGCCTGCCCGGCGCCGCAGGTGTCCGAGATCGAGCTCTGCGCGTCGGGGCGCAGGAACTCGGAGACCATCTGCTGCTCGGCCGGGGTGATGCGCGGGTCCTCGTGCGGGTCGGCGCCGCTTCGGTTCGGCACGTTGGGGATCGGCGGCGGGCCGGTGCCGATCACCTCGCCCGGATCGCCGGGGTCGGGCCGCGGCGGCCCCGAGTCCCAGTAGACGATCGCCGAGCCGCCGTAGGGGTAGCTCGCGATCCGCGGGATGTCCCAGAGCGGTTCGACGCCCGGCCAGCGGCCGTTGTAGACGACCGGGGCGTGCGCCTGCGCGCCGATCGTCCGCGCCTCGACGTCCGCCTGCCAGTTGGTCACCTGGTGGTCGCCGAAGGCGACGTTCATGAGCACCTCGTGGGGCGGCGTGTTGGGCAGCGGATCGACGGTCATCCGGTGCGCGTAGCCGTTCGGATCGGCCCGGTCCCAGAGCATCTGGATCAGCGACAGCGCCAGCGGCTGGGTCAGGTCATCCGGGTAGGCCGGGTCGAGGATCGTCCTGTAGAGGTCGAAGTCGACCGAGCGGTTGAGCAGGACCGAGTAGTTCATCGCCGGCACCCCGAGCGACGCCCGGGTGAAGTCGGGCGAGACCGCGGTCAGCGCGCCGCCCAGGATCCCGCCCTGGCTGTTGCCGTTGTAGTAGAGCTTCGAGGGGTCGAGCACCGGGGGGCTCGCGCTCGCCGGGACGCTCGGGTCGACGTGGAACGCCGGGTCGCTGAGGAACCCGGTCGGGTTGATCATCAGCCGCCCGAGCAGCAGCTCGTCGAGCAGCCCCTGCTGGCTGCGGTCGACGAGCTCGGGAAAGCGGCCGAGGTTCTGGAGGATCCCGATCGTGTTCGGGATGTCGCCGCTCGAGAAGCCGATCTCGTCGGTGGCGCAGAAGACGAAGTTGTGCGCCTGCGCGAGCGTGCGCTGCGGTGAGCTCGAGACCTCGGAGGCCCTGCCCAGCAGCCCGTGCCCGTAGAGCGACGGGCGCCCCGGGGCGGCGCCCGGGTCGTCGACGGCCGCGTGGGGGACGATGCAGTCGAAGTTGGCCCGGTAGGCGCCCTGCTGGATCGGATTGCCGTTCGCGTCGAGCGTGAACGTCGCCGGCGCCTGGCAGCCGTTGGTCAGATAGCAGGGGACCGTGAACGTGCCGCGGATCCGCCGCGCCACCTCGGGGCTGGGATCGGTGTCCACGCTCTCGATCGCAAAGGCCGGCGCGCCGCCGTGGACCACGCCGTCGGCGAGGTTGGTGTCGCCGAGCTGGCGGAAGGCGTCATCGCGGATGTGGAGCATGCGCTGGGCGATGTTCTCGTCGCTGGCGACCGTGAAATCCCAGGCCAGATAGAGGTCCTTGCGCTTGATCTTCGCCTTGCGAAGCGCCCGGAAGACCTGCTCGAAGCGCTTGCGCTGCTGGTTTACGACCCGCTCCTTCGACGGCAGGTCGTCGCGGTAGTAGCGAAAGCCCTCCGGCGGGCCGAGCTCCTTGCCGGCGCCGTCGGTGAGGTCGCGCATGGCGACCGCGTAGCGGTGCCCGGCGGCGAAGTTCTTCGCCGGGTGGATGAGCAGCGCGGTGCGCTCGGGCGTGGACGCGTTGGAGTCGATCTCGACCCAGATCGGCCAGCGCTCGCCGGTCGTCATGTCGACCACGACCACCGGAGCGCGCTCGTCGGAGTAGCGGCCGAGGTCGGCGAGGCCGACCGGGTCGGTCGCGGCCAGCGCCTGCGGGGTATCGAGGCCCGGGACCTTGAGCGTGATCGCCTGCCCCGGGCTGAAGCCGTCGTTGAGGTTGTAGGGGGCGGCGGCGATCGGCTGCCCGCTCGAGTTCCGGGGCATCGCGGCGTCGGTGAGCTCGACCCGGCGACGGGTGGGCGAGGCCTTGTCCTTGACCGTGTAGTAGTCGTCGGGGAACGGCATCAGGCACAGCGACTGCGGCTGGAAGGCGATGAAGTCGCAGTCGGCGGCGCGGCTCAGGTCGATCGGCCTCGGCGCGCAGCGCCTCTTGTTTCGCTTGAGCTCGAAGTGGGCGCCGGCGCCCTTCGCCTCGACGACGATCTTGCGCCCTTGGCAGGAGCGGATCTCGCGGCGACCGCGCTTGGTCAGCTTCAGCCTCACGGTCCGCTTGCGGGCCTTGCGGGCTCGCTTGCCGCTCCGCTCGAAGGCCGTCGCCTTGAAGCGAATCCGCTTGCGCTTGGCCACTCTGGTCAGCTTGCGATGGTCGAAGGTCCTCGACCTCGCGGTCAGCTTCAGCTTGCCGGGACGCCGCGCGACGACCTTGACCTTGATCGCCTTGCGCCGCAGGATCTGGCGCTGGCCCCGGGTCTGGGCCTTGACCTTCTTCGCGCGCGCCTTCGGCCGCGCCCGCGCCCTCGCGTTCGCCTGCGTGGCGGTCGGCGAGCCATCGGCGGCGGTGGTGCTCGACGGGGCGGGTTCGGCGCCGGCGGTCGCCGGCAGGGCAACGCATGCCACCAGCGCCAGCGCCCCGCGAGCAGCGCCGAGGTCCGTCTCACCGTCTCCCCCTCGGTCCGTGCGCCTTCCCTGCGCCGCTCAGCCGCCGATCGCGCTCATCGTCCGCGGCGGCGCCACGAAGCCCGGCTCGTTGACTCGGTGCTTGAGCTCCTTGCGCCAGACCGCGTCGCGGATCACCCGGTCGAGCTCGGCGTCGGTGGCGCCGGCGCGCAGCGGCTCGCGCAGGTCGGTCTCGCGGATCGAGAACAGACAGGTCCGAAGCTTGCCGTCGGCGGTCATCCGGATCCGGTTGCAGTCGGCGCAGAACGGCTCGGAGACCGGGTTGATGAAGCCGATCTCGCCGCCGCCCTGCGCGAAGCGGTAGACCCGCGCGGTGGCGTGCGGCTCGCGCGGGGTGGCGACCAGCTCGTGCCGGGTCTCGATCAGCTCGCGGATCTCCGCGCCGGTCAGCACCTGGTCGGCGCTCCAGGAGCGATCGCCGTCGAGCGGCATGAACTCGATGAAGCGCACCTGGTAGTCGCTCGAGCGGGCCAGCTCGCAGAAGCGAAAGACCTCGTCCTCGGTGAAGTCGCGCATCGCCACCGCGTTGACCTTGATCGGGCGCACGCGCTCGTGGGCGGCGATCGCCTCGAGCCCGCGCAGCACCTGGGGCAGCGCGTCACGGCGGGTGACCTCGTGGAAGCGGTCGCGGGCGAGCGAGTCGATCGAGACGTTGACCCGGTCGATCCCGGCGTCGACGAGCGCCGCCGCGTCGCGCTCGAGCAGGTAGCCGTTGGTGGTCAGCGAGAGGTCGCGGATCGTCTCGATGCCGCGCAGCATCGCGACCAGCCGCGGGAACTCGCGCCGCGCGAGCGGCTCGCCGCCGGTCAGCCGCACGTCGGTGACCCCGAGCCCGCCGAGAACCCGGACGAGCCGCTCGATCTCCTCGAAGCTGAGCACGTCGGCGCGGTCGAGCCACGGCATCCCCTCGGCCGGCATGCAGTACTTACAGCGGAAGTTGCAGCGGTCGGTGACCGAGACGCGCAGATCGGTGATCGCCCGCCCGTGCGCGTCGCGCAGCGGCCCGGTCGCCTCCTGGTCCCTTGGCTTCATCCACCGACAGTGTCGCATCTCATCGCCGCGGCGCCCGGCGCACGATCGATGAGTTGATCGCGCCGGGATATGGTCAACTCATCGGCCGGCGCGCTGGCGGCGGGTACAGCACCGGCTCGCGGTCTGCCTGCCGTTCCTCCTCGAGGCGGGCCGGCCATCGCCGCCTGTCCCCGGTCGACCTCTTGATCGCGGCGCTCGCGCATCGTCACGGCCAGGCCATCCTGCACTTCGATCGCGACTACGACCTGATCGCCGAGCGGACGACGCTCGCCTTCGAGAGCGTCTGGTTGATGGCCGCCTGAGCTCACGCCCCGCCCCCGGGGAGAGCCCCGACCACCGCTCCCGCCGCCGGCCGATCTCGGGCCGCCGCACCCGTGGTGATAGAAACCAGCGAGGGACCAGCGAGAGGAGAGCGATGAGCACGGTCAACGTCCGGGTCAGCGTCAACGGCGAGGCGCGCGAGGACGCGATCGAGCCGCGGCTGCTGCTGATCCACTACCTGCGCGACGTCGTCGGGCTGACCGGCAGCCACGTCGGTTGCGACACGTCGAACTGCGGCGCCTGCACGGTGCTGCTCGACGGCGAGTCGGCCAAGAGCTGCACCGTGCTCGCCGTGCAGGCCGACGGCGCCGAGGTGACCACGATCGAGGGGATGAGCACGGACGGCGACCTGCACCCGCTCCAGGAGGCCTTCTGGTCCGAGCACGGGCTGCAGTGCGGCTACTGCACCCCCGGGATGATCCTCATGGCCGCCGCCGACCTGCTCGCCCGCAATCCGGACCCCACCGAGGACGAGATCCGCCACGGGCTCGAGGGCAACCTCTGCCGCTGCACCGGCTACCACAACATCGTCAAGGCGGTCCAGAAGGCGGCCGCCGACGGCGGTGCCCGACCGGCGGCCGAGCGGGAGGGGGTGGCGTGATGGAGGCCACGACCACCACCGGCCCCAACCGGCACGTCGGGCGCGCGATCCGCCGCAAGGAGGACCCCCGCTTCATCACCGGCACCGGGCGTTACGTCGACGACCTGACCCTGACCGGGATGCTTCACATGGCGATCGTCCGCTCGCCCGAGGCGCACGCCCGGATCACCTCGATCGACACCTCCGAGGCGGCCGCGCACCCCGGCGTGGTCGCCGTCTACGTGGCCGAGGACCTGCCCTTCGAGGGCGGCATCCCGATGGTCTGGGCGCCGCCCGGGGTCGAGGTCAACGCCCCTGACCACATGCCCCTGAAGAGCGGCGAGGTCAAGTGCGTCGGCGATCCGGTTGCGGTCGTGATCGGCTCCGACAAGTACGGCGTCGTCGACGCCGCCGAGCGGGTGATCGTCGAGTACGAGCCGAAGCCGGCGGTGGTCGACCCGGAGGGCGCGCTTGAGGACGGCTCGCCGCTGGTCTGGGAGGGGTTCGGGACCAACAAGACGCACGAGTGGGCGGTCTCGGGCGGCGACATCGACGCCGCGCTGGCCGCCTCCGACGTGGTCCTCGAGCACCGGATCGTCAATCACCGCACGGCGGGGGCGGCGATCGAGACGCGCGGGGCGTTCGCGGAGTGGAACGGGCACACGATCACCCTCACCTCCTCGACCCAGATCCCGCACATCACCCGCTTCATCCTCTCCGGCGTGCTCGGCATCGCCGAGGACAGGCTGCGCGTGATCGCGCCCGACGTCGGCGGCGGCTTCGGCTCGAAGCTCAACACCTACGGCGAGGAGGCGCTCGTCTGCGCGGTCGCCCGCAAGCTCGGGCGCCCGGTGAAGTGGATCGAGACGCGCACCGAGAACATGGCCTACACCCACCACGGGCGCGACCAGATCGCCTACGTGACGATGGGGGCGAGGTCGGACGGCAGGGTGACCGGCGTCAGGGCGCGGCTGATCTGCGACCTGGGAGCCTACTTTCAGATCCTGACCGCGTTCATCCCCGAGCTCGGGTTCCCCGTCGCGGGCGGCTGCTACGCCTTCGACGCGATCGACCTCAACTTCACGGGCGCCTTCACGAACAAGTTCGCGACCGACGCGATCCGCGGCGCGGGCCGCCCGGAGATGACCCACTGGGTCGAGGTGATGATGGACCGCCTCGCCCGTGAGCTCGACCTCGACCCGGCCGAGGTCCGGCGGCGCAGTTTCATCCCGAAGGAGAAGTTCCCCTACGAGACGCCGCTCGGGATCGTCTACGACTCGGGCGACTACGAGGGCACGCTCGACAAGATGCTCGCCATGCTCGACGTCGAGGGATTCCGGCGCGAGCAGGCGGAGCTGCGGGCCGAGGGCACCTACCGGGGCCTCGGCTACTCGACCTACACCGAGGTCTGCGGGCTGGCGCCCTCGCGCGCCGTCGGCCCGCAGGGCGTCGGCCTGCAGGCGGCCTTCTACGAGTCGGCGACCGTGCGCGTGCACCCGACCGGCTCGGCGACCGTCTACTCGGGCGCCTCGCCGCACGGCCAGGGTCACGACACGACCTTCGCGCAGATCGCGGCCGACCGGCTCGGGCTCGACCCGGAGGTCGTCGACGTGATCCACGGCGACACCAACACGGGGCCGTTCGGCAAGAACACGTACGGGTCCCGGTCGCTGGCGGTCGGCGGCGAGGCGATCGCCATCGCCGCGGAGCGCGTGCAGGAGAAGGCGAAGCGGATCTGCGCGGCGCTGCTCGAGGCGGCGCCCGACGACATCGAGCTCGCCGACGGGACCTTCCGTGTCCTGGGCCAGCCCGACAAGTCGATGGCGATGGCCGAGATCGCGGGCGCCGCGTACATCCCTCCCCAGGAGCTGCCGACCGAGATCGAGCCCGGGCTCGAGGAGACGGCCTTCTATGACCCCGAGAACTTCGTCTTCCCGTTCGGGGCCCACGCCTGCGTGGTCGAGGTCGACGCGGACACCGGCAAGGTGCGGGTCGTGCGCTGGATCGCGGTTGACGACTGCGGGCGGGCGGTCAACCCGGCGCTGATCGACGGCCAGGTCCACGGTGGGGTCGTGCACGGGATCGGCCAGGCCCTCTACGAGCAGGTGGTCTACGACGCCGACGGCCAGCTGGTCACGGGCTCGTTCGTCGACTACGCGCTGCCGACCGCGGCCGAGCTGCCGTCGTTCGAGACGGATCGCCAGGAGACCCCCTCGCCGGTCAACTCGCTCGGCGTCAAGGGCGTCGGCGAGGCGGGCACGATCGCGGCCTCGCCGGCGGTCCTGAACGCGGTCGTCGACGCGCTGCGCCCGCTCGGCGTCGACTACATCGACATGCCGCTCACCCCGATGCGCGTCTGGCAGGCGATCGAGGCCAGCACCCGGGGGGTTGCGCCCGCCGGGGACCCCCCGCCTGACTCGGAGGGCGGGCGATGATCCCCCCGCGGTTCGACTACCACCGCGCCGAGTCGGTCGATGACGCGATCCGCGCGCTCGCCGAGGGTGGCGAGGAGGCGAAGCTGATCGCCGGCGGCCACTCGCTGCTGCCCCTGATGAAGCTGCGGTTGGCGGCGCCGACCCTGCTCGTCGACGTCTCACA
>WHSW01000069.1:18300-18527 GCA_009379895.1 Solirubrobacterales bacterium
GCCAGGGCGGCGTCGCTGGTCGCCGACCAGCAGGTTCGCAACCGGGGCACGATCGGCGGCTCGGTCGCCCACGGCGACCCGGCCTCGGACCTGCCGACGGTGCTGCTCGCCGCCGACGGCTCGGTCACCGCGCGCGGGGGGTCGGGCGAGCGCACGATCGCAGCGGGCGACCTGTTCGAGGACTACCTGACCACCGCGCTTGCGCCCGACGAGGTGATCACCGGCCT
>WHSW01000006.1 GCA_009379895.1 Solirubrobacterales bacterium
CCCGCGTGGGCCACCAGCTCCTCGGTCGCGCGCCCGGCGTCGCACGCGGCGAGGCCCGCGGCGGCGATCCGCAGGGCGGCGGCACGCTGCTCGCCCAGGCCCCGCGTCGCCAGCTCGGCGGCGTTGGAGATCGCGATCGGCGCCGGGCGCGGGCCGAGCTCCCGGGCGCGCGATCCCCGCTCGACGGTGCCGCTGCCCTCGGCGGTCGTCACGCCGCGACCGCCACCTCGAACGCGTCGCCCGGGTAAACGGCCGTCTCGCCGAGCTCCTCGGAGATCCGCAGCAGGCGGTTGTACTTCGCCGTGCGCTCGCCGCGCACCGGGGCGCCGGTCTTGATCTGCCCGGCGCCGAGGGCGACCGCGAGGTCGGCGATGATCGGGTCCTCGGTCTCGCCCGAGCGCTCGGAGACGACCACGGTGTAGCCGCTTCGATGCGCCAGCTCGGCGGCGTCGAGCGCCTCGGAGAGGGTGCCGATCTGATTCACCTTCCAGAGCAGCGAGTTGGCGGCGCCGCGCTCGACCCCGGTCCGCAACCGGCGCGGATCGGTGACGAACAGGTCGTCGCCGACGATCTGGATCCCGCTCGCCTCGGTGAGCTCCGCGAAGCCCTCGAAGTCCTCCTCGTCGAGCGGGTCCTCGATCGTGACCACGTCGAAGTCGCGGATCAGCTCGAGGTAGAGCTCGATCATCGCCTCGGTGTCGCGGCGCTCGCCCGCGAGCTCGTAGGTGCGAGTCCGCGGGTCGTGGTAGTGGGTGGCCGCGCAGTCGAGGCCGTAGCGAAAGCGGCCGTCGTGGCCGGCGGCGGAGACCGCCTCGTGGAGCAGGCCGAGCGCCTCCTGCGGGCTCGAGATCGCCGGCGCGTAGCCGCCCTCGTCGCCCGTGTTGAGCGCGCTCTTGCCGTAGCGCTCGAGCAGGATCTCGGCCAGCGCCAGGTTGACCTCGGTCGAGATCTGCAGCGCCTCGATCATCGACCCGGCCCCGACCGGGATCACGATGAACTCCTGGAAGTCGAGATCGTTGGAGGCGTGCTTGCCGCCGTTGATCAGGTTGACCAGGGGCACCGGGAGCAGATGCGCGTTCGCGCTCAGGTGCCGATACAGCGGCGTGCCGGCCGCCGCGGCCCGCGCCCGCGCCGCCGCCAGCGATACGCCGAGGATCGCGTTGGCGCCGAGCCGAGACTTGCGCTCGGTCCCGTCGAGCGCGACCAGCTCCGCATCGAGCGCACGCTGCTCGGGCAGCCGGCGCCCGACGAGCGCCTCGCGGAGCTCGCCCTCGACGTTCGCCACCGCGCCGAGCACCCCATAGCCGCCGAAGCGCTCGCCGCCGTCGCGCAGCTCGGTTGCCTCGGCCGACCCGGTCGACCGCCCGGAGGGCACGTCCGCGGTGCCGGTGATCGCGCCGTCGAGCTCGAGGTCGACCTGGACCGTGGGCAGCCCGCGGCAGTCGAGCACCTCGCGGGCGGCCAGGCCGGTGACCAGGGCGCCGGAACCAGGCGCCTCAACGGCGGCGCGACTCGGCTTCGCTTCGCTCCGCCTCATACGACCACCCGCTCTCCGGTCAGCTCCTGCCAGGCTCTGGTCAGGTTCTCGGCGGCCTCGGTGAGATGGACGCGAAGCAGCTCCTCGGTGCGGTCGGCGTCGCGCGCGCGAATCGCCGCGATCAGCTCCTCGTGCTCGGCGGCGACCTGGGCCGGGCGGTCGTAGTGCGGGCGCAGCCAGACCAGGCAGAGCAGGATCTCCGAGCCGACGGTCGAGTAGGCGCGCGCGATGCGCTCGGAACCGGCCGCGTCGATGATCGCCCGATGAAAGCGCCGGTCGGGCGCGACCACCGCGCGCCAGGGCGCGTCGTCGGGAAGCGCGGACATCTCGCGGACCGCAGCCTCGGCGTCGGCCGGGACCTCGCCGGCGGCGATCACCAGCCGCACGGCCTCGACCTCGAGCGCGGTGCGGAGGCGAAAGACGTCGATCAGGTCGTCGGGCTCGAAGACCGGAACCTGGACGCCGCGGTTGGGCTCGCGGCGCAGCAGGCCCTCGGAGATCAGGATCTGAGTCGCGGCTCGAAAGGAGTGGCGGGCGATCCCGAGCCGCTCGGCGAACTCGGCCTCGCGCAGCCTGGTGCCGGGCTCGAGCCGGCCGTCGAGGATCAGCTCGCGGACGGCGTTGGCGGCGGCGTCGACGGTCGATACGGTTGCGATCTGCAGGTCGGAGACATCGGTGGACGGCGGTTCCGCCGGCGGCGGGGATGGGCTCTTGATCTTGGGCATGTGTCACATCATTCCACAATTTGACAAGATGTGTCGACCAGCGGGCTCGGAGCGGGCGGGAGCCGCGGCCGAAGATCGCGAGATCGGGAGGGATCCAGATGCGGTTCGAGCGACGCAACGTGTTGGTCACCGGGGGCGCGAGCGGGATCGGGCTCGCGATCACCGAGGAGCTGCTCGCCGAGGGCGCGCGAGTGCTGGTCGCCGATCGCGACCGCGACGGGCTCGCCGCGCTGCCCGCCCGCCTGCCCGATCCGGCGCGGCTCGAGGTCGTCGAGATCGACCTCGCCGAGCCCCGCGGGGCCGCCGAGCTCGGCGCGCTCGCCGAGCGCCGGCTCGGGTCCGTCGACGTGCTGGTCAACAACGCCGGCCTCATGCGCCAGTCCCCGGTGCTCGAGATCACCGAGCCCGACTGGGACGAGCTCTTCGCCGTCAACCTGCGCGCCGTCTTCTTCCTGACCCAGGCGGTCGCCCGCCGGATGGCGCAGCGGGGGACGGGCGCGGTGGTCTCGATCACCTCCGTGAACGCGTTTCGAACCGAGGCGCCCGAGGCCCACTACAACGCGACGAAGGCCGGTATCGTCGCGATCATGCGCTCGTTCGCGACCGAGCTCGGCCACCTCGGGCTGCGCTTCAACTGCGTCGCCCCGGGTGAGACCGTGAGCTCGGAGCTCGCCGCGACCTACACCGACGAGGACCGCGACCGCACCCGGGCCTATCTGCGCCGGGTCCCGCTGCGGCGCGTGGCGCGGCCCGACGAGCAGGCGCGCGTGGTCCTGTTCCTGGCCTCCGACGATGCCTCCTACGTCAACGGTGAGACGATCGTCGTCGACGGCGGCGAGCTGAGCGGCGACTGGTACGACACCGACAGTCGCCCGCCGGTGCCCGACCGGCTGGCGGGGCTCGAGGGCCCGGAGCTGGGCGCGTAGGCGGACCGGATGAGCAAGCCGCTCGACGACGTCGACCGCCGCATCATCGACCAGCTCCAGGAGGAGGGCCGCCGGCCGTTCACCAGGATCGCCCGCGACCTCGGCCTCTCGGAGGCGAGCGTTCGCCAGCGGGTCGCGTCGCTGACCGAGCGCGGGGTGATCCAGATCGTCGCCGCGACCAGCCCGATCGCGCTCGGGATGATCCAGGCGTTCATCTCGGTGCGCCTCAGCGGGGCCGGGCTCGAGCAGGCCTCCGAGCGGATCGCGGCGATCCCGGAGGTCGACTACGTGGCGGTCTGCACCGGCCGCACCGACCTCCTCGTCGGCGCCGTCTGTCGCGACAACCAGCACCTGCTCGAGGTGGTCACCCGCGGCATCCGCCAGGTGCCCGGCGTGGTCGAGACCGACACCGCGGTGATCCTGAGCGAGCTCAAGGACTCCTACCGGTTCGCCGAGGCGGCCCGCGCCGAAGCCGGTACGGACGACTAGATCGCCGGCGGTCGGCGAGCACCCGGGCGGCGGCGTTGCGGCCGTTGGCGCCGGTGACGCCGCCCCCGGGGTGGGTGCCCGCGCCGCACAGATAGAGGCCGGCGATCGTGGTTCGGTAGCCGCCGATGCCGAGCGCCGGGCGCAGCGGGCCGAGCTGGTCGGGGGACATGTCGCCGTGCAGATGGTGGCCGCCGGTCAGCGCCAGGGTGCGCTCGAGGTCGAGCGGGCTGAGGACCTGGCGGGCGATGATCGAGCCGGGCAGGTTCGGGATCATGCCGGCGAGCTCGGCGATCAGGCGGTCGGCGATCCGCTCGCGGTCGGCGTCCCAGGTCCCCTCGGCGAGCCGGTAGGGCTGCGAGCGGACACCGAGCGTGAGCACGTGGCGGCCCGGGGGGGCCAGCGACGGGTCGAGCGCGCTCGGCGCGCAGAGCTCCACGTGCGGGGCCCGCGCCGCCAGGCCGCGGCGGGCGCCCTCCTGGTCGCGGTCCATCTCGGCGAGCGGCAGGGTGAGCTGGATCAGCCCGCGGTGGTGCGGCTGCGGCCCCGCCGGCGTGCCCGCGATCCGCGGCAGCTCGCCGACCGCGAGGTTGATCTTCATGCTCGCGCCCTCGCTGCGGTAGGCGCGGATCGCGGCGCGCGTCTCGCCGTCGAGGTCCGCCGGCTCCAGGAGCCCGAGGAAGGTCCGCTTCGGGTCGGCGTTGGAGAGCACCGTCGCCGCCGCGAGCTCGCCGCCCTCGGCGAGCCGAACCCCCCGCACGCGCCCGCCGTCGACCAGGATCCGCTCCACCGCGGCGCCGGTGACGACCACCGCGCCGGCCTCGCGGGCGGCGTCGTGCAGATGCGCCGTCACCTGGCCCATCCCGCCACGGACGAAGCCCCAGCTCGTTCCCCCGAGCGCGCTCGCCGCGTGCTCGTGCAGCAGCGCGTAGGCGGTGCCGGGGGTCGAGGGCCCGGCGAGCGTGTTGGAGATCGAGTCCCAGCCGAGCGCGGCGCGGACGTGCTCGGAGCGAAAGCGACGCTCGAGGTGGTCGCGCGCCGAGGCCGCGAACAGCCTCGCCGTCTCGAGCAGCGCGCCACGGGCGCGCCCCGCGCCGCGCGCCAGTGCGCCCAGCGAGGCGGGGCTCACCCACCCGGGCGCCCCCGGGGGCGGGCGGTCGAACCACGGGCCGAGCAGGCGCGCGACCCGGAGCATCTCCTCCTCGAAGGCGGCGAACGCCGCGCCGTCGCGGGGGTCGAAGCGGGCCAGCTCCCGCGCCGTCTCGGCCCCGCGCTCGTGCAGGGTCAGCCGGGCCCCGTCGCGAAACACGTTCAGGGTCGGCGCCGCCTCGAGCACCTCGACGCCGCGCGAGCGCAGCGAGAAGTCGCGCCAGATCGCCGGCCGCAGCAGGCTCAGCACGTAGGCGCCGGGCGACGCCCGGTAACCGGGGGCGAACTCCTCGGTCGTGCACGCTCCCCCGACGATCGAGCGGCGCTCGAGGACGGCGGTGCGAAGCCCGGCCCGGGCGAGGTAGGTGGCGGCGACCAGGCCGTTGTGGCCGGCGCCGACCACGATCGCGTCGAAGCGCGCCCCGGCGAGCGGCGAGCTCGGCTCAGTCATCGGCGGGCGCATGACCGGCGAACGGGCTCGCGCGGCCGAGCTCGCGGAGCACGTTCTCGGTCACGCGCGCGACGGGGTTCGCATCGTCGCCGGCCAGGCACCCGGTCCAGGCGATCGAGCCGACCGAGAAGACGACCCCCTCGCCGGGTCGCCGGCGGACGACCATGTCGGCGCGCATCCTGGGGCCCCCGTCGCCCGCGAGCGGGTGATCGACGTCCTCGATCGTGTCGTCGGGCCAGCGGGAGTAGCCGGAGCCGAGAGGGGCGGCGGTGGCGAGCACCCGCGCGTCGGCGGGCGAGCCGAGCCGCGGCTCGAGGCTGTCGACCTCGTAGCCGGCGGCGCCGCCGAGCACCTCGCCCCGATCGCCGATCGGCGCCCCGGGCTCGAGGCCCGCGAAGACGGCCTCGGCGACCGGGTCGCCCGCCTCGGCGACCCGGTGATAGTCGACCGCGGGCCCGGCGCCGAAGGCCGACAGGCCCACCCCCAGTAGCCGGTGCTCGGGGCGCCCGTGGCGGCGCCAATCGCCCCCGAAGGCGCCCGTGGCGGCGTGATGGTGCTCGCCGGCCAGCGCCTGGGGGGCGAGCCCCTGGGTGTCGTTGCGGCGCAGCTCGAGCACGTGGCGGCGGTCGGGGTCGACCGAGACGCAGCCGTTGAGCCCGTTGCCGCCCAGGTAGGCGAGGTGGCCACCCCCGCGGACGTGCGACTCGAGCGCCTCGAGCAGCCGCTCGCTCGCGTACTCGGGGTGGGCCCCGGTGATCACGGTGCGGTGGCCGGCGAGCGCCGCCGCGCCCTCGGCGTCGAGGTCGTGATCGGTGAGCGGGTCGAACCGGATCCCGCGGCGCTCGAGGAAGCCGAGCAGGATCAGGTCCTGGGCGAGACCGTGGGGCCCGCCGTGCTGGGCGCACCGGTAGCCGGGGCGCAGCTGGGTCAGCGGGCGCAGCAGCGAGGCCTCGTAGACGGCGACGCCGTCCTCGTGGCGGTCATAGAGGCTGCGCAGGCGCTGGCGCTCGGCCCAGCGGTCCTCGGGGCGCTCGGAGCCGGCCAGCGCCGGCGCCGCCCGCTCGCACGAGTAGGCGAGGTAGGTGAAGGTGGGGAGGAGCACGGCGACGGGCGCGGGATCGGCCTCGGGCGCGCGGCGGACCACGAACGGGACCAGGTCCTCGCGCCCCGCCGCCGCGAGGACGACCGCGTGCACGCCGCTCGGGCAGCGGTCCGGGACCTCGACCTCGAGCACCGGGTCCCAGCCCAGGTCGTCGACGGCGTCGGCGTGAAAGTGCATCGCCCCGTACTGCCCGCGGGCGCAGCGCCAGTCGTGTGCGTCGCCGCGCCAGTCGTGGCCGGTCACCCCCCGGATCGGGCCGTTGCGGCAGCGCCCGTGCAGGCCGAGCGGCCCGCGGTCGACGACCTCGCGGCCGCGGCCCTCGCCCAGCGCCCAGGCGGCGACCGTGGTCGCCGACGCGGGCCCGGCGAGCACGGTGGGCGCCTCGAGCTTGCCGTCGAGATGCGACTCGAGGGCGCCGCCGGCCCCCCGGCGCTCGGCGCCGAGCAGCAGCGGGCCGGGCGCGCGGCCAGGGCCGTGGACGGTAGAGGGCGTCGACCGGGCGTCGACCGGGCGCTCCTCGCCCCCGGCGAGCTCGAAGCGCGAGATCGAGAGCGTCCCCGCCTCGCGATCGAGCGTCCCGGCGACCCTCGACCAGACCCCGAGCGGCAGCGGCTCGCCGCCGACGACCGATTCGCGGCGCCCGGCGCTCGCGACCTCGAAGCGCGGGCGGCGGTCGCGGTCGAGGCAGAGTGCGTAGCCGTCCGCGCCGGCCTCGCCCCAGGTCGCGATCAGGGCGCGCCGCTCGCCCGCCGGCGCCCCCGGGGCGAGCCAGACCCAGACGCTGACCGCGAGCCCGTCCCGGGGCCGCAGGGCGTCATCGTGGGGGACCTCGACGCTGGAGCCGGTTCGCGCCGGCTGCGGCGCGGGGCCGGCGAGCTCGCTGAGCCCGAACGGCGCCGGCTCGCGCCCCGGCAGGCGGACCACCTCGGCCTCGAGCTCGGCGGCGCACGACGCCATCACCCGCAGGCGCTCGCCCGGGAGCGCCGAGAGCCGATCGGCGTAGCCGACGACGACGTCCCAGTCGACGCTCGCGCTCACTCGGCGGGCGGCGCGGCGGCGACCTCGTCGATCGCGTCAGCGACCCGCTCGCACGACCAGCGAAAGAGCTCCATCGGCTGGTTGAGCGCGGGCTGCAGCCGGTAGACCCACTTGCCGGGCTGGGTGATGCCGAGCACCCCGCGGCGCAGCGCGGCGTGGTGCACGGCGAGCTGGAAGGCCGGCGCCGGGCGGATCGTCTCCATGTCGGTGACGAACTCGACCCCGACCAGCCCGCCGGCGGCGCGCACGTCGCCGACCTGCTCGTGGCGCTCGACCAGTGGGCCGAGCACCTCGTGCGCGACCCGCTCCATCTCCTGAACGTTGGCGAGCACGCCGTCGCGCAGGATGCTCTCGATGTTGGTCAGGGCGCCCTCGCAGGCGGCCGGGGGCCAGGCGAAGGTGCCGCCGACGTGCATGGTCGAATCGCGCATCATCCGCTCGCTTCCGAGCGTCGCTCCGATCGGCATCACCCCGCCGGCGAAGCCCTTGCCGAGCAGCAGCAGGTCCGGCTCGAGGTCCCAGCGCTCGACCGCGAACATCGTCCCGCAGCGCCCGATCCCGGTCTGCACCTCGTCGGCGATCAGCGCCCATCCGTAGCGCCGGCACAGGTCGGTGAGCCGGCGCCAGAACTCCGCCGAGGGGATCACGATCCCGCCCTCGCCGAGCACCGGCTCGATCAGCACCCCGGCGATCTGCTCGGGATCGACCTGGTGGCGGAGCAGCACCTCCTCGAGGTAGTCGACGTAGATCGCGTCGTCGTAGGGGCCCGGTCCCCGATGAAACGGGGCGCGGAAGGCGTTCGGGTATGGGGCGAAGACCAGCCCCGAGACGTATTGGGCCGAGTTCGAGGTGACCTCGGCGAGGTCGGTCGAGCCGGCGGCGGTGAGATAGGTGGTCTCGCCGTGGTACTGGCCGAGGAAGCCGAGGATCATCGGCCGGCCGGTTGCCTCGCGCGCCAGCTTCACCGCGCCCTCGACCACCTCGGTCCCGGTGATCCCGGTGGCGACCCGGGTGATGTTCGGCGGGGCGAGCTCGACCAGCCGCTCGGCGAGCCGGATCGGCGGCTCCGAGCGCACGTAGTCGGTGATCTCGAAGCCCCACCGGTGCATGGCCTCGATCGTGCGCGCGAGGGTCTCGGGCGGCTGAGCCCCGAGCGGGTTCGACCCCCAGGCCGAGACGTGGTCGACGAAGGTGTTGCCGTCGACGTCGGCGATCAGCCAGTCGGTCTTGCGCTCGATGTAGAGCGGCACCGTAGTGTGCTCGCGGTAGGGCCCGTACATGACCGCGTCGTTGCGGGACATGAGCCGCGCGCTGGCCGGCCCGGGCAAAGGGGTCCGCACGGTGGGGAACTCGACTTGGCTGCTCACGCTCGTGCTCATGCGCGCTCATCTCCTGCTTGGATCGTGTAGGTCTGGCGGAATTTCAGCGTACTTCGTAGCGCCGTCGGCTGTCGCCTCAGTGATTCGTGGTGAGGTCGCGAGAATGACGAACTGTGGAGCAATGTGACAAACTGCGCCAAGCGCTTCGATCCCGCGACGCCCCAGGGAGGCGATGGATGAAGATGACCGCCAGATTCGCGTTCGCCGCCCTCGCGGCCACCGCCGTGATCGCCGTCGCCGGCTGCGGCGGCGACGAGGGGACCGACGCCGTCGCCTCGGCGCCCACCGATTCCGATGCGCCCGTCTCGGGGACGCTGCGCGTGTTCGCCTACGAGGACAGCGTCGTGCCCGAGCTGATCGACCCGGTGATCGAGGCCAACCCCGACCTCGAGATCGAGACGGCGACCTTCGACTCCAACGACGAGGCGGCGGCCAAGCTGGCCGGCGGGTTCGAGGCCGACGTGGTCGAGGTCTGCCTCGACGAGATGCAGCCGTTGGTCGACCAGCAGCTGCTGCGGCCGCTGGACCCGGCGGGGATCAAGTGGTGGGACGACCTCAACTTCACCAACGCCGAGGGCATCGTGATCGACGGCCAGGAGTACGCGGTGCCGCTCTCCGCGGGGCTCGAGGGACTCGTCTACAACGCCGACGAGGTTCCCGAGGGCATCGACGAGCTCGCCGACCTGTTCGACCCGCGCTTCGAGGGGCGCTCGACGATCCACGGCTCCTACGCGCTGCCGGCGATCGCGCAGGCGGCGCTGGCGATCGGGATCGAGGACCCGATGGGCATGAGCGCCGAGGACCTCGAGCGGTCCAAGCAGTACCTGCTCGATCATTCCGACCAGTTCCGGACCCTGTGGGGCTCGGACTCCGACCTGGTCAACCTGTTCAAGTCGGGCGAGGTCGTGGTCGCCGCCGCCGGGCCGCAGCTCGCCGACCGGATCGTCGACTCCGGGGTGAACGCGAAGTGGTCGCCGGCCGAGGAGGGGACGCTCTCGTGGGTGTGCGGGTTCGCGCTCACCTCGAAGGCCGAGAACATCCCGGCGGCCTACGCGCTGATGAACTTCCAGGCCTCGCCGCAGGCGCAGGCGATTCGCGCCCGCGACGGGTACCTGGTCACCAATCGCAAGGCGCTCGAGCTGGCCCCGCCGGGCTATCGCGAGAAGTCCGGCGTCGACACCGCCGCCCACGCCGTCCCCGAGACCCATCCGGCCGACTATCGCGACTGGGTGCACGCGTTCCAGGAGTTCAAGGCGCAATGAGCGAGGCCGGCGCCGTGAACGGCATCGAGCGCGCGCGGATCGCCGCGCTCGCCACCCGCGAGCGTGAGCGCTTCGCCGAGACGCACCCCCGCTCGCGCGAGCTGCACGAGCGCGCTCGGGGCTCGCTGCTCTCCGGCGTGCCGATGAACTGGATGACCCGCTGGCCCGGAGCCTTTCCGGTCTTCATGAGCGAGGCGCGCGGCGCGACGCTCACCGACGTCGACGGCAACCTCTACGCCGACCTGTGCCTGGGCGACACCGGAGCGATGAGCGGCCACTCGCCGACCCCGACCGTCGCCGCGGTCCGCGAGCGGGTCGCGCGCGGGGTCACCGCGATGCTGCCGACCGAGGACGCGGTGATCGTCGGCGAGGAGATGCAGCGGCGCTTCGGGCTGCGCGACTGGCAGTTCAGCCTCTCGGCCACCGACGCGAACCGGTTCGTGGTCCGCCTCGCGCGGGAGATCACCGGCCGCCCTAAGGTCCTGGTCCACAACCACTGCTATCACGGCAGCGTCGACGAGACCGTCGCCGGGCTGATCGACGGCGAGGTGCGCCCCCGGGAGGGCAACGTCGGCCCGCCGGTCGCCCCCGCCGAGACCACGCGGATCGTCGAGATCAACGACCTCGACGGCCTCGAGCGCGAGCTCGGCCACGGCGACGTCGCCTGCGTGCTGGTCGAGCCGGCGCTGACCAACATCGGCATCGTGCTCGCCGACGACGGCTATCACGAGCGCCTGCGCGCGCTCACCCGCGAGGCCGGGACGCTGCTGGTGATCGACGAGACGCACACCCTGTGCTGCGGCCCCGGCGGCTACACGCGCGAGCATCGCCTCGAGCCCGACTTCCTGACGATCGGCAAGCCGATCGGCGGCGGGGTGCCGATCGGCGCCTACGGCTTCACCGCCGAGGTCGCCGAGCGGATCCTCGAGCACACGGTCGCGGGCGCCGCCGACGTCGGTGGGGTCGGCGGCACGCTGGCCGGCAACGCGCTCTCGCTCGCGGCCGCCCGCGCGACGCTCACCGAGGTGCTCACCGACGAGGCGTTCGAGCGCATGATCGGCCTCGGCGAGCGCTTCGAGGCGGGGGTGGCCGAGGCGATCGCCGCCCACCGGCTGCCCTGGTCGGTGACCCGGCTCGGCTGCCGGGCCGAGTACATGTTCAGCCCCAGCCCGCCGCGCAACGGGGGCCAGGCCGCGGCCGCCATGGACACCGAGCTCGACGCCCTGCTGCACCTCTACATGCTCAACCGCGCGATCCTGCTCACCCCGTTTCACATGATGGCCCTGATCTCGCCGGCGACGACCGCCCAGCAGGTCGACCGCCACACCGAGGCGTTCGAGGAGGCGGCCGCCGAGCTGGTCGGCTGAGGCGCGCGATGGCCGAGCGCGCGACACCCGTGCTTCGGGCCTCGGCGACCGACGCCGCGCTCGAGCCCGATCCGCTGGCCCCCGCGCAGATCGTCGCCGGCGCGCCCGAGACCTCGTCGCTCGTCCTGGCGTGCTCCGAGGACGGCGCCGAGAGCGGGATCTGGCGCTGCACGCCGGGCAGCTTCCGCGACCTCGAGGTCGACGAGACCTTCGTCGTCCTCGAGGGCCGGGCGACGATCGCGCACCCGGGCGGCGAGGTCGAGGTCGGGCCGGGCGACGTCTGCCGCCTGGCCGCCGGGACCGAGACCCTGTGGACGGTCCACGAGACGCTGCTCAAGGGTTACCGGCTCGCCGCGCCCCGCGACCCGTCCGCCTGAGGCCCGCCGAGGCTCCGCGGCTCGCCGCGCCCCGCGACCCGTCCGCCTGAGGCCCGCCGAGCCCGCTTCCTTTCCGCCGTGGGAAGATCTCGGGCCCCCACGCGCCGGAATCAGCCCGGCGTGACGAGGTCGGCGCCGTGTCGGCACGGAGGACGGAGGCGACTTGCGAGCCGCCCCGTCCCACCCCCCAGCCCCGCGGGCGCCGGCGTGGCGCCGCCGACCGTGCGGGCGCTACTTCTGGCGCAGCACCCCGCTCGCGACGTCGAAGACGTGGGTGTTGTCGTAGACGCCGTCGAACAGCTCGGAGTCCGGTCCGCTCGCGGTGACGGGCACGTTGACTGCGGTGTGGCCGGGCGTCGTCCAGTCGAGCCGGAAGTGCTCGCCGGACCCCTTGACCGGAAACAGCCCCGCGCCGCCCATCTGGTAGTGGGCCTCGATCCCGAGCCCGCCGGTCTCGTGGTCGGCGGTGATGATCACCAGCGTGTTCGGGTTGCGGCGCTGATAGCGCTTGAGCTCCGCGGCGATCAGGTTGATCTCACGGCCCGAGCGAAACAGCAGCCGCGGGCTGTGCTCATGGCCGGCGTCGTCGATCTCGTCGACGTCGATCGCCATGAAGAAGCCCTTCGGGTTCTGGCCGAGGATCTCCAGCGCCTTGGCGACCATCTCGTGCTCGGGCACCGCGTAGGGGTCGTTGCGGTAGTTGTACTTGCGGATCAGCACGCCGCGCAGGATCGCGTCGGTGCGGGTCATCGCCAGCGCCTTCGGGCCCTTCAGGCGCGCGAAGCTCTTGCGGTCCCAGGCGTACTCGTAGCCCCGGCTCTTGGCCTTGGCGACCAGGTTCGCGTTCCCGTAGCTGACGTCGTCCTCGGTCATGTCGGGGACCTTGCCCGGGTGGCCCTTCGGATACCAGACCTCCTCGCCGCCGCCGAAGATCAGGTCCGGCCTGGTGTCGCGCAGGTACTGCTTGGCGATGATCCGCTTGTTGTCGCGGTTGTCGTGATGCGCCGCGAAGGCGGCCAGGGTCGCGTTGGTGACGTCGTTGTCCTCGACGATCGCGGTCGACTTGCCCTGCGCGTTGGCGATCTCGAGCAGCGTCTCGCGCAGCTTGCCGTCGGGGCCGACGCCCGCGTAGTTGCGGTGCGTCTTGACCCCGGTCGCCATCGCGGTCGCGCCGGCGGCCGAGTCGGTGACCAGGCCACCGCCCTTCGCGTGCGTGCGCAGCATCCCGTAGTGGTCCTGGTCGTCGATCGGCTGCGTCTCGACCTTGCCGTAGAGCTTGTACTGGAGCGCGGTGCGCTGCACCGGTCCCATCCCGTCGCCGATCAGCACGACGACGCTCGTGCCCTTCTCGGGTCCCTGCTGGGCCACGCTGGTCGCCGCGCCGCCGGCGAGCAGCGCGGTGGCAACGATCGTTCCCAGGCTGGCGGCGGCGAACCCCGGCCGCGCCGGGAGCTTACGGGCACGTTTCAACATCGAAAACTCTCCTCCCGCTCAATTGTTGAACAATGCGTCCATGCACCAAAACGGTATCACTCTTCGTGCGAACGCGCACCCCGCCGGGCTGGCCCCGGCGGCCGCTCCGGGACCGAGGCGCACCTCGGCCGCGAATGCCGCGGCGAACGTGCGGCGCGCCCGGCGTCCGCGGTCGAGCCCCGGGACCGGACGCAGATGGTCGGGCGGAGTGCCGACCTGCGCCGGCCCGCCGCGAGCGGCATGATCCGACGGGTGCTCGGCGAGACGGTGGATGTGGCGACGGCCAGGCGCGGCGGCGGCGCGGTGTCCGCGGTCGACCCCGCCGCGCTCGAGCTGATCCAGGCCCGCGTCCTGTGGCTCGCGACCGCGATCGTCGATCACGCCAACCGGGTCCGCCCGGCGCGCTCGCAGATCAAGGTCGGCGGGCACCAGGCGTCGAGCGCCTCGGTGGTGACCCTGATGACGGCGCTCTGGTTCGCCCACCTCCGCGCCCCCGATCGCGTCTCGGTCAAGCCGCACGCGTCGCCGGTCCTGCACGCGATCAACTACCTGCTCGGCGAGCTCGACGCCTCCTTCCTGGAGCGCCTGCGCGAGTTCGGCGGCCTGCAGAGCTATCCCTCGCGGACCAAGGACCCCGACCCGGTCGACTACTCGACCGGCTCGGTCGGGATCGGCGCCACCCAGGTGATCTGGGGGGCGATCGCCCACCGCTACGTCGCCGGGCACCTCGACGTGCCGCGCGGCGGGCGCCAGATCGCCCTGCTCGGCGACGCCGAGCTCGACGAGGGCGCCGTCTGGGAGGCGCTCTGCGACCCGGTCGTCGCCAAGCTCGGCGAGGTCCTGTGGATCGTCGACCTCAACCGTCAGTCGCTTGACCGCGTCTTCCCCGAGATCGCCGTGGGACGCCTGCTGGCCATGTTCGAGGCCGCCGGCTGGCACGCCGTCACGGTCAAGTACGGCCCCCGGCTGCGGGCCCTGTTCGAGCGCGAAGGCGGCGCCGACCTGCGACGGCGGATCGACGAGATGCCCAACGAGGAGTACCAGCGCCTGCTGCGCTCGGATCCGGCGCAGCTGCGTGAGCGGCTGCCCGGCTCGGGGCCGGGCCGGCGCGCGATCGGGGGCCTGATCGCCGAGCTTTCCGACCCCGACCTGCGCGCCGCCGTCCGTGACCTCGGCGGCCATGACCTCGGCTCGGTGCTCGAGGGCCTGCGCGAGTGCGACGCGGTCACCGATCGCCCCTCGATCCTGTTCGCGTACACGATCAAGGGCTGGGGACTGCCGATCGAGGGCCACCCGGCCAACCACTCGGCGCTGCTCGGCGGCGAGCAGCTCGCCGAGCTGGGTGCCGAGCTGGGCGCCGACCCGGACGATCGGTGGGCGCGCTTCGACCCCGCCAGCGCGCAGGCCCGGATCTGCGCGGCGACCGCCGAGCGCCTGCGCCGCGAGCCGGTTTCCCCGGTCGCCCCGCCGGCGCTGCCGGTCGAGCTTCGCCGCGAGCACGCCGGCGAGGCCTCGACCCAGCAGCAGCTGGGCCGCCTGTTCGCCGACCTCTACCGCGAGGCGCCGGAGGCGGCGGCGCGGGTGGTCACGGTGAGCCCCGACGTCGCCTCGTCGACGAACCTCGGCGGCTGGATCAACCGGGTCGGGGTCTGGTCGGTCGGCGAACGGATCGACTGGTTCGCCGACGACACCAACACCCTCGTCCGCTGGCGCGAGACCGATCACGGCCAGCACGTCGAGCTCGGGATCGCGGAGGTCAACCTGGTCGGCCTGCTCGGCGAGCTGGGGGCGACCTGGTCGCGCGATGGTCAGCCGCTGCTGCCCGTGGCGACGATCTACGACCCGTTTCTGATGCGCTGCTTCGAGCCGTGGGCATTCGGGATCTACGCCGGTGGTCAGTCGATCCTGATCGGGACCCCCTCGGGGGTGACCCTCGGCCCGGAGGGCGGCGCCCACCAGTCGGTGGTCACCCCGTCGGCGGGAATCGAGCAGCCCGGCTGCGTGGCCTGGGAGCCGGCCTTCGCCCAGGACCTCGAGTGGACCTTCCTGCACGCGCTCTCGCGGCTCGGCGCGCCGGGCGGGGGCTCGGCCTACTTCCGGCTCTCGACCCGGCCGATCGACCAGGCGCTCGCCGCGGTCCCGGCGGACTCGCAGGGCCGAGAGCGCCGCCGGCTCGACGTCCTGGCCGGCGGCTACCGGCTCCGCGAGGCGGCGGCGCCGCCGCGCCTGGCGATCTGCGCCGTCGGGGCGCTGGTTCCCGAGGCGCTGGCCGCCGCCACCGAGCTCGAGGCCGGGGGCGCGATCCCGACCGACGTGCTCTGCCTGACCAGCCCGGACCTGCTCTTCCGCGCCCTGCGCGCTCGCCAGGGCCTCGGCGGCGGCGAGGCGACGATCCTCGACCGGCTCCTGCCGCCCGACCGCGCGGCGCCGATCGTCGGCGTGATCGACGCCCACCCGCACACCCTCGCCTTCCTCGGCTCGGTGCGCGGAGACCGGGCCGCATATCTGGGCGTCACCGAGTTCGGCCAGTCGGGGGACATCAAAGACCTCTACCCGCACCACGGCATCGACGCCGAGACGATCGTCGGCGCGGCTCTCGACCTGCTCTGAGCGCGCAACGCGTCACGGGATCGACACGAACAGGCCATCCCCGGTCGCCTGCCGGGTGAGACAATGTGGGGATGGATTCGAGCGGCGAGGAGCCTCGGTGGCTCGCAGAACAGCGCGCCGAGTGGCGAACCTGGTTCGAGGCGCAGAAGGCCGAGTGGAGGGCCTGGTCCGAGGAACGCGATGCCGAGCAGCGGACCTTCCTTCGTGAGCTGCTCGAGCACAACGCGCGCATCAACCAGGACCTGATCCGGGGCCTGCAGGAGCTCGGGGCCGAGATCGCCGATCAGCGAGCGCAGCTGCGGGCCAACACCGAGGCGGTGCTGCGCATGATCGACCGGCTCGGACCCGATCCGGCCTGAGCGCGGCGCGCCGCCGCCGCCGAGCGCGCGCTCAGCCGAACGCCGACCCGATCGACTGGCCCGCGTTGGCGGCCCAGTCGACCAGCGGCGAGGGGATCACCCCGAAGAAGACCGTCGCCGCCGCCGCGAGCACGAGCAGCCCGACGATCGCCGCGCAGCGCGCGCCGGTGGGGGCGGTGTCGGCCTCCTGCGATCCTCCGGCGATCGCCGGCATCGCGGTCGGCGCCGGCTCGGTCGCGCGGCTCATCCAGATCGCCGCGACCACCCGCAGGTAGTAGGCCAGCGAGATCATCGTCCCGATCGCGATCATCACGCCGAGCCACGTGTAGTCCGCGTCGACCGCCGCCTCGATCACGAACAGCTTGCCCATGAAGCCCGCCGTCCCCGGCAGGCCGGCGAGCGCCAGCATCGAGATCGTCAACGCGATCGCCAGCGCCGGGCGCTCGCGACCGAGCCCGGTGACCGCGCGGATGTTGTCGCCGAACGGGGTCTCGCGCTCGCGGATCACGATCACCGCGAAGGCGGGCAGGTTCATCAGGGCGTAGGCGGCCAGGTAGAAGACCAGCGCGCTGACCCCGGCCTCGGTGGCGGCGACGACCGCGACCATCATGTAGCCGGCCTGGGCGACCCCCGAGTAGCCGAGCAGGCGCTTGAGCGAGTCCTGGCCGAGCGCGCCCACGTTGCCGACCACGATCGAGACCGCCGCGAGCGCCGCGAGCGCCGGCTGCCAGTCGTCGACCGCCGGCCCGAGCGCGACGTCGAAGAAGCGCACCAGGGCGCAGAAGACGGCCGCCTTGGTCGCCACCGCCATGAACGTGGTGACCGGCGTCGGCGCCCCCTCGTAGACGTCGGGCGTCCACTGGTGAAAGGGCGCGATCGAGAGCTTGAAGCCGAGCCCGGCGGCCGCGAGCGCGATCCCGATCAGCAGCAGCGGGTCGTCGATAACCGACCCGCCGACCGCGTCGCGAATCGCCCCGAAGTCGGTCGAGCCGCTGGCGCCGTAGACGAAGGCGAGCCCGTAGAGCAGGGTCGCCGAGCCGACCGAGCCGATGATCAGGTACTTGAGCCCTGACTCGAGCGACCGCTCGCGCCTCAGCGCCGAGCCGCAGAGGACGTAGAGCGGGATCGAGAGCAGCTCGATCGCGACGAAGAAGACGATCAGGTTCTGCGCCTGGGCGATCAGCGTCATGCCGAGCACCGAGCAGATCAAGAGCGCCTGGAACTCCCCGTGGCCGCTGGTGCCGAGCGGGCGGTCGTAGGCCTCCTCGCGCCAAGAGAGCGGGATGCAGAAGGCGGCCGCGGCGATCGCGATCAGGGTCGCGGCGAGCGCCAGGTCGTCGAGGCGCAGGGCGCCGGCGACCAGGTCCTTGCCCTCGCCCCACTGCCAGATGCAGAGCCCGGCGGTGACCGCCAGGACCCCGATCCCGACCACCGAGACCGCGACCCGCTGGCGCTCGCGCCCGCCGATCAGGCCGACCACCAGCACCGCCACGAGGCCGGCCGTGAGCGCGATCACGGGCGAGAGCCCGGCGTAGTCGATGTGCGGGGCGTCGAAGGTCATCGGGGGAAGGGGCTCGGTAGGGAAGGGGCGGACGAGTTATCGTCGCTATGCGGTGAAAACGCGCCCCGCGTCGAGAGCTCGACGAGGGGATCGGTGGTCACGACCGGCCCGTAGCCGGTCCAGCGGCCACCTCCCGGGGTGTCATCGAGCCGGTTGCGGATCTGCTCCTCGAGCTCGTCGTTGATCCCGTAGCGGTCGTCGGCGCAGGCGCCGAACGCGAGCACGTAGCGGCCGCCGTCCGATCTGGCGAAGCTCTCGTCCGCGCAGTCGGCCATCGCCACCGCCTCGATCTTGCCGGCGACCGAGGCCTCGCCGCGGTCGAGGATCAGCCCCGGGTACAGCGCCAGGCCGACGATCACCGCGACCAGCGGGGCGAGCACGACGCCGTCGCGAAGCGAGATCTCGCGCGAGGTCGCCCCCTCGGGGAGCCGGTTGTGCATCGTGCGCTGGTACAGGCGCAGCGCGTAGAAGGCGGCCATCGCGACCCCGGTCGCGGCCACGAAGGCGAAGACGATCTTCGACTGGAAGACGCCGTTGA
This sequence comes from Solirubrobacterales bacterium, assembly GCA_009379895.1. Taxonomy (GTDB): domain Bacteria; phylum Actinomycetota; class Thermoleophilia; order Solirubrobacterales; family 70-9; genus WHSW01. The sequence continues at coordinate 18,341 of WHSW01000006.1, forward strand.
GGATGTAGAACTCGCCGATGAAGTTGGCCGACCCGGGCATCGCCAGGGTCGCCAGCGTGACGACCAGAAAGAGCGCGGCGAGGACCGGCGCGCGCAGCGCCTGACCGCCCATCCGGCGCAGGTCGTCGGTCCCCGTGCGCGCCCAGAGCACGGCGATGATCAGGAAGATGCCGGCGACCACGAGCCCGTGGTTGACCATCTGCAGGACGGCGCCGTTGGCGCCCTCCGGGCGCAGGCTGAAGATCCCGATCGTGATGAAGCCGAGCTGGGCGACCGAGGAGTAGCCCGCCACCAGGCGGGTGTCGTTCTGCGTGAACGCCATCACCGAGCCGTAGAGGATCGAGGCGACGCCGATCACCAGGACCAGCTCCTGCAGGTCGGCGGTCGCGTCGGGGAAGATCGGCAGCGCCACCCGCAGGAAGCCGTAGGCGCCGACCTTCGCCAGCACGCCGGAGAGCAGCACCAGCACCGGGATCGGCGCCGCGCGGTAGGCGTCGGGCATCCAGCCGTGGATCGGGAAGGCCGGCATCTTGACCAGGAAGGCGGCGGCGAAGAAGCAGAAGATCCAGGTCTGGTTGCCGGTCGAGAGCAGGTTCTCGCTCAGGGTCTGCATCGAGAAGCTGAGCTCGCCCGTCTGCTGGGAGACCAGGATCGCGACCGCGATCGCGCCGACCAGCATGAGCAGCGAGCCGACCAGCGTGTAGACGATCATCTTCGTCGTCGCCACGATCCGCTCGCCGTTGCCGAAGGCGCCGATCAAGAAGAAGAACGGGACCAGCATCAGGTCGAAGAAGAGGACGAAGAGCAGCAGGTCCTGCGCGAGGAACGCCCCCAGCGCGGCGGTCTCCGCGAGCGCGAGCAGGAAGTAGTAGAGCCGCACCCGGCCGTCCTCTGGATAGCCGCGCAGGGCCGAGAAGGCGACCGCGCCCTCCCACAACAGCGCCGTCAGCACGACCAGGAAGAGGCTGATCCCGTCGACGCCGAGCTGGTAGCGCACCCCGAGGTCGGGGATCCAGCTCTCGTCGACCGCGTGCTGCAGCGCGGCGTCGCCGACGGTGAAGTCGAAGGCGAGGACGACGGCGAGGACGAGCGTGCCGAGCGCACCGGCGAGGACCGTCCAGCGCACCGTCGCGCGCGGCGCGACCAGCGCCAGGACGCCGGCCGCGAGCGGGAGCCAGAGGATTACGTTCAGCATCCGCGCGCCCCCCCCGATCCGCGCTTCGCGCTCGGCGGCCTCACGACGCCGCCACCAGGAAGTAGACGCCGAGCGCCGCGAAGCCGCCGAGCAACAGCAGGGCGTAGGCGCGCACGAAGCCCGACTGCGCCCCGCGGACCACCTCGCCGGCGCCGCGCACGAAGCCGGCCGCGCCGGCGACGATGCCGTCGACCACGTAACGCTCGAAGGTCGAGCTGGCGAAGCGCCCGATCGCGATCGCCGGCCGGTAGACGAGCGCGTCCTCGAGCTCGTCGAAATACCACTTGTGAAACAGGAACTTGTGCAGGCCGGGGAGCCGCTCGATCAGCCGCGCGGTCGACCCGCGGCGCGCGACGTAGAAGAAGTAGGCGATCGCGATCCCGGCGGCGCTGATCACGCCCCCGACCGCCAGGCCCAGCCACGCGTCGCCAGTCGAGGGAGCGATCGCGTACAGCGGCGAGCTCTCGAAGGTCGGGTCGAGGAAGTGCTCGAGCACGGCGTCGACGCCGGGGACCTGGATCAGCCCGCCGAACAGGGCGAGCACGCCGAGCGCCCCCATCGCGACCGCCATCGGTCGCGAGCGCTCGGCGACGTGGTGCTCGGCGCCGGGGAAGCCGACGTCGACGTCCTCGACCTCGCCGGTCGCCGGGTTGACCGGATGGCCGTCGACCCGCTCGCCGTGGGACATGTGGCCCTGCTCGAACTCGCGCGCCTCGTCGGAGGGCTCACCGGCGACGACCCGAAAGCCGATCCGAAACGAGTAGATCGCGGTCAGCAGGGCACCGGCGTAGCCGCCGATCGCGAAGACCCAGTACATACCCCCGCGGTTGGCGGCGAAGCCGAGGATCTCGTCCTTGGCGAAGAACCCGGAGGTGCCCGGGAACGCCGCCAGGGCCAGCGCCCCGATCAGCAGCAGCGCCGAGGTGTAGGGCAGCGCGCGCCGGAAGCCGCTCATCCGGTCGATGCTCTGGTTGTTGGCCATCGCCGAGATCACCGAGCCGGCGGCCATGAAGAGCAGCGCCTTGAAGAAGGCGTGGGCCATGAGCATGAACAGCCCGCCCGCGTAGGCGCCGATCGACACCCCCATCACCATGTAGCCGATCTGGCTCATGGTCGAGTAGGCGATGATCCGCTTCAGGTCGACGACCGCGAGCGCGATCGTCGCCGCCACCAGCAGGGTCGCCAGGCCGATGAAGGCGCCGATGTCGGCCGCGGTCGGCGCCAGCTCGAAGAGCGGGAACGTGCGGGCGATCAGATAGACGCCGGCGGTGACCATGGTCGCCGCGTGGATCAGCGCCGAGACCGGGGTCGGGCCCTCCATCGCGTCGGGGAGCCAGGTGTGCAGCGGCAGCTGCGCCGACTTGGCGACCGCGCCGACCAGCAGCAGGCAGCAGATCGCGATCACCACCCCCTGATTGGTGGAGAAGGTCTCGCGCGCGGCGTCGAAGGAGTCGAGGAGCTCGAACGTGCCGAGCTCGCGAAAGACGAAGAAGGCGGCGAGCACCATCCCGACGTCGCCGATCACGTTGATCACGAACGCCTTCATCCCGGCCTTGGTCGCAGTGTGGCGCCGGTACCAGAAGCTGATCAGCGCGTAGGAGGCGAAGCCGACGAAGGCCCAGCCGACGATCAGGAAGATGAAGTTCCCGGCCAGGACCAGGAGCAGCATCGAGAAGACGAAGAAGTTCAGGTAGGAGAAGAAGCGCCGGTAGCCCTCGTCGCTTCCCATGTAGCCGACCGAGTAGAGGTGGATCAGGGTCGAGACCCCGGTCACCACCAGGCACATGAACACCGACAGCGGGTCGACCAGGATCCCGAGCCGGATCTCGAGGCCCGACGCCGAGGCGTAGTCCCAGAGCGAGTCCGTGAGCTGCTGCGCGTCGGAGGGCTGATCGAGCAGGGTGATCAGGGCGCCGATCGTGCTCGCGAACGCGAGCGCGATCGCGGTCGTGCCGATCACCCCCGCCACCCTGGCCGGCAGGACCCGGAAGCCGAGCGCGATCACCAGCGACCCGAGCAGCGGGAAGCCGAGCACCAGCCAGGCGAAGTCGGTTGGGCTCATCCGCGCAGCTCCCGGATCTCATCGACGTCGAGCGGCAGGCGGCGGCGGAACATCGCCACGATCAGCCCGAGGCCGACCACGACCTCGCAGGCGGCGACCACCATGACGACCAGGGCGAAGACCTGGCCCTCCTGGTTGCCGAGCGACCGCGAGAAGGCGACCAGCGCCAGGTTGCCCGCGTTGAGCATCAGCTCCAGGCAGAGCAGGATCACGAGTGGGCTGCGGCGCAGGAGCACGCCGCTGGCGCCGACAGCGAACAGCAGCGCCGAGAGCACCAGGTACCACTCGATCGCCATTACCTGGCCACCTCCTCAGCTCCGCTTCCGGGGGTGCCCGGTGGAGCTGGGCTCGGCTGGTCTCGACGGGCGCCGGACCGCTCGCCCGGCTGCCCGGGGCCGCCGGCGCCGCCCGGGCCGGCCTCGCGTCGGCGGCCCGCGAGGACGATGGCGCCGACGGCGGCGATCAGGAGCAGCATCGAGGCGGCCTCGAAGACGACCAGGAAGCGCTCGAGCAGCAGCTCGCCGATCGAGCCCGGCGAGCCGAAGCCGGCCGGAAGGGTCGGCCCGCGCTCGCCGATCGCCTTCAGGCCGGTGCCCAGCACGGCGATCGAGACCTCGATGAAGAGCGCGGCGGCGAGCAGCGGGGCGAGCAGGCGCTGGCCCGGGATCGCCTCCCAGATCGGCTCCTCGGACCCGCCGACGTAGGCGGACACGAACAGGTAGAGGACCATCACGGCGCCGCCGTAGACGACGATCTGCGCGGCGGCGATGAACTCGGCGTAGAGGATCAGGAACAGCCCGGCGAGCGAGATCAGGTGCACGATCAGCGCCAGCACGCTGTAGAAGGGGTTGCGCAGGGCGACCACCGCGAGCGCGCCCCCGAGCGCCCCGATCGCCCCGGCGAAGAACGCGACCTGCTCCACTACTCGCCCTCGCGCCGCAGCGGCGTCTGCTCGAGCGACTCGGCGAGCAGCATCTCCTTGGTGAAGATCAGGTCGCCCCGGTTGTAGTCGGCCATCTCGTACTCGTGGCCCATCGTGATCGCGTCGAACGGGCAGGCGACCTCGCAGTAGCCGCAGAAGATGCAGCGGGCGAGGTTGATCTCATAGACCGCGGCGTAGCGCTCGCCGGCCGAGACGCGGTCCACCGGGTCGTTCTCGGCGGCGACCACGCGGATGCAGTCCGCCGGGCAGGCGGCCGCGCACAGCGAGCAGCCGACGCACTTCTCCAGCCCCGTGTCCTCGAAGCGGTGCAGCTTGTGGCGACCGCGAAAGCGCGGGTATACGGGGGTCTTCTCCTCCGGGTACTGAATCGTGATCGGGCCCGCGAAGACCTGCGCCATCGTCGTCTTCAGGCCCCGCAGCGTCTCGCCGAAGGCCCGATAGGCGCCCGCGACGCCGCCGGGCTCGGGCCCGCGCTGGACCGCGACGACGTCCTCGGCGTCCTTCAGATACGGAAATTCCTGGCTCATCGGCTCCTCCCAGACCCGACGACACCGGACGAATCCGAGCAAGCTCGGATCACCGCTCGCCTGCGGCTCGCTGGGAGGATGTCGTCGGCTGTGGTCATGTCACCACCACCAGCACCGCGGTGACCAGCACGTTCAGGGTCGCCAGCGGCAGCAGCATCTTCCATCCCAGCGACATCAGCTGGTCGTAGCGCAGCCGCGGCAGCGTCGCCCGGACCCAGATGAAGACGAAGATCAGGGCGAGGATCTTGACGATCATCCAGATCGGGTCGAGCCAGCCCGGGCCGGGCCCCATCCAGCCGCCGAGGAAGAAGGCGGTGGCGATCCCCGAGACGACGAACATCTCCAGGTACTCGGCGAGCAGGAAGGAGCCGAAGCGAGTGCCGCCGTACTCGGTCTGAAAGCCCTGGACCAGCTCGGCGTCCGCCTCCGGGAGATCGAACGGGGCGCGGTTGGTTTCCGCGAAGCCGGCGACCATGAAGATCAGAAAGCCGACGATCTGCGGGATCACGTACCAGATCGTGCCCTGCGCCTCGACGATCGAGACCAGCGACAGCGACCCCGCCATCATGATCGCCCCGAGCAGCGCGAGGCCCATCGAGATCTCGTAGGAGATCAGCTGCGCCGCCGAGCGCATCGCCCCCAGGAAGCTGTACTTCGAGCCCGATGCCCAGCCGGAGAGCAGCAGGCCGTAGAAGGCGAGCGAGCCGAAGGCGAAGAAGTACAGCACCCCGATCGAGACGTCGATGCCGTAGAAGCCGACCCCGTCCTTGACGTTGCCGAAGGGCAGGATGGCGATCGTCGTGATCCCCGAGAAGATCACCAGCGCGGGCCCGATCGCGTACAGCAGCGGCACCGACGCGCTCGGGTGCAGGACCTGCTTGCCGGCCAGCTTGAGGATGTCGGCGACCGGCTGCATCAGCCCCACCGGGCCGACGCGGTTCGGGCCGTAGCGGTTCTGAAAGCGCCCGATCAGCTTGCGCTCGACCACGGTCAGCACCGGGACGATCATGAACACGACCAGGAAGATGACGATCGACTTGACGACCATGATCCAGGTCGCCTCCGCGAAGCCGACCTCGGCGAGCGGGAGGCTCACGACCCGGCCGGCTCCGCGTCTGACCGGTCGGACCTGCCCGGGGCGCCGGGGGCCGGCGCGATGCGCTCGATCTCGACCGTCTCGGCGCCGGCGAGGGCGTTGGCGTTCTCGGTCGCGGTGCCCTCGATCATGAACGCGGCCCCGGGCCTGATCCGCTCGTGCAGCGCGACCCGCGCCCGCACCGAGGTGCCGTTCGAGCGCACCTCGACCTGATCGCCGTCGCCGAGCCCGAGGCGCGCGCCGTCGGCCGGGGCCAGCTCGACCCGCTGCGCGGGCGCGAGGAATCGAATCGCCGGATTGCGCTCGGTCGCCTCGGCGGCCCACAGGTCGCGGTAGGTGCCGAGCCGCAGGGCACCGCCGCCCGAGCCGTTCTCCGGCCGTCCGGAGTCCGCGGCCGCCGCCCGGCGCTCGCCGCGCGCCTCGGCGGCGGGCGGACACGCCGCCGCGGCCTGGCGCTCCTGCCAGCGCACTCCCCGGCCGCCGATCTCGTCGGCGGTGACGCCGGCGTAGAAGGGGACCTCGGCGGCGATCGCCTCGAGCGCCTCGGAGGCGGAGTCGATCCCGGTCTCGTGGTCGAGCCGGGCCGAGAGCTCGGTCAACGCCTGCCAGACCGGGCGTACGTCGCCGGGGCGCGGCACGGACGGGCGCAGGCGCTGCAGGCGCCCGTCCGGGTGGGTGAGCGTGCCCTCCTTCTCGGCGTACATCTCGGCGGGCAGGACGATGTCGGCGGCCGCCGTCGACGCGTCCTCGAAGCACGAGATCGCGATCACCGCGCGGGCCTGGCGCAGCGCCTGCGCCCAGGCGGGCCCGTCGGGCAGGTCGCGCACCGGGTCCGCCTGCACCAAGATCAGCGCGTCGACGTCGCCGGCACGCAGGCCGTCGCGGATCTCGGCGAGATCGCGCCCCGCGGCCGCCTCCTCGAAGCCGGGCCCGGCGCCCGACAGGCAGCCCACCTCGCGCAGCCCGCGGCCGTTGGCGCCGTCGGGGACGCCGATCAGCCCGGCCCGATCGGCGTCGCAGCGCAGCGCCCGCGCGCAGCCGGCGAGCGCGTGCAGCGCGGCCTCGCCGCCGGTCCCGCGCCCGACCCGCTCGCCGTAGACGATCACGGTGGCGCCCGGCCGCAACTCCCCGGCGATGCTCTCGGCGCCGGAATCACCACCCGGCACCTCCTCCGCTTCGCGTCCGGCAGAACCAATGCCCGGCACGTCCTCCGCTTCGCGTCCGGGCGTGCCGGGGTTGGCGGGGGGGCGGGTGAGCTGGCGCTCCAGCGCCTCGAGGAGCTCGGCGGCCTCGCCTGGCTCGTAGCGGGCGGTCACCTCGGCGCCGCCGTCGAGCGCGGTCGGGCGGTCGGAGGCGACCACCAGGCGGGTGTCGCCGTGGCGCACGGCCTTGCGCAGCCGCAGGTCGAGGACCGGCATCGCGTGCAGCGGGTCGACGCCGACGACGAGGATCGAGTCGGCGTGGTCGATGTCGGCGACCGCGGCGCCGAGCTCAGGCGCCGAGAGCGCGTGCAGCGGGGCGGGGGACAGCTCGTCGACGGCGCCGACGTGCGGCGAGCCGAGCGCCCGGCGCGCGATGCGCTGCGCCAGGTAGCCCTCCTCGTTCGATGCCTGGCCGCCGACGATCACCGCGGTCCGCTCGCCGGCGGCGCGCAGCCGCTCGGCGGCGGCGTCGAGCGCCGCCTCCCAGCCGACCTTGGCGCCGCTCACCGTGGGCTCGGTGATCCGCTCGCCGGAGGCGATCATCTGGAAGCCGAAGCGCCCCTTGTCGCAGAGCCAGCCGTTGTCGACGTCGTCGTTGTCGCGGGGGAACACGCGCTGGACGCGCTCGTCGCGGACCGTGAACATGACGTTGCACTGGCTCGGGCACAGCGTGCAGATCGAGCCCGAGTCCTCGATGTCCCACGGCCTGGCGCGGAAGCGATAGGCCTCCGAGGTCAGGGCGCCGACCGGGCAGAGGTCGATGATGTTGCCGGCGAAGGGGGCGATGTAGGGGCGCTCGTCGAAGGTGCCCACAAAGCTCTGCGCGCCGCGCTCGAGCAGCTGCAGTTGCTCGTCCTCGGCCACGTCCTGGGAGAAGCGCACGCAGCGGTAGCACATGATGCAGCGCTCGCGGTCGATCCGCACCAGGGGCGAGAGCGCGACCGGCTTCTGAAAGTGGCGCTTGGGCTCTGAGAACCGGCTGCGCCCCGGCCCCCAGCCCATCGAGATGTCCTGCAGCGGGCACTCGCCTCCCTTGTCGCAGACCGGGCAGTCGAGCGGATGGTTGACGAGCAGGAACTCGACGATCGCGTTCTGCGACTCGATCACGCGGTCGGTGCGCGTGTAGACGACCATCCCGTCGCGGACCGCAGTCGAGCAGCCGGTCTGCAGCTTCGGGATCCCCTCGATCTCGACCAGGCACATCCGGCAGGCGCCGACCGGGCCGCCCAGCTTCGGCTCGTAGCAGAAGACCGGGATCTCGATGTCGCCGCCCTTCGCGGCGTCGACCAGCATCGCCCCCTCCTCGGCCTCGACCTCGATCCCGTCGATCACGAGCGTGATCTGGGGCTTCTCCGCGCTCATACGGCCTCCACCTCCGCGGTCAGCGGGCTGTCGAACCCCGAGTGGTCCAGTTCCCCCGGCCTGCCACCGCCCGCCGCCCCCGGACGCGAAGCGGAGGAGGCGGCGGCCCGGATCTCCTCCTCGAACTCGGCGCGGAACTTGCTCACCATCGAGCCGACCGGCATCGCCATCGAGTCGCCCAGCACGCACAGGCAGTGGCCGATGATCTTCTCCTGCACCGAGGCGATGATGTCGAGGTCCATCGGCGTCGCCTCGCCGCGCGTCACCCGCTCGAGCATCTTCGCGGTCCAGTTGGTGCCCTCCCGGCACGGGGTGCACTTGCCGCACGACTCGTGGTGGTAGAAGCGCGCCGTTCGCAGCGCCAGCTTCGGGATCGAGACCGTGTCGTCGGCGATGATGATCGAGCCCGAGCCGAGCATCGAGCCGGCCTCGGCCATCGCCTCGAAGGAGTAGGGGAGGTCGAGCTCGGCCTCGGTCAGCACCGGCGCCGAGGAGCCGCCCGGAAACCAGGCCTTGACCCGCCGCCCCTTCGCGGGCCCGCCGGCGAGGTCGAAGATGATCTCTCGGGACGGGACCCCGAGCTCGACCTCGTAGTTGCCGGGGCGCCGCACGCAGCCCGAGACCGAGACCACCTTGGTCCCCGGCGACTGCTCGGTGCCGAAGCGCTTGTACCACTCGGCGCCGTTGCGGACGATGTGCGGGACGTTGGAGAGCGTCTCGACGTTGTTGATCAGGGTCGGGCCGCCGTAGAGGCCCTGGATCGCGGGGAACGGCGGCTTCAGCCGTGGGTTCCCGCGCTTGCCCTCGAGCGAGTCGAGCAGCCCGGTCTCCTCGCCGCAGATGTAGGCGCCGGCACCGCGGTGGACGACGAGCTCGACCCGGTTGCCGGTGTCGAGCACGTCGGCGCCCAGGTAGCCGGCCTCATAGGCCTCGGCGACGGCGCGGTCGAGCACGTCGGCGACCTCCCAGTACTCGCCGCGGATGAAGATGAAGACGTAGGCCGCGCCGACCGCGAGGGCGGCGATCGCGCAGCCCTCGATCAGCTGGTGCGGGTTCTTCTGCATCAGCTCGCGATCCTTGAACGCGCCCGGCTCGGACTCGTCGGCGTTGCAACAGACGTACTTCTCCATCTCGCCCCGCGGCAGGAACGATCCCTTCTTGCCCATCGAGAACCCGGCGCCGCCGCGACCGCGCAGCCCGGAGGCCTCGAGCGCCTCGAGCAGCTCCTGGGACTCGAGATCGTGCACGGCGCGGGGCAGGGCGCGATAGCCGCCGAGCCGCCGGTAGGTCTCGATCGAGGCCAGGCCGGGCTCGTCGATGTGGCGAAACAGAAGTCGGGTCTCACCCATGCGGGCCTCGCCCTCGCGAGTCATCGCCCGTCGGGCCGTCCGCCCGCGGCCCGTGCCCGGCGGGGTTCGCGCTCGCCTCCGCCTCCGCGACCCGCGGGTCGGGATCCGGCTCCGGGCCGCCGGCCGCCGGCCGCCGGGAGAGCGCCTTCTCGGGCACCGGCTGCTCCCCGGCGCGCAGCGCCTCGATCGCGGCGACCGCGTCGGCGGCGTCGAGCGGGCCGTAGTAGCGATCGTCGATCGAGGCCATCGGGGCGAGGTCGCAGGCGCCGAGGCACTCGAATCCCTGGATGAAGAACTCGCCGTCGGCGGAGCTGGCGCCGTGGTCGCCGGCCTCGTCGGGGTTGGCGCCCGCGGCCGCGCACAGCTCGCGCAGGAGCTCGTCGCCGCCGTTCATCCAGCATGAGATGTTGTGGCAGACGAGCACCCGATGAAGGCCCACCGGGGCGGTGTGGTAGAGGTCGTAGAAGGTCGCCAGCGCCTCGAGGTAGGCGGGCGTGACGCCCATCACCGCGGCGGCCTGGCGGATCCCCTGCGGCGAGCACCAGCCGTAGTGGCGCTGAACCGCCCACAGCGCCGGCAGCGAGGCCGAGCGGATCTGCGGGTAGCGGCCCATCGCCTCCTCGATCAGCTCGCGCAGCTCGTCGGGCACCCCGACCTCGTGCAGCTCGGGAACGCCGGCGGCGTCCTCGGGCCGCATCGTGGCGATCAGCTCGCGCCGCTCGGCGGCAGAGAGCTCGTCGGTCGGATGCGTCAGGTGCGCGGGCTGTCGGAGATCGCCACTCATCGTTTATCGGTCGACCCCGCCGAGGATCGGATCGAGCATCGCCAGGTTCGAGATCAGGTCGGCGATGTAGCCGCCGACGCACATCTCGCGCAGTGCCTGCATGTGGACGAAGGACGGGTCGCGGATGTGCACCCGGGCGGGCTTCGCCGAGCCGTCGGCGAGCACGAAGGCGCCGAGCTCGCCGCGCGGCGACTCGACCGGGTAGTAGGCCTCGCCCGGGGGCACGCGAAAGCCCTCGGTGACGAGCTTGAAGTGGTGGATCAGCGCCTCCATCGAGATCGAGAGCTCGTCGCGTGGCGGGAGCACGACCTTGCGGTCGTCGGCGACGAACGGGCCCTCGGGCAGCCCGTCGAGGCACTGCTCGATGATCCGCACCGACTCGCGCATCTCCTGCAGGCGAACCCGGTAGCGGTCGTAGCCGTCGCCGACCGTGCCGACCGGGATCTTGAAGTCGAGGTCGGCGTAGCAGAGGTCGGGTTGGGCGCGGCGCAGGTCCCACGGCTCGCCGGCGGCGCGCAGCAGCGGGCCGGTGACGCCGAGCTCGAGCAATCGCTCGCGCGAGACGATGCCGACCCCCTTGGTGCGCCGCAGGAAGATCTCGTTGCGGTCGAGCAGGGCTCGATACTGCTCGAGCCGCACGACCATGTCGGCGCAGAACTCGCGGACCTTTCGCTCGAAGCCCGCCGGGATGTCCTCGAAGACGCCGCCGACCTGGAAGTAGCGAGTGTGCATGCGCTGGCCCGACGACATCTCGAACAGGTCGAGGATCTTGTCGCGCTCGCGAAAGCAGTACCAGAACATCGAGATCGCGCCGAGGTCGAGCGCCGAGGTGCCGAGCCAGACCAGGTGCGAGTGGATCCGGTTGAGCTCGAGGTGGATGACGCGCAGATACTGCGCGCGGGGCGGCAGCTCGAGCTCGAGCAGGGTCTCGACCGCGCCGCAGTACGCCTGCATGTTCGAGAAGTAGGAGAGGTAGTCCATCCGCTCGACGAACGGGATCACCTTCCAGTAGCTCTGGTCCTCGCACGACTTCTCGATCCCGGTGTGGAGGTAGCCGATGATCGGCTTGAGGTCGATCACCACCTCGCCCTGCAGGCTGACCAGCAGCCGCAGCACCCCGTGCGTGGCGGGGTGGTGCGGGCCCATGTTGACGGTCATCAGCTCCTGCTCGGCGCCGGCCGCCGCCCCGGCCTCGGTGCGCTCGATCGGCGAGCTGCCGACCACCGTCGCCGCCGTCTCGGCGGGCAGGTCCGCCGGGGTGTCGCCCCCACCGCCGGTCGGCACCGGACGCCGAGGGTCGTCGGTCCTGCCGCCACCCGCCGGCACCGGACGCGGAGCGGAGGATGCCGGCGGCTTTGTGCCGGGGCTCACTCGGTCCACCCCGGGACGATGCGCTCGTCGTGGGTGAAGATCACCGGCTCGCCGCCGATCGGGAAGTCGCGCCGGTGGGGCCAGCCAACGTAGACCTCGGGCAGCAGGATGCGGCGCAGGTCGGGGTGGCCGCGAAAGACGATCCCGAAGAAGTCGTAGACCTCGCGCTCGTGGAACTCGGCGGTGGGAAACAGCTCCACGCAGGAGTCGATGGCGGGGAGGGCGTCCGCACCGTCGCCGTTTGCCGCGGGGTCTGGGAGGGCCGCGCGGACGCGCAGGCGCTCGACGCGATCGCGGTTGAGCAGCTCGTAGACGACCCCGAAGCGCGGCGCGGCGGGCAGGTAGTCGACCCCGTGCAGGCTGGAGAGGAAGTCGTAGCGCTGGCCGGGCGTGTCGCGCAGCCAGCGCAGCACGTCGAGCACCTGCTCGGGGTCGACGATCAGGCAGGCCTGGTCGTGCTCGTGGTAGGTGGCGAGCACCGAGTCGGGGTGGGCGTCGCGGAGCTCGCCCGCGATCAGCTCGAGGCCGGGTGAGTCGGGCATCAGCCGAACCCGGCCCCGCGCGGCCCCTCACCGCCGCCGGCGCCCTCGGGCCCGGTGCTCTCGACGGTTCGCGCCACCACCTGGCGTGCCCGGCCGTAGGCGGCCTCCGACGCCTCGGACGGTTGGCCGGCGATCACGTCGTCGCGCGCCCACTCCTCGGTGCCGATCGCGTTGTAGCGACGCCGCCAACCCTGGTCTGGATTGCCCATGATCGCCCGCTGGAGCTTGGTGAACCCGTAGAGCAGGGCCTCGGGCCGTGGCGGGCAGCCGGGGATGTGGATGTCGACCGGCATGAACTTGTCGGCGCCCTGGACGACCGCGTAGTTGGCGAACATGCCGCCCGACGACGAGCACGCGCCCATCGAGATCGCCCAGCGCGGCTCGAGCATCTGGTCGTAGACGCGCCGGACGACCGGCGCCATCTTGATCGAGACCCGGCCCGAGAGGATGATGAAGTCGGCCTGGCGGGGCGAGGCGCGAAACGCCTCGGCGCCGAAGCGGGCGATGTCGTAGCGCGAGGTGACCATCGCCATCATCTCGATCGCGCAGCACGCGAGCCCGAAGGTCATCGGGAACATCGAGTTCGATGCCCCCCAGCGCAGCACCTTGTCGAGCGTCGTCGTCATCACCGACTGCTCGACGTGCTCGGTGAGCTCGTCGTCGTCGAGGTCACCGCGCAGCAGGTCGCGGGCGCGAAGCTGGCGCACCCGCAGGTGCTCGGGTGAGCCCGGCTCGCTCAGCGGCGAGAGCCGCCGCAGCTTCTCCCGCCTCACCTCCAATCGAGCGCCCCCCTGCGCCAGACGTAGATCAGCGCGACCAACAGCAGGGCGATGAAGATCACGACTTCGACCAGGATGAAGACCGAGTCCGCGGCGTTGATCAGCACCCCGACCGGATAGAGGAAGACGACCTCGATGTCGAAGAGGATGAACAGCATCGCGATCATGTAGAAGCTGACCCCGAAGCGGAATGTCCGCGAGACCTCGCTCGGCAGCCCGCACTCGTACGGGTCACTCTTGGTCGCGCGGCCGCGGGCCTTGTTGCCGATGAGATGGTTCAGGAACGCGAACGCACCACCGATGGTGACGCCGATGCCGACGAAGACGAGGACGGGCAGGTAACCGTGCAGCATTGGGGGGCCGAGTTGTATCCGACTTTGTGTCACCTTGCTACATAGTGTTGTTCCGCATCAGAAAGCGGAATTCCGACCTCCTGAGGCGGGTTTTGGGTGGCGCCGCGCCGGTCGGCCGCGCCGCCGGCTGAGGCGATGGAGACCCTGCACCTGATCGTCGGCGTCGCGGTGATCGCGAGCAACCTGCTGGCCGGCGCCTGGGGCGGCGTGGCCTGGCTTCGCAATCGGCCCAGCGTCGCGTTCTGGTACCTGCTGCGCATCGCCCAGGGGAGCGTCGTCGTCCAGGTGGTCCTCGGCACGGCGCTGCTCGTCCTCGGCCACGAGGCGCCCGACGGACTGCACTACCTCTACGGCCTGCTGCCCCTCGTCGTCACGCTGCTCGCCGAGGGCGCCCGAGTCGGGGCCGCCGAGCGCGAGCTCTCGGGCCTCGACTTCGAATCGCTGCCCAGCGACCGCCAGCGGCTGTTCGCGCTCGCGATCGTCCGCCGCGAGACCGGGATCATGGCCGTCTCGGCGCTGCTCGTCCTGTTCCTCGCGCTGCGCGCGGCAGGGACCAGCGGCGAGCTGCTGTAGCTCTAGCGGGCGTCCAAGCGGTCTGCGTTCGCGCTCAGGTGCAGGCGTCCAGGGGCAGGTGGGCGCGATCGTTCGAGCCCGGGGCGCTGATCGTCGCGCGCGTGAACACGGTCCGGTCGCCGCATCCGCTCCGCGGTCGCGACAGGGTCACCCGCGCGGGGGTCGGGCCGACCATGTTGACCACGTTCTTTCCCTTCGCCCGCGCCCGCCGCTTACCCCACGACTTCCAGCGCAGCTTGATCATGTCGACCGTGTTGTAGCCGAAGGGCTCCTGGTTTCGGTGTACGAAGGTGCACTTGCGCGGCTGCGAGCGCAGGTTGAAGCGGGCCTCTCCGTCATGGCCGTAGCTCACGCAGACGACGCGGTTCGAGCTCTCCCGCGCGGCCGGCGCCGAGCCGCCGAGAACCGCGACCAGCACGGCCGCTCCGAGCAGCACCAACGCCAACGACTTCTTCATCCAACCCACCTCGCTGTCTCCGCTCCCCCGAGCGGGCGACGTTAGCGCAGGCCGGCCGTCAGCGGTTGCGCGCCAGCTCGGCCGCGAACCAGACCGAGAGCCCGCCCGCCGCGCCGCGAAGCGCTCGGGACAGGCGCGGATCGATCGCCGGTGAGCCGCTGGCCTGAGTGGCGGCCACCCAGGTCAGGCCGGCGCTCAGGCCGAGGGCCACCGCGCGCCCCGCGCGGACGACCTTCTGCTCGAGGCGCTGCGAGGTGAACCGGACCTCGAGCTGGCGGCCGGGGCGGCTGCCGACCACGGTCGCCAGGCCCTCCGAGATCTGCGCGGCCCGGTAGCGCAGGCGCTCGGCCTCGTAGACGAGCTGCTGCGGATCGAGCCTGTCGACGAACCGGCGGGAGATGCTGCGCACGAAGAAGCGCCGCGCCTCCTCGACCGGGTCGAGCTCCGGCGCGAGCGCGGACACCGCGCCGTCGACCTGGGCCAGCGCCTTGCCGACCATCACGAAGGCGGGCGGCAGCGGCACCCCGTGGCGGACCGAGATCATGGTCAGCTGGTTGAGCAGCTCGACGAGCTGGATCTCCTGCAGCGAGCGCCCGCGCAGCCCGCCCATCACCTCCGCGATGTCGCGTCGGTACTCGTCGACCTGCAGCTCGTGGTCATCATCGACGCCGCCGAGGTCGAGCGAGACGTCGGCGAGCAGGTCGACGTCGCCCTGGGCGAACGCGAGCAGCAGCAGGAACAGCTGGCGCCGCGTCTGCGCGTCGAGGCGGCCGACCATGCCGAGGTCGAGCAGCCAGATCGCCCCGTCCGCCCACAGCAGGTTGCCCGGGTGCGGGTCGGCGTGAAAGAAGCCCTCCTCGAGCACCTGCTTGTAGTAGGCCTGCATGAGCTGGCGCGCCGCCTCGGTGCGCTCCGGGCCCTCGGGGGCCTCGAGCAAGGGGACGCCGTCGACGACCTCGTCCATGACCAGCAGCCGGCTGGTCGAGAGCTCCCGGTGGCAGGCCGGGACGGCGATCCGGTCGTAGGCTCCGACGATCTCTCCCATGCGCACGATGTTGTGCGCCTCCTCGCCGAAGTCCAGCTCGGCGCGCAGGGCGGCGGAGATCTGGTCGGCGAGCGACGGCACGTCGATGACCCGGCGCAGGCGGCCCGAACGCGAGGCCGGGCGGACGATCAGATCGAGCAGCGCCAGGTCGCGCTCAACGATGGTCTCGGCCTCGGGCCGCTGGACCTTGACCACGACGCGGTGCCCGTCCGCCATCCGAGCCCGGTGAACCTGGCCGATCGTGCCGGCCGCCAGCGGCTCGGGATCGATCGAGGAGAACACGTCCTCCCACGGGACCGCGAGCTCGCGCTCCATCATCGCCACCACCTCGGCCTCCGACATCGGCGGCACGCTCGATTGCAGCGCGGCGAGCTCGGCGATGTACTCCTCGGAGATCAGGTCCGTCCGGGTGGAGAGGATCTGGCCGAGCTTGCCGAAGGTCGGGCCGAGCTGCTCGAACGCCTCGCGCAGGTGCCGCGGCGCCTCCGGGTCGCCGCCGAGGCGCAGCATGCGGCCCGAGAGCTGGCGCACCCCGAGCGGCCCCAGGATCCGGCCGATCTCGCGCGCGCGCGCCCTCAACGCACCGGAATCCGGCTCCTGCTCGGCGACGGGCTCGCCGGTGGCGGTGTTGACGACGACGACCGTGCAGGCGGCGAGGTGGGTGACGCGGTTGGCGACGTTGCCGAGCAGGAACTGCTTGCGGCCGCGCATCCCCGAGCTTCCGATGACGACCACGTCCGCGCCGGCCCGCTTGGCCGCGTCGAGGATGACGACGGCGACGTCGTCGCCGGTCTCGACAACCGCGCGGGCGCTGAGCCCCTGGGCGGGCAGCTCGTTCTCCAGCGCCTCACGCATCGTCGCCCGCTCGCCGGCGGCGAGCTCGTCCGCCGCTCGGACGTCGGCCGGCTCGCCGATCGGCGCGGCGTCGGCGTCGGCCGGGGTCGCGCCGTTCTCGCGGCGACCGGAGTCCGCCGTGGCGGCGCCCGGTGTCGGCGCGACCACCCGGATCGCCACCAGCTCGGCGCCGATCGAGCGGGCGAAGCTGGCCGCCCATTCGACCGCGACCGCCGCCCCGGCGCTGCCGTCGGTCGCGACCGCGACCAGGCCCGCCGGGGCGGTGCGACGGGGGCCCTGAGCACCGCCGGAGATCGGTGCCGGCCGAGCAGCCTCGCCGCTCATGCCGCCGTCGGCACGGTCGGGGCCCGGTCGTTCGGCGGGATGGCGAGCGGGGCGCGCAGGGAGAGCGACCAGACGCGGATCCTGCGCTCGCGGCCACGCACCTCGAGGTCGCCGACCAGGGTCAGACCGTCGGCCGCGCGCCGCAGCGCCCGGCGGGTGGAGTCGGCGATGAAGAGCTCGTGCGCGGTGCCCTTCGTCATCCCCTCGAGCCTCGAGGCGGTGTTGACCGTGTCGCCGATCGTCGTGTACTCCATCCTTCGCATCGAGCCGACCCGTCCCGACATCACCTCGCCCGTGTTCAGGCCGATCCCCATCCGCAATCCCTCACCGTACCCGCCGTCGCGCATCCAGTCACTGATGCCGCCCGTCGAGCGGGCGGTACCCGCCGCCGAAGAAGACCAGCGGGTCGCCGCCGTCGGCGCCCAGCTCGAGCGCCTCGCCGACCGCGATCTCGTGGTCGCCGCCGTCGTGCGCGTCGCGCAGCCGGCAGGCGACCCAGGCGACCGCGCCATCGAGGATCGGCACCCCGGCGCGCTGCTCGAAGGCGACCTCGCGGAACTTCTCGGCGTGGGAGGCCTTCGAGGCGAAGGCGCGCGCGAGGTCGCCCTGGCCGGCCGCCAGGACGCTGACGCCGAAGGCACCCGTCTCGCGGACCACGGTCAGGGTGCGCGAGCCACGGTCCAGGCAGGCGAGGACGAGCGGCGGGTCCAGCGACAGCGAGGTCACCGCGTTGGCGGTCGCGCCCGCCGGCCCCTGCGGGCCGCCGGCGCTGACGATCGTCACCCCGGTGGGCAGGCGCGCCATCGCGCAGCGGAACTCGTCGGGGCTCGGGGCATCCACTACCGGTGAGCGATACCACACCGGGGCCGGCCCGCGCCCGCGTCGATCTCCGACCCGCGGCCGGAAGTATGATGCCGCCGGTCTTGCGCAAGTTCCCCTTACCGACGGCGGCAGTCGCTGCCGCGCTCCTCCTCGGCGCCTGCGGCTCGGAGGGCATCGAGGTCTCGCAGGGCGACCCGGAGTACGACGGGGCGGTGCTCTTCGCCGAGCGCTGCTCGGGTTGTCACACGCTGAGCGCGGCCGGCACCGAGGGGTCGGCCAACCGCGCGCTGCGCAACCAGGGGCCGAACCTCAACGAGCGGATCGAGAGCCACGAGGACGTCCTCTACGCGATCCGCAACGGCGGCTTCTCGGGCGCGATCATGCCCCAGAACATCGTCGTCGGAGACGAGGCCGAGGCGGTTGCGGCGTTCGTCGCCAAGCACGCGGGCTCGGAGGTCGACCGCCCGCCGCAACCTGGCGAGGAAAGCAGCGCCTCCGCCTCCGACGCCCCCTAGATGACTAGCGGCCCGCCGCCCGTGGACCGCTAGCGTGCTCGACCTGCGGGTGATCCGCGCGGACCCGGGCCCCGCCCGCCGGGCGCTGGCGCGCCGCGGCGCCGGCGAGGCGCTCGACGAGCTGCTCGAGCTCGACGCTCGCCGGCGCGCCCTGCTGCCCGAGGTCGAGGGCCGCCGCGCGCGCCAGAACCAGGCCTCGGAGGAGATCGCGGCCCGCAAGCGCTCGGGCGAGGACGCGGCGGAGGTGATCGCCCGGATGCGGTCCGTCTCGGCCGAGCTCAAGCGGATGCAGGCCGAGCTCGCCGAGGTCGAGGAGCGCCGCGACCGGCTCGCGGCGCAGCTTCCCAACCTTCCCTCGCCACGGGCCCCCGACGGCGAGACCGAGGACGACGCGGTCGTCGTCCGCGAGGTCGGTGAGCGGCCGAGCTTCGCGTTCGAGGTCCGTGACCACCTCGATCTCGGCACCGAGCACGGTTGGATCGACGTCGAGCGGGCGGCCGCGGCGTCGGGGTCGCGCTTCGCCTACCTGCTCGGCGACCTGGTGATGGTCGAGCTGGCGCTGGTCCGGTTCGCCGTCGAGCTCGCTCGCGGCGAGGGATTCGAGCCGGTCGTGCCCCCGGTCCTGGTTCGCGAGGGGCCGCTCTACGGCACCGGGTTCTTTCCTGGCGAGCGCGAGATGATCTACGAGGTCGAGCGCGACGAGCTCTTCCTGGTCGGCACCTCCGAGGTCTCGCTCGCGGCGCTGCACGCCGACGAGATCCTCGAGGCGGGCGAGCTGCCGCTGCGCTACGCGGGGATCTCGACCTGCTTTCGGCGCGAGGCCGGCGCCGCGGGCCGCGACACGCGGGGCATCTTCCGCGTGCACCAGTTCGACAAGGTGGAGATGTTCTCGTTCGTGGCGCCGGAGCACTCGGACGCCGAGCACCGGCGGATCCTCGCGATCCAGGAGCGGATCATGGCCGCGCTTGAGCTCCCCTACCGCGTCGTCGATATCCCGGTCGGCGACCTCGGCGCCTCGGCGGCGCGCAAGTTCGACTGCGAGGCCTGGATCCCGAGCCAGGAGCGCTACCGCGAGCTGACCTCGTGCTCGAACACGACCGACTACCAGGCGCGCCGGCTCGGCGCGCGGTTTCGCCCCGAGCCCACGGCGCCGCCGGCCGCGCTGCACACGCTCAACGGCACCGCGGTGGCGGTCGGCCGAACGCTGATCGCGCTGCTCGAGAACCACCAGCGCGAGGACGCGACCGTGCGGCTTCCGCCGGCGCTGGTCGAGGCCGGGGCGCCCTCGGTGATCCCGGGCTGATCGTCGCGGCCGGGGCGGCTGCGGTCAGCTCTCCTCGCCGGCGCCCGCGTCGAGGTCGAGCGAGCAGCTGTTGATGCAGTAGCGCAGCCCGGTCGGATTGGGACCGTCCTCGAACACGTGGCCGAGATGGCTGCCGCAGCGGCTGCAGGTGACCTCGGTCCGGCGCATGAACAGGCTTCGGTCCTCGACCGTCTCGACGGCGTCGCCCTCGGCCGGCTCGTAGAAGCTCGGCCAGCCGGTGCCGGAGTCGAACTTGGTCTGCGAGTCGAACAGCTCCTGGCCGCAGGCCCGGCAGCGGTAGACGCCCTCGTCCTTGGAGTCCCAGTAGGCGCCGGTGAAGGCGCGCTCGGTCCCCTTCTCGCGCAGCACCTCGTACTCCTCGGCCGAGAGCTCGTCCCGCCACTCCGCCTCGGACTTCTTGACCTTCTCCATCGATGTCCCTTCCTCTTCGTCTCTGCTTTAGGTCAGTCGCGCGAGCGGCGCGATCGTTACGTCGCGGTCCCCTCAAGGGTAGGCCTAGGATGCCCCGGTGCTCGACGCCTTCTACGAGCCCGACGGAGAGCGCTTTCGCGCGACGGAGCTGACCCGCGGACCCTGGGACCCCGACGCCCAGCACGCGGGCCCCCCCGCCGCGCTGCTCGGCCGCGCGATCGAGCTCTGCCCGAGCCCGCTCGCCGACCCCGCGGCCCCGTCTGCCTCCCGCCAGGTCGCGCGGGTCACCTTCGAGATCCTGCGGCCGGTGCCGATCGGGGCGCTGACGGTACGCGCCGAGGTCGTGCGACCGGGGCGCCGGGTCGAGCTGATCTCGGCCTCGCTGGTCGGCGACGGCGAGGAGCTGATGCGGGCCTCGGCGTGGCGGATCGGCGCCGGCGGCGTCGACCTGCCCGCCGGCCTGGCGAGCGAGGAGCGGGGGAGCCCCGCGCGTCGCGCCGAGGCCCTGCCGGGCCCCGAGCGGGGTGTCGAGGAGGACTTCTTCGCCACCGGCGAGCGGGTCGGCTTCCACACGGCGATGGAGTTCCGGTTCGTCCGCGGGCGCTTCCTCGACCTCGGCCCCGCGACGGTCTGGATGCGCCCCCGCCACGCGCTCGTTGCCGGCGAGCTGCTCTCGCCCCTGCAGCGGGTGGTGATCGCCGCCGACTCGGGCAACGGGGTCAGCGCCGCGCTCGACTGGGGGCGCTTCACCTTCATCAACGTCGACCTCGGCGTGCACCTGCACCGGCTCCCGGCGGGGGAGTGGGTCTGCGTCGACGCGGTCACCGTCCCCGAGCCGAGCGGGATCGGCCTCGCCGACTCGACCCTGCACGACGAGCTCGGGCCGCTCGGCAGGGCGCTGCAGACCCTGCTCGTCCGCGAGCGCCCAACCCCGCCCGCGACTGCTCCCTAGCTCGCCCCACCCGACTACTCTCCCGGAGGGATGCAGGAGCCCGGCGGGATCAGGATCGTGCTGGCCGATGACCACACCGTCGTGCGCAGCGCCCTGCGGCTGCTCCTCGAGTCCGAGGAGGGGCTCGAGGTGGTCGCCGAGGCCGGCGACACCGAGTCCACCGGCCGCTACGTTCGGGCCCACAAGCCTGACGTGCTGATCCTCGACCTCAACATGCCCGGCGGCTCGAGCCTCGCCACGGTCCCGGACCTGCTCGAGACCTCGCCCGAGACCGCGATCGTCGTGCTCACCATGCAGCCCGAGCCCTCCTTCGCGCGCCAGGCGATGCAGCTCGGCGTCCGCGGCTACGTCGTCAAGGACGCGGTCGACGACCAGCTGGTGACCGCCGTGCGGGTGGCAGCCGAGGGCGGGACGTACCTGCAGCCCGAGCTCGGGGCGCGGCTCGCCGCCGACCAGGGCGAGACCCCCGACGACCTCTCCGAGCGCGAGATCGAGATCCTGCGCATGATCGCCCTTGGCCACACCAACTCCGAGATCGCCGAGCAGCTCTTCCTCAGCGTGCGCACCGTGGAGTCGCACCGGGCGCACATCCAGCAGAAGCTGCGGCTCTCGAAGCGCTCCGAGCTGGTCCGCTACGCCCTCGATCGCGGCCTGATCGACGGGACGGCGGGCTGACCTGCCGGCGGGCCGCGCGGGCCGCGCGAACCGCGCTGGTCGGTCCGCCGCGCGTGACAAGCTGCCCGCAGCAGCGTGACGGCGGCGTCGCGCGTCGATCGAAGGAGGGGTAGTGGTGGACGGCTCGGTCGGTGAGCGCGAGGCCCGCGAGGCGCTGCGGGGGGTCGCGGGCATGTGGTGGCTGTGGATCGTGTTCGGGATCTTCTGGATCGGCGTCTCGGTCGTCATCCTGCAGTTCGATCAGGCGTCGATCACGACGGTGGGAGTGCTGATCGGGATCATGTTCCTGGTCACCGCGCTGGAGAGCTTCATCGTCATGGCGTTCGCCGAGCGCGGCAGATGGCTGTACGGGATCTTCGGCGTGCTGTTCGTGATCGCCGGCGTGATCGCGCTGATCAGCCCCAAGAACACCTTCGCGGCGCTCGCCGACATCCTCGGCTTCCTGTTCTTGCTGGTCGGCCTGTTCTGGGTCGTGCAGGCGTTCATCGCGCGGGAACTCAACGAGCTCTGGTGGCTCGGGCTCCTGGCAGGGATCCTGATGGTGGTCCTGGCCTTCTGGACCGGGGGCCAGTTCTTCATCGAGAAGGCCTACGTGCTCCTCGTCTTCGCCGGCATCTGGGCGCTGATGCAGGGGGTCACCGACCTCGTGCGCGCCTTTCAGATCAGGAAGCTGGGCGAGCTCGCCTGAGCCGCTGAGGGTCAGCGGTCCTCGGCGCGCTCGAGCTCGGCGTTGAGCTCGGCGCCGTAGAGCATCGCGAGGTTGCTCAGCCAGAGCCAGAAGAAGAAGCCGATCACCGCGGTGAGCCCGCCGTAGACGTGGTTGTAGTTCGGCACGGTGGCGATGTACGCCCCGTACCCACCCGAGCCGAGCACCCAGGCGCCGGTCGCGACCAGGCCCCCGGGGGTGATCCACCGAAAGCCGCGGCCGCGGCTGTCGGGGGCCGCCCAGTAGAGGGTGGCGAAGATCGTCATCACGACGATCGCGATCACCGGCCACTTGACGATGTCCCACGCCGTGCTCCAGGCGCTCTCGAGGCCGACGAGGCTGGCGACCTCGTCGGCGAGCGCGCCGGTGACGACCACGGCGAGCGCAATCCCCGCGATCGCCAGGATCACCCCGCCGGTGGTCAGAATCTGCAGGGGGCGCAGCTTCCAGAACGGGTAGCGGACCTCGCGGTCGTTGATGACGCCGGACGCGCGCATGAAGCCGCCCACATAGCTCGAGGCGCTCCACAGGGCGCCGACGATCCCGACCACCACCGCGATCCCGGCGGTCGTCGGGCTGTCGCGGACCTGGTCGATGGTGCCGAGGGCGATCTGGCGCGCGGGACCGGGGTCGCCCGCCTTCAGGTTGTCGCTCAGCGTGTCGAGCGCCGGGTCGCCGATCAGGCCGAGGATCCCGGCCAGGATCACCAGCGCGGGGACCAGCGAGACGGCGGCATAGAACGTGAGCGCGGCGCCCCAGTCGTTGAGGTGGTGCTCGAAGAAGCGCTCCATCGTGCGACGCAGCGCCCGCAGGTCGACGCTACCCACGCGCAGGCGGTCGCCCAGGTTGGCCGCGCGCTCGCGAAGCGGCGCGCTCAACCCGCCGCGCTCGCGCGGCCGGTGCCGAGCTCGCGCACGATCTGGCGCCGCAGCGCCTCGGTCCCGATCGCCACCAGGGCGATCAGCACCAGCGAGGGCACCAGGCGATGGGTGGCCTGCGTCGGGCCCCACCAGAAGAAGAGCAGCAGCGCCACGGCGGCGCCCCCGAAGGCGATCTCGGGTCGCCGCGCGTAGGGGGCGATCGCGCCGCGCGCCGCGCGCGCCCAGCGGGCCGGGCCCGCGAACCACGCCGCGAGCACGATCAGCACCCCATAGATGAGCAGCGCCTGGCCGAGCTCCTCGAGTTGCGAGGTGCCGATCGTCCAGGTCGCGTTGACCGCCGGCTCGGAGCTCGTCGTGCGGGCCAGCGACTCGGTCAGCAGCTGGCCGGCCCGATCGCGCCCGAACAGCACCAGCGCGCCGACGACCGCGAGGCCGATCCCGGCGGCGCGCAGGGCCTGGCGCCGTCGCCCGCGGGCGAGGTAGACCGCGAGCGCGAAGAGGGCGAGCGTGATCGCCGAGAGGATGTAGGCGGCACCGCGCAGCAGCCGCACGCCGGTCTGCGCGGCCGAGAGCTGATCGGCGCCCAGGATCTGAAGCTGGGCCGCGTCGGGCGGGATCCTCGCCACCAGCTTCTCGCCGAAGCCGAGCTCGGCGGTGAGCTGCTCGAGGAGCGCGCGCAGGTCGAGGACGACCGCGCCGTCGGTGGTGGTCAGGTTCTCGCCGCCGTTCTCGACCACGGCCAGGAACCGCTCGTGCGCGGCGCGATTGGCGGCCTCCCAGAGCTCCTGGACGCGGGGGTTCTCGAGCACCTTGCGGGTCACGTCGCCGACCGCCGACCGCAGCGCCGAGGAGATCGGGCCCGCGAGCTGCGCCAGCGCCGGCGGCAGGCGGTTCGAGAGCTCGGCCTCGACGTCGACGTTCGCGTAGAGCTCGTTGACGAGGAAGTCGGCGAGCGCATCGCGGATCGGCTCGTTCTCGAGCAGGCTGGCGCTGGTCTCGACCCAGCTGTTCGTCTCCAGGGCCTGGCGCTTCGCCCAGACCGCGAACGCGGAGACCAGGAGCAGCAGCGAGGCGACGACGACCAGCGCGATCGGCAACGTCCGGCGTACCTTCTCGCTCGCGGGCTTTGCGGCCATCGGTCGGCCAGTCTCTCACCGTCGGGACGGCTGCGCCCGGCGCGCGGCCGGCTCGGTGACGCGCTTGCGCGCGGGTAGCCGCCGCCGGCGAGCGTCTCGGCGACCAGCCGCTCGCTCAGCTCCCGCAGCCGCCGCTGCGCCTCGCGGTCGGTCGCCTGCGGGTTCGGATCGGCCTCGCGGGAGCGATCGTAGAAGCCGCCGCTGCGGCCCTCGAGCTCGGGGTCGAGGCCGAGACGCAGGACCGAGTCGGTGCCGGTCTCGATGCTGTCGACCGATTCGCCGCGCTCGGCGAGGACGATCTTGGTCGGCATGTAGGTGCCGGGGTGCAGGCTGTTGACGCTCAGCTCGGCGGCGGGCAGCCGCCCGGCGAGGTCGGCGGTGTGGATGACCTGGGCGAGCTTCGACCGCGAGTAGGCGCGCGTGCCGTCGTAGCCGCGGGTCAGCATCGGGTCCTCGAAGTCGATCGGGTACTGGCCGAGCGAGGCGACGTTGACGATCCGCGCCGGCGCGCTGCCGCGCAGCAGCCCGAGCAGCCGCTCGGTGAGCAGGAACGGGGCCAGGTAGTTGACCGCGAAGCGCAGCTCGTGGCCGTCGTGGCTCTCTTGGCGCCCGCGGCCCTCGGGCCGCCCGCCCCCGATCCCGGCGTTGTTGATCAGCAGGTGCAGGTTGGGCACCGAGCGCTCGACAGCCTCGGCGAGCGCGGCGACCCGGGCGAGCTCGGCGAAGTCGGCGAGTCGCGCCTCGACCCGTTCGTTGGCGGTCTCCGCGCGCAGCTCGGCGACGGTTCGCTCGAGGCGCTCGGGGTCGCGCCCATGGGCGAGCACGGTCGCACCGCGAGCGGCCAGCTCGCGGGCGACGGCGCGTCCGAGGCCGTCCGTCGCCGCCGGTGACGAGGGCGACCGTCTCGTCGGTCGGCCGCCGGCTCGCCATCGGCTGCTCGCTGCTCGGATCGGGTGGGTCAGGCGGCGTCGCGCCAGAGCGAGAGCGCGTCGTCGTCGGCCAGGCGCCGCAGCGCGCTCGCCTCGAGGCGCCGCGCTCGCTCCTGGGTCACGCCGGCGGCCCGCGCCGCGTCGCGAAGCGAGCTCTCCGGGCGTCCGCCGGTCCCGAACCGCGCCTGGATGATCTGCCGCTCCTCGTCGGGCAGCTTGGCCAGCGCGGCGTCGACCGCGGACTCCTGCTCGCGCTCGAGCACCTCGTCCTCGAGGTCGGCGGTGCTCTCGGCGCGCAGCTCGCCGAAGGTCGTGTCGCCGTCGCCGACCGGCGCGTCGAGGCTGCTGGTGACGCGGGTCAGGTCGCGCACGGCCATCACCTCGTCGAGCGGCACCCGCGACTTGCGGGCCACCTCCTCGTCGGTGGGCTCGCGGTTGAGCTCGGTGGTCAGCTCGCTGGTCACGCGGTTGACCGTCCGCTCGCGCTGGGCGACGTGCGCCGGGATGCGCACCGGCCGGCCGGTGTTGTCGAGCCCGCGCTGGATCGACTGCTTGATCCACAGCACCGCGTAGGTCGAGAACTTGTAGCCGCGGCGCCAGTCGAACTTCTCGGCGGCGCGGATCAGCCCGAGCATGGCCTCCTGGATCAGGTCGCCGAGCGCCAGGCCGTGGCCCTGGTAGCGGCGCGCGAACTTGATCACCAGCCGCAGGTTCGAGTTGATCATCCGCTCCTTGGCGGCCAGGTCGCCGCGCTCGATCCGCTTCGCGAGCTCGATCTCCTCCGCCGCGGTGAGCAGCGGGTAGCGCATCGCCTGGTTGATGAACAGCTGCAGGCTGTCGGTCGTCGGCTCGGCCTCGTGCACGTCGCGACGAGTCGTCGCGCGCGCCTGGCTCGATACCGCTGAAGTCTGGTTCTTGTGGTCGCCGCGTCGGCGGCGGATCTGATCGCGCTGCGATGCAGCGCCCCTCTGGCGAGGCATCCGTCTCCCTTCGATGGAGTGGTGGTGGTCCTGGTCCCTAACTACGCAACCCTGGCTTCATAAAGTATAGCGATAGATCGTTGATCGTGCAAGCACCTCGTCTACCCCGAGGCGCCTCGTCTTCCCGAGCCCGAATCCCACCGGTCCGGCCGAGCGGGCCGATCCGGCGCTCCAGAGCCCTTTTTCAGCCGAGCTCGCGGCCGATCAGCTCGATCGTGTCCGTGTCGGTGTGCAGGTGGTGCTGGAGCATCACCCGCTCGACCCCCACGCGTTCGAGCTCGGCGAGTTGAGTCGCCGCCTCGTCAACGGTACCGATGATCCACGCATCTGGCAAGGAGGAGATCACGGAGTCCGGGTCATCGGCCGGTTCGCCGCGCCACTCGGCGAGCGCTCGGGCGCGTTCGCGCAGCCCCTCGCCGTCGGTCGCGACCAGGAGCCCGGTCATCAGCGAGAACGAGATCGGCCGGTCCGGATTCTCGCGCTCGCGGGCGGCGAGCACGGCCTCGCGGATCGGGCGGAGCTCGGCGGGGGTCTTGTAGAGCGTGTTGTACTCGTCGGCCCAGCGGGCGGCGAGCGCCACGCTCCGCGGCCGGCCCGAGCCGCCGACGATCACCCGCGGGCGCGGGTCGGGCTTCGGGCGGGCGTCGAGCCCCGATACCGAGTAGTGCTCCCCCTCGAAGCTCAGGTCAGCCTCCGTCCACTCGCCGACGATCAGCTCGAGCTGCTCGGCGAGCATCTCCATCCGCTCGCCCACCGGGGGCAGCTCGAAGCCGTAGGCCCGATGCTCGGCCTCCCACCAGCCGGCGCCGAGGCCGACCTCGATCCGCCCCGGGCCGGCGATCTCGGCGGCGGTGGCGGCGAGCTTGGCGAGGTTCGACGGGTGGCGGAAGGTGACCGGCGAGACCAGGGTGCCCAGGTGCAGGCGCTCGGTCCGCGCCGCCAGCGCGCAGATCGTCCCCCAGGCGTCGAGCGAGCCGCGGTCGCGGCGCTCGGCGACCGAGAGGTAGTGATCGGAGCGAAACAGGCCCTCGAGCCCGGCGCGCTCGCAGGCACCGGCGAGCTCGAGCCAGCGCTCCCAGCCGACGTCCTCCTGGCCCTCGATCATCAAGCAGAGCCGCACGGCGCGTGTTCTAGCACCCGGAGGCGGGCCTCGGGCGCGCCGCGGGCTCAGGCCACCCGGACGGCGATCCCCGGATAGTCCAGGATCAGGCCGAAGCGGTCGTAGGTGAGCACGGCGGCGAACTCGAACTCGGGCGACTCGTAGTCATAGCGCGAGCGGGGGCCGTCGTCGGGCAGGCGTGCGTAGCTCTGCTCGAGCCGCTCGACGCGCAGGTCGACCGCCCGCACGTAGGCGGCCGGCGCTTCGGCCCGCCCGCCGACCTCGAGCCCGAGCCGGTTGACCGGCAGCGCGTTGGTGAACGCCGACGCCTCGAGATCGATGTCCGGGCACCCGGCCAGGTGCGGGGCGGGAGCGCCGTCGACGGTCCAGCCCCCCGCGCCGTCGGCCTCGATCCCCAGCTCGCGGGCGCCGCCTCGCGAGCGCCCCGCGATCCGCGCCGAGCGGGTGCGCCAGCGCCGGTCGAGCACGATGCTGTAGCGGATCCCCCACGCCTCGCCCTCCTCGAGCCCGGTCGCGTGGCCATCGAGGCGGATGCCGTCGCGCTCGCGACTCAGAAAGAGGACCTCGAAGCCCTCGCGGACCTCGCGATGCCGGCAGGCCGCGAGGGCGGGCAGGTCGCCGATCGGCGACCCGGGATCCGGCGGCGGCGCGCTCACGCTGCGATCCCCGCACCGTCGGCGCCGGCGACCGACTCGAGCTCGAGCCAGCCGGCGACCGCCTCGAGCTCGCGGGCCAGCGCCTCGCGGGTCTCGGCCGGGGCGCCGGGCTCGAGGTGCAGCGCGCGGACCCGAAGCACGCCGGCCGCCCGGTCGGCCTTCAGGTCGACGCGGGCGACCAGCGAGTCGCCGAGCAGGAACGGCAGCACGTAGTAGCCGTGTCGGCGCTTGGCGGCGGGGACGTAGATCTCGAGGCGGTACTCGAAGCCGAAGATCCGCCGCACCCGGGCGCGCTCCCAGATCAGCGAGTCGAACGGGCCGATCAGCGCCGCCGCCTCGACCCGGCGCGGGACGCGCGCCCCGGCGGCCAGATAGCCGGCGGTGCGACCCCAGCCCTCGACCTCGACCGGGGCCAGCTCGCCCGCCTCGACGAGCTCGGCGACGCGCGCCTTCGCGTCGGCGGCCGAGAGGCGGAAGTAGTCCCGAAGATCGCGCTCGGCGGCGACCCCGACATCATCGATCGCCGCGCGGACCGGGTCGTAGTCCTCGATCGAGCCGCCGACCGCCCCGGCCTCGGCGGCCCGGCCGATCGCCGCGGCGGCGTCCTCGGGGTCGGGACCGAACCCGTTCTCGAGATCGACCGAGACCGGCAGGTCCGTCGACCGGTCGAGCGCCTCGACGTGGCCGCAGACCTCGTCGAGCGTGACGTTGCCGTCCAGGCGTCCCAGGGTGAAGGCAAAGCCCGAGCTCGTGGTCGCCAGCGCCTCGAACCCCAGCGCCGCCAGCACCTTGGCCGAGCCGGCGTCCCAGGGATTCGGGATCACGAAGGCCTCCCCCTCGTGCAACGCGCGGAAGGCCGCGCCCTTCTGTGCCTGGGTCGGTTGCACGGTCACCTCCTGGGTCGGGGAATCTACCCCGGCCCGCGGGTGATCCGCGGCGCCCGGCCCGGCGGCTGCTGGGGACGGGGACCGGGGTCGTCGAGGTGGGGGATCGGCTTCGAGGTCGCCCGATCGGTCTTCAGGGTCAGCGACTCGCCGTGGTGGGCGACCTCGAGCGGGTCGCCGTCGAGCAGCGTGTAGGTGGCCGCGGACGCGCCGACCTCGACCTCGATCAGACGGTGGCGGAAGGCGAGCCGGAAGCGGAGCCGGGTCAGGTTCTCGGGCAGTCGCGGGGTGAAGGTGAGGTGGCCCCCGTGGTCACGCATGCCGCCGAAGCCGGCGACCGCCGCGATCCAGGCGCCCGCCAGGGAGGCCATGTGGACGCCGTCGCGCGAGTTCTGCTCGAGGTCGTCGAGGTCCATCAGTGCCGCCTCGGTCATGTAGGCGAAGGCGAGGTCGAGCTGTCCCACCTCGGCCGCGATCACCGCCTGGGTGCAGGCCGACAGCGACGAGTCGCGGACCGTGAGCGCCTCGTAGTAGGCGAAGTCGCGCGCCTTCTCCTCCGCCGTGAACGCGTCCCCGCGCAGGTGCAGCGCCAGCACCAGGTCGGCCTGCTTGACCACCTGCTTTCGGTACAGGTCGAAGTACGGGTAGTGCAGGAAGAGGGGATGGTGGTCGGAGGCGGTCGCGTCGAAGTCCCAGACCGCGTGCTCGGTGTAGCTCTCGGACTGCGCGTGCACCCCGAGGTCCTCGTCGTAGGGGACGATCATCGCCTCGGCGGCGTCGCGCCAGCCCGCCGCCTCCTCGGAGTCGACGCCGAAGCCGCCCGCGAGCTCGGGGTCCGACTCGGTGGCCGCCGCGGCGTCGCGCAGGTTGCGCTGCGCGATCAGGTTGGTGTAGACGTTGTTGTCGGCGATCGCGCTGTACTCGTCGGGGCCGGTGACGCCGTCGATCCGAAAGCGCCCGGCCTTGTCGTGGTGGCCGAGCGAGCGCCACAGGCGCGCCGTCTCGACCAGCAGCTCGGTCCCGCATTGGCGGGCGAAGTCCTCGTCCTCGGTCGCCTCGAGGTAGCGCGAGCAGGAGTCGGCGACGTCGCCGGTGACGTGGAAGGCGGCGGTCCCGGCGGGCCAGTAGCCCGAGCACTCGTCGCCGTCGATCGTCCGCCACGGGAACGCGGCCCCCTCGAGCCCGAGCTGGGCCGCCCGGCGGCGCGCCTGGTCGAGGGTCGAGTGGCGCCAGCGAAGCGCGTCGCGGGCGGCCTCGGGGAGCGAGTAGGTGAGCATCGGCAGGACGAACGTCTCCGTGTCCCAGAAGGCGTGACCGTCATAGCCCGAGCCGGTTAGCCCCTTCGCCGGGATCGCTCGCCCCTCGACCCGGGCGCCCGCCTGCAGGACGTGGAACATGCCGAAGCGAAGGGCCTGCTGGAGCTCGGGGTCGCCCTCGATCTCGACGTCGGCGCGCTTCCAGAACCCGTCCAGGAAGCGCTTTTGGAGCTGGCGCAGGCTGTCCCAGCCGGTGTGCTTGGCCTCCGCGAGAGCGCCCGAGACCTGGTCGCGCACGGCGGGCGTCGAGCGTACGCTCGACCAGCCGTAGGCGATGAACTTGGTCAGCCGCAACGGCTGGCCGGGAGCGATCTCGGTGGTCAGCGTGAGTCGCGCCAGGTCCTCCTCCGCCTGCACCGCGGTGGCGATGTCGTCGGGTCCCTCGATCAGGTGCTCGAAGCCGGCGGCCATCCGCAGCCCACTCCGGCGCGTGACGTGCACGAGCACGGAGCGCAGGTCGCGGGCCGCGGCAAGCTCGCTGACCAGGGGGGCCTCGAGCGCCGCGGTCGCGCGCGGATCGCCCTCGGAGTGGGGGATCGGCTCGTTGGCGACCAGCTCGGACTGCAGCACGACGCGGGCCCGCCCACCGATCGGCTCGACCTCGTACTGGATCGCCGCGATCGCGCGCTGCGCGAGCGAGACGAGCCGCACGCTGCGCACCTTGACCGCCTGGCCGACGGGCGAGACCCACTCGACCTCGCGCGAGAGCGTGCCCTCGCGCAGGTCGAGGACGCGCTCGTGGTGGCGCAGCTCGCCGTAGCGAACGTCGAAGGGCTCGTCCTCGACCAGCAGCCGGATCAGCTTGCCGTTGGTCGCGTTGACCACGCTCTGGCCGGACTCCGGGTAGCCGAAGCCCGCCTCGGCATAGGGCAGCGGGCGCCCCTCGTAGTACCCGTTCAGATACGTCCCGGGGAGGCCGAACGGCTCGCCCTCGTCGAGGTTCCCGCGCAGCCCGATGTGGCCGTTGGAGAGCGCGAACACCGACTCGCTCTGGGCGATGCGGTCGAGGTCGAGCGTCGCCTCGCGCACCGTCCAGGGCTCGACCGCGAACGCCGGCTGGCGGATCACCGCTCGAGCAGCTCCGCGAGGTCCTCGACGACGACGTCGGCGCCGTGCTCGCGCAGCGCCTCGGCGTGGTCGACGCGGTCGACGCCGACCACGTAGCCGAACTTGCCCGCGCGCCCGGACGCGACCCCGGCGACCGCGTCCTCGAACACCACCGCCGCCGCCGGCTCGACCCCGAGCGCGCGGGCGCCCGCTTGGTAGGTGTCGGGGGCCGGCTTGCCGGCCAGGTGCTCGCGCTCGGCGACGACCCCGTCGATGATCGTGTCGAAGAGGTCGTCGATCCCGGCGGCCGCGAGCACCGCCCGGCAGTTGGTGCTCGAGGAGACCACCGCGCGCGGCACGCCGGCGTCGCGGACCGCGTGCACGTAGCGGACAGACCCTTCATAGGGCTCGACGCCCTGCTCCGCGATCAGCTTCAGCACCAGCTCGTTCTTGCGGTTCCCGAGCCCGGCGATCGTCTCGGCGCTCGCCGGATCCTCCTCGGAGCCCTCGGGTAGCTTGATCTGCCGCGACTCGAGGAACGAGCGCACCCCGTCGGCGCGCGGCTTGCCGTCGACGTACTCGTCGTAGTCGTCCTGCTCGAAGGCCCGAAATTCCTCGCCGTCGCGCTTCGCGCGTTGCTGCAGATAGGAGTCGAACATCTGCTTCCAGGCGGCGGCGTGAACCTTCGCCGTCTGCGTGAGCACGCCGTCGAGGTCGAACAGGCATACGGTTATCTGGTCCGGCAGGCCGAGTCTCATGACCGGAAACCTATTGCCCGGCGTCGGGCGCCGCAGGCTCGCCGCCCGGCCGCGACGCCGCCGGCCGGCGGGGCGGCGCGCGGCTGCTATAGGTGGGCGTGATGCGCGGCGGGCGCTACGCCTTCTCCCAGGTCACCTACGACCCCCCCAGCGACGTGCTCTACGCGCGCCTGACCGGCGCCGACGCGGCCCGGCGCGAGCGCACCCGGGAGGGCGACATCTGGACTTACGACGAGGCCGACCGCCCCACCGGAGTGATCGTGATGGAGCCGCGCCTGCGGCTCGAGCGCGACGGCGCCGTCTACCTGACGATGCCGACCGGCGAGCGCGAGCGGCTGCAGGGGATCGAGGCCGAGCTTCGCGTCCGGCCTACTTGACGCCCTTGAGGCAGACCAGGTGCGAGCTCAGGGTGAAGCTCTGCGCCAGGGCCGGATCGCGGAAGCCGAGCAGCACGTGGTACTCCTTGCGGTTCGGCACGTAGGAGCCCTGCTGGAAGACGTTGGTGTCGCCGGGGAAGACGCCGCCGTCGATCACCCGCGACTTGTCGGGGCACTTGCGCAGGCGGATGTCGATGTTGGGACCGGTTTGGGTGATGTCGACGGTGGTCGTCTCGCCCCGCAGGTAGACCACGCGCGGCTTCTTCGGCTTCGGCTTTGGTTTCGAGGCGCGGGAGCGGGCGCCGGCTCGGGCCGCCGCGCCGGCACGCGGGCGCCCCGCCGCCGGCCCGTGTGTGACGGCCCTGATCTCCACGGTCGCGTAGTCGGGGCGGTCGGGCGCCGACGACTCGCCTCCGAGAACGCTCGACGCCGCGAACCCGGCGCACCCCGCCGCCACGACCGCGACCAGCCCCAAGATCCACTTCCTGTCCATTCGCCCGACCTCCCGCTGCTCGTTTCGCCGTCTGTGCACGCCCCGATCCCGAACGGACCGGGCATCCCATCGCTCACGTTTACCCTCACGATCGCGTTTCATCACCGAGACCTTGAGCGCCGCGACCACAGCAACCGCCCCCGCCAAGGGACAGCGCCCCCTCAAACGGGGGGTCCCCGGGGGGCATCGCCCCCCGGGTGAAATGCCGTTCCAGCGCTTCCTGGACGAGCATCGCGAGCCGGTGCTCGGTTTCTTGCGCGCGATGGTCGGCCCGCACGACGCCGACGACTGCTTCCAGGAGACCTTCATCGCGGCCCTGCGCGCCTACCGGCGCATGGACGGCCGCCACCCTCGCGCCTGGGTGATGACGATCGCGCGCCGCAAGGCGATCGACCACCATCGGGCGCGGGCGCGACGGCCCGAGCCCCGAGCCGAGCTGCCCGAGATCGTGGCCGGCGACCACGGCGCGGACCCGGGGGCGACGGCGATTTGGGCCGCGGTCGGTGAGCTGGCGCCCGGACAGCGGGCCGCGGTGGCCCTTCGCTACGCCGCCGACCTGCCCTATCGCGAGATCGCCGCCGCGCTCGACTGCAGCGAGCCGGCGGCGCGGCGCCGGGTCGCCGACGGCCTGCGGGCGCTGCGCGCGAACGTCGATCGAGAGGAGGCGCTGGGATGAGTCGAGCCGACACGAGGCGGATCCGGGGGGCGTTGAGTGGCGGGGTCGCCGCCGGGGCCGAGGCCGCGGCGGCCCGGTTCGCCGAGCGCGCCGGGCGAGAGGGGCTCGTCGACGTCGCCTACGCGCGCTTCGACTCGCCGCTGGGCAGCGGTCGCCTCGCCGCGACCGAGCGCGGGCTCGTCGCGGTGGCCCTGCCGAACGTCGGCGAGGACGAGTTCCTCGCCCAGCTCGCGGCGGGCGTCTCGCCCCGGGTGCTCGAGCTGCCCGCCCGCCTCGATGGCGCGCGGCGGGAGCTCGACGAGTACTTCGACGGCCGCCGGCGCGCGTTCGAGCTCGAGCTCGACTGGCGGCTGGTCCATCCGGGCTTCTACGGCCGCGTCCTGCGGGCGACGGCGAAGCTCCCGTATGGCGTCACCGCGAGCTACG
>WHSW01000070.1 GCA_009379895.1 Solirubrobacterales bacterium
CGCCCAAGCGCCGAGGATCGGGAGCCCGAGGTAGCGAAGCGCGGGCTGAAGGGCGCCGAGCAGCTGCCCGAGCACCGGCAGCCGGGAGGCGACCAGCACGCAGACGACCAGCGCCACGAAGTAGCCCAGCGCCGCCGCCGAGAGGCCGCCCGGGTGGGGGATCCGCCACCGGTCGATGCGAAAGATGCGCCGCTCGACGACGTCGACGACCTCGCGGTAGGAGCGCACGGCGACGCTCCTTCGCTGCTCCACGGCCCGACCTCAGAAGATCGCGTCATAGATGTCCTTAAACAGCGACTCGGCCGCCGAGGGCTCGATGATGAACACCCCCGCGAACAGGCCACCGGCCACGATCATCACCACCTGGCCGATCGAGCGGGCCATGAAGGCGGCGATCCCGACCGTCCCGATCAGCACGATAAGCAGCGGGCCGAGGTTGTTGGAGATCAGGTCTGCGACGTTGTCGCCGACCTGGCGGACCGACTGCCCACCGCCGGGCTTCTGTGGGAGAGCGGCCGTCGGATGGGCGAACAGCAGGGCGGCGACGGTGGCCAGGACGAGCAGGCG
Organism: Solirubrobacterales bacterium; assembly: GCA_009379895.1. GTDB lineage: Bacteria > Actinomycetota > Thermoleophilia > Solirubrobacterales > 70-9 > WHSW01. The sequence continues at coordinate 568 of WHSW01000070.1, forward strand.
AATGCGTGACAAGGGACTACCTCCTAGGAAGCGGTGGGCACTGTCTCGACGAAGGTCACGTAGGGGCGCCCCGCTCGCTGGGTGATCCCGAGCTCGTAGGTGAGGGTCCAGGTGAGGCGCTCGGCGTCGCGGGCGACGACGGTGACGAGGACCGCCGAGGAGCCGACGCCGTCGGCCCAGACCACGTCCTCGACCGAGCGCAGGCCGAGCTCGCGGGTCGGCAGGGAGACCTCCGCCTCGGGCGCGAGGTCGGCGGCCAGGTTCTGTCTCTCGAGCGCGAGGTAGTTGGCGACCACGCGACGGGCGACGGCGACGATCGGAGCCTCCTCGACCTCGTCGGGCTCGGCGAACTCGGCGCGCGAGATGGCCGGCGGGCCGACCAGCGACGGGTAGTCGGCGAGCCCGACCGCTCCGTCCGCGGCGCGGTAGACCGGGACCCCGAGGTAGAACGGCTCGGGCTGGGTCGAGACGCCGGTCGCGATCACGATCACGCGCCCCCCGGCGATCGCCTCCTGATTCTGGGCGACCTCGGTCCAGAGCACCTGCTGAGAGCCGCGTGGGATCAGGCCGGCGTCGAGCGACAGGTCGTCGGGCACGAGGCCGCGCAGCGCGCGCTCGCGCGCCGCTGGCCTTGCCGCGTCATGGCTCAGGTAGGCACGGGCGAAGCGTTGGGCAAAGTCCTCACTGGCGTGGTCGACGCCGCCCAGCCGCGACGACGGAGCGGCTGACCCATCCGGCGAGATCAGCTCGCGCGCGCCGACCAGCGACACGACCACGGTCGCCGCCAAGAAGAGATAGTGCGGCCCACGAGAGCGAACCCGCTCCCAGCGCGCTGAGCGGCGGACCAGCTGAACCCGCTCGCCGAATCGCCCCACGCCCGAGGTCACGGACCGAACTCCTGGCGCACCGAAGCGGCGCTTTGCACCGGCGTTGGCTGTGAGCTGGGCGCCGCGGGAGCGGCGGCCGCTGACGCTGGGGGCGCTGTGACCGCTGGCGCCGGAGCTTCCGTGACGGGAGAGGCGGGCTGGGGCTCGGTCGGTTCCGCGTACTCCGGTTCTTCGCCTGCCACTGCCGGTGGGGTGGACTGACTGGGCCTACGCGGGTTCTCCGACGACGCCGCGTCGTCAGCTCGAGCCGATGGGCGGCCCGGGGACTCCGCGTGCTCGGTCGCATCCCGATCGCTGGCCCGGCCGCGTGGCCTCGCTTCCTCTGCGCGCTCTGGAGATGACGCGACCGGCGCCCGAGCGTCGGTCAGCTGCGAACCACGATGCTCACCGTCGCCGTCGCGAAGGATCAACAGGGCAGCCGAGACGGCTGCCCCGGCGAGGACGAGCCCGGCCAGCGGCGGGCGCGGGCGCCAGGGCACGCGAGGAGGGCCCGAGGCCTTCTCTCGCCCGACCCCGGCGCCCACGGGAGGCCCCGCCGCTTCTTCGGGGAGGAGGATGGCGGGCTCGGCCGGGGCCGTGTGATCTGGCTCTGAGTTCGGCTCGTGATCAGTTTCGGCCTCGTTACGTAGGTCGAGCTCGGCTTCGTCTGCCAGCCGCTCGGCGCCGAGGACGAATGTCTCTCGCGCGCGGCGCCTCACGAGGTCTCGCCTCTGCGGCTGTCAGGGCCTTTCGCCATCTAAGGGTTAGTGGCGCGAGGTCGAAATCAGTCCGGCGCGACTTTGCCGATTCGTTCGCCAGAAGGCGCAGTGCGTTCGGGGGCGCCGAAGGCGTCCCGACCCCGCTCAGCTTGTCCGCCGGTCCGGAGGCCGGCGAGCCCGACCGTCCTACGGCTCGGCGAAGATCGCGTGAGTGCCAATCCGCCGCCAGCGGATCGCCGTCTCGGAGTCGATCTTGATCCACTCCCAGGTCGCCCGCCCGTCGGGGTCGGCAAAGCTCCAGGTCATCTCCCAGACCCCGGGGGCGCCCCGCACGCCCTTGACTCGCAGGCGGCTCGGCCAGGCCCGGCCCGGGTCCTCGGCCCGACGCTCGAGCGCCGGCGCGAACTCCTCCAAGACCATGCGCCTGAACTCGTCGCGCTCGCTCGCCGAGAGCCTTCGGTAGTCGCGCTTAAAGCTCTCGGTGCGCTCGTACTTCACTCGCCGTCGTCGAGCTCGGCGATCAGATCCTCGGCCGAGTCGAACCGAGCCACCCGCCCTGCCTCGACGTCGGCATCGGCCTCGCGCTCCATCGCCTGCCAGCGCTCGTTCCAAAACCAGCGCTGATCTGCGGGTATCGCGACCTGGGGGCGCAGCTCGATCACGCCGTCGGTGCGCTCGGCGATCTCGACCTGCGCTCCGGGCTCATCGAGGTGGTGGCGTCTGCGAACGTCGGGGGGCAGGCTGATCACCCCCCGCTTTTGCACCGTGACGTAGACGCGGTTGCTCATGCAACGCAGCATAGCTGCATCGCGGCGCGTCGCAGGCGGTTTGCGTGCGGAGAGCTGCTTTCCAACACAGGGCGACCGGCGAGCCGCACCCTTGTGCTGGCTCTACCTGGGCAGACAGACGGCTTGCACCGTCAGGGTGTTGCGTTGGTTGTAGGCGGCTCCCTTGGCGGTAACGGAGTCCCGATCGAGCTCGACGGAGCGAAGCAGCGCGGCGCTGCCCTCTGAGCCAGAGCTGAACTTCCAGCCCGCCGTCCCCGACAGCAACTGCTCGCGGCGCTTGCATCCGACCACCACCTGGGTGTCCTGAAAGTTGCCGACGTCGCTCGTGGTCGTCCGCTCGCGAATCACCGGCTTCTTAAGCTCCTTCGCGCCGGTGTCGTCGCGGGCGGCGATCGCGGTCCCGCCGAGGGCCGCGAACAGCGCCAGATAGGCGACGACGGTGGTGTGGCTCGGTCTACGTATGCGCATCGTCTCTCCTTGGGTTGTGGGTGTCTCAGATGAAAGCCGCCTCGGCGACGATCCCAGCGCTCGGCGCTCGGCCGAGGGCGCGACGTTGCGCCGATCAGCCGGCCTTGACGACCACCTTGCGCTGAGGTGTGTTGGTTCGCTTGTAGGGCCACTTGGACTCGCGCTTTACCTTGAGCCGAAAACGAAAGCGCGTGTCGCGCGCGTAGTGTCGCCCGAAGCGATAGCGCCGCTTGTAGCGCCCGTTCTCGTTGGTGCGAAAGGCCTCGCCGATCGTGTCCCAGCGCCCGGACTTGACGCGGACCTGCAGCTCGACCAGCTTGCCGCCGTTGGGGATCCGTGCGCCGCCGTGGCGGATCCTCCCGTGAAAGCGCACCGCCTTGCCCTCCGGGACTCGCTTGCGCGAGGTCTTGAAGGTCGCTCCGCTTCGCACTGAGAACGTCCCGGCGGCGCGCTGGGCGGGCGCGAACTTCGGCGTGCCGCCGAAGAAAGCCTCGGCGTCGCGCGACGGGCCCTTGGGGATCCTGACGCGATACTTGCCCTTCTCGTCGGTAATCGCGTTGGTCTGTCGCTCGCGGACGAGAGCGCCGCGGCCGAAGTGCTCGACCACGGTCACGTTGGCGCCGACGATCGGTGACCCGTAGGCGTCGAGCAGCGTGCCCTTGACCTTCGCCTTCGTGCCGTAGCGTACGACCTGGGCCTTCGAGCCACCGCGGTTCAGGTGCGCGCCAAGCTTCACGGCGCCTCGGAGCGGGAACATCAGCCTCATCGGCTCGCCATTGGCCCGCCTGCCGGTGCCGCCGGCGTTGCCGGCGACGTCGAAGACGATCACGCGGAACTCATACTCAGCCGCGGGCTGGCTCAGCGAGTCAACCCGCGCCTCGGCGTAGCCGTCGACGAGCTTGGTATCGAGAGGTTGCCATTTGTTCGTACCGATGGCTCGAAACGACATCGCCGCGCCGGCGACCCCCGAGTGACGGTCGGAGACCTTCGCGCGGATCAGCTCCGGATCCTCGGGGTTCTGGGCGTTGTCGAAGTCCGCCACCGGCCTTGCGTTGTCGATCGGCACGCTGAACTTGCGCGAGGTCACGTTGCGCGCGAAGTCGGCGGCCCGCAGGTCGATGATGTTCCTGCCGTTGCGAAATGGCGCGCGCGTGGTGTCAAGCCGAAGGCTCAGGCCCGGTTGGCCCGCACATGGTTTCAGGTTCCGGGTGGCCGGAGGAATCTCGCCGTTGCAGCCGACGCCGGCCTGGGCGATCCGCGTTCCGTTCACAACAGCCTCGAATGCGGCGACGCCGGCACCGTCGTCGGCGGCGAGCGCGCTCAGGCTCTGATCGCCGCGTTGCCACCCGTTGCGGCGAATGCCAGGCCCGCCGATACCCGGACGGCTGTCGTCGCGCAGCTCGAGGGCGATGTTGCGGACGTAGGCGTGCGCGTTGGCTCCGGCCGCGGCGCAGTTCGCGGAAAAGCACTTGACGCGGATCTGCAGGTGTGTATGGGCGAGTCCGCCCACGTACGTCGTCGCGTAACCGAGGTCCCCACCGGTCGTCCCCTGGCGCAGGACGTGCTCGCTACCCGGCCTGGCGGCAAGCACCTGCGCGAAGTGCCCGTTCGCGTTTTGCAAGTTACTCTGGAAGTAGACCGCGCTGATCAGGGTTCCCGCCGGTGCGGCAATCGTGAACGAGCCCTGATGCCCGGCGATCTCGGCGCCGTCACCATTGTTTTGAACGGAAAGGCGATGGAACGCATCTCCAGGGCCGCACTGATTGACCACCGTGTACCGGCCGTTGGCCCAGCCCACGAGCTCCGGATCGCCGGCATCGCGGCTGATGTCGCCGTAGCACTTGTAGACGGTGTAGGAGCCGGCGCTGGCCGCGGCAGGGATCGCCACGCAAGCGAGGATCGTGCCCAGCGCAGCGGCGAGACCCAGCTGCGTGGGGCTTTTGGATGCGCTGCGAATGGTGGTCATCGATTCTCCTTTAGTCGGGGCCTCACGGGCCGAACTCCTGTCTCACCGAGGAGGCGCTGGCGCCATCGGCGTCGTTAGTGTCGGGCGGCGCCCCGCCCACCGGGGTCCCGGCCGCCGCCACGCCGAATTCCTGCACCTCGGGCGCCACGTCCGGCTCGAGGGCTGAGGCGGGCTGCGGTGCAGCGGCGGGCTCCGCGCTCTCATCCCTCGCGTCGGACGTTGGGGGGGCTTCGGGTGGCGGGCTGGGCTTGGTCGGCGTGGGGGCGGCCGGCCGACGTTCGACCGCCTCGACGATCCGCGCCTGGCGCGCGGGACGCTCGGGCGGGCCGACGCGCTTCTCTGGCGATCGGTGCGGTGCGGCCTCGCGCTCACCGCCCTGGCTCGGCAGGGGGAGCACGCCGGTCGCGACGCAAGCGATCGTCGCCGCCGCGCCGCCGCCCAGGCACCCGAGCGCGACCTTGCCGGCGCCGATTCCCCCAAGCGCCTTGGCGAGAAGTCCGGCGCCTGCCGCGCCGGCGCCACGCGCGCCGCCCGCGGCAAGCGCGGGCGAGCTCGCCAGCTCGCTGGGGTCCGGGCCGCGTCCGAGCCATCCGGATGCGACCTCGCGCGCCCGATCCAAAAGATCGCCAAGGCGTCCCGCCGCGTCTTGCTGCCCGATCTCGACGAGCGCAAGCGTCGGGAGCACGAGGACGGCATCCTCGTGGCTTCGGCGCAGCTCGCGTGCCAGCACGGCGGCCTGCGGATCCGCTGCGATCAGCCGCTCGGCGCGTGCGCGCGCCCGCTCGTCGGCGATCCCCGCGACGTAGTCTGAGAGCAGTTGGCGTTGGCGCCGCTCGAACACATGAGAGCTGAGCTCGACCGCGCCCTCGACCCGTGCCTTCGCCACCTTGACGCGCTCGAAGTAGGCGCTGCGACCGAGCCCTAGTCGTTCGCAGGCCTCCTCGTGGGAGAGGTCCTCGACGATCCGCAGGTGAAACGCCGCTAGCTTGTCGTCGTCAAGCTGCTCGAGCGCCTCGGCGATCCTCGCAACGCGGGCGCGCGCGTCGATATGCTCGACCGGCGAGGCGGTCGGGTCCTCCTGCTCGAGCGCCGGCGAATCCAGGGGATCAAACGGCACCGCGCGGGGGCGGCGGTTGATCTCCCTGGCGGCCCGAAAGCCGACCGTTGCCGTGAACGCCCGCATGTCTCCTACCGGCGCCCGGCGGTGTTCGTTAAGCAGCGCCTCCAACGCCGCGGAGGTCGCGTCCTCGATGTCGTGCTCGTTGACCGAGCCACGAAACGCACGCGAGACCCGATCGTGGACCGCCTTGCGGACTGCGTCCATCGCCGCCTGATCGAGATGCAGGTCGGCGAACGGGTCGCACGCGGCGTTCTCGTCAGATGGCGAAGCATCGTCCTCGCGGACGTCTTCGTCCTCGTCACGCGGGCGGTCGGGATCCACGGTCACGCTCATCAGAGGTCCTGCCCGCGCGTCGCGAGCGCCGCCGTCGCGTTCGCGCTCGATCCGCTCAGCCGCTGCGCTAAGGGCCAGATCCGCACCAGATCGGCCGCCTCGCGGCCGGCGGGCTCGATCACGATCGCCTCGCCACGGCGAAGGCGCTTGAACTCGTCGGGGTGGCGCACGAACTCGCGCGTTCGCCGCCGCGTCTGTCCCTCGCGACCGAAGTCGAATGCGCTTCGCTCCCAGAAGGGCTTTGGGTTGGCGCTGATCGCGACCGCCCAGGCGGGCTTGGTCCCCGCCATCTGGCCGAGCAACTCCGCGGCCTCGGGCTCTGACTGGCGGTGGGCGACCACGTAGTCGATGTGGGAGAGAACCTGGCGTCGAAGGCTGTCCGTGCCGTCGCCGGCCCTCGCGATCGAGAGGTCGGCGAACGCCTGGGTCGCGAGCACGACGCTGAGCCCGGCAGAGCGCGAGCGCGAGAGCAGGCGCGAGACCTCCTCGGCGGCGACCGCGGCGAACTCGTCGATCAGCACAAGGGCCCTCACGGGGCGGCCCTGCAGTTCGCCGGTGAGCGAGACCAGGTCGGAGATGATCGCCGCGCCGAGCATCTGCGAGGCGAGCGCGTAGCGGTCTGAGTCAAGGCAGAAGTAGACGACGTCGCCAGCGCTGAGCGCCGCGAGCAGGTCGAGCTGGTGGTCTTCGCCGCGCGGGTTGAGCTGAACGCCGAGCTCTGACTCGGCGAGCACGGCGAGGCGGTCGCGAACGCCGCCCAGGTCGGCGCGCTGGCGCTGAGAGAGCGAATCGACGTAGGCCGCCGTGCGCTCGCCGAGCTCGCCGTCGAGGCGATCGCAAAGCGCGTCGAGGCGCTCGGGGTCGAGGTAGTGGACGAGGCTTCGAAGCGACGCCGGCCACTCGCCGGCGGCGCGCATCGCCTGTAGCTCTGCGTTGATGTAGCGCTGGGCCTGGCGCAGATAGTGGGGCTCTGACCAGTCCTCGCCCGCCAGCGCCTTGTCGGTGATCTCCGACGGGTTGCCGCGGGCGAGTGGGTTGTAGGTGGTGAGACCGGTGGGGGTCCACTCGACGAAGCGTCGGCCACCCTGCCCCGCGGCCGACTCGAGCTCTGCGCGAAGCGCCTCATCGCCCTTGGGGTCGATCGCGACCACGCCCTGGCCGTGGGCGATGTAGGCGCGCGCGTGAAGGGCGAGGTCGACGGTCTTGCCCGAGCCGGGAGCGCCGGGGATGAACGCGCGCACTCCGTCTCGCCAGCCGAAGGGAACCGTTGTCACCTGGCCGCCCCGGGTCTCGCCGAGGGCGAGGCGCCCGTCTCTGACCCACGCCGTGCGCCACCGGCGCCGCTCGCGGGCGCCGAAGGTGAGGGCGCGAAGTCCGCGGCGCGCGCGACCCCGCTCGGCCTCGACGCCTCCGCGCTGCGCCTCGGCGCGCTGCCAACGCCCGGCGATCAGCGCGGCCAGGACGAAGGCGCCCGCGGCCGCGATCGAGATCACGGGTGAGAGCGCGAGGACCACGAGGGCCGCAGGTAGCCCGAGCAGCGGCGCGCTCCAGGCCAGATTGAATAGCTGGACGAGCGAGGCGATCAGCGCGGCGGCGACCATCGCCGCGAGTGCAATCAGAGCCAGCTCCATGCCGCGATCTGTGAGCGAATCGAGGTCAAGCGCCTTGGGCTCGCCAGGGCGTGTCGCGATCACGAGCTGCTCGAGACTCTTCGCCATCTATAGGAGTAGTGGCGCCAGGCGCGATTTAGTCCGGTGCGACTTTTCCGGTCACCGCCCATGGCCGCCCCGGACTTCATGGCCGCCTCGCCGACGCGGCAGCCAGCGTGATCCCACCCAGCCCCGCAAGCCACTCGCTCCACGCCCCCCGACTTCGCCCAGCCAGCCTGAAGCCCGCCAAGCTGACTACCGATACCAGGAACTCATCATCCTCCCTACCTCCGATCCATCCACCTCATCTCTCCCTCCGCCCCCTCCGTCAACCACTCACTCCTCTTCCCGAGCAGCAGCCGACCACCGGATTTTCCATCAATTTCAAATTGTGGGAGAGACGGTGGTCGGCTGCTGCTCGGGACGCTCGCGCTCCCTTACAAGCCGGAAGGGGGTGGATGGGTGATCCATATGCACGTCCATGTGGCGGCAGGGTCTGTCCGATCTTCTGTGTGAGGTCGGGGTAACGCCAATGACCCTGGCCGATCCGATCACGCGGAGTGAGCCGGACCAGGTTCCACGGAGACCGGGGTTAGGTGGTTCCTTCTTTCATCGGGAGGGAGATCAATCGATCCTGTTGAGCAGCGTAGAGTTGCTCGAACTCAGCGGGCGGGATGTCGCCCAAGGACTCGTGTAGGCGATCGTTGTTGAACCAGGCGATGTACTCGACGACCGCGAGTTCGAGCTGCGATCGCGTCTGCCAGACCCGATCGGCAACGAGCTCGGTCTTGAAGCTGTCGACGAACGACTCCGCCATCGCGTTGTCGTAGGCGTCGCCGACCGAGCCGACCGAGGCCAAGACGCCGTGATCGGTGAGCTCCTGGGTGTAGTCGAAGCTCGTGTATTGCCCGGACTCAACCGGTCCTCGCAACAGTTGTTCGTAAACCGACACTACGGAAGCGACTGTCGTCGCGGAGGCTCGCCCGGAGGGCGGGCCGGAGCGAGGACAGTCGGATCGGCGCCGCCGGGACCGGTCGGCGAGCCCGATCCCGGCGCGCGGCTGTCTCGCCCCCCTCGATGCAGGCGGATCGTCGACCGCAGGTCGGGGGAAGTGAGGCCGCCTCAGGCCGCCGCCGCCACGTGCTCGTCCAGCACCTCGGCGGGGGTTCTCCAGCCGAGGGTCTTCCGGGGACGGGTGTTCAGGGCGGCGGCGACGGCGGCGAGGTCATCCGCGCTGTGTCTGGCCAGGTCGGTTCCCTTCGGGAAGTACTGGCGCAGCAGCCCGTTGGTGTTCTCGTTGGTGGCGCGCTGCCACGGGCTTTGCGGATCGCAGAAGTAGACCTTGAGGCCTGTGTCGATCCGAAGCTGTGCGTGCTGGGCCATCTCGGCGCCCTGGTCCCAGGTCAGCGACCTGCGCAGCTGCTCGGGGAGCGTGGTGATCGCGGCGGCGATCGCGTCGCGGACCGCCTCGGCTCCGTGACCGGCGAGCGCGGGACCGTTCTTGATCCTGGGGCCCTCGCGGCCGTCTGTCGGCGGCAAGTGAAGCAGCATCGTTAAGCGGCTTGAGCGCTCGACGAGCGTGCCGATCGCAGATCTGCCCAGGCCGAGGATCAGGTCGCCTTCCCAGTGGCCCGGAACGGCCCGGTCGGCAGCTTCGGCGGGCCGCTCGCTGATCAGGATCTCGTCGGTCACGAAGCTCTTGCCGTGGCGCGTTCGGGCCCTCGGGACGCGCAGCGCGCGTCCGGTGCGCAGGCAGGCGGTGAGCTCGCGCCTGAGCGCGCCGCGCCCCTGGATATAGAGCGACTGGTAGATCGCCTCGTGGGAGACGCGCATCGACTCATCATCGGGGAAGTCGAGGCGGAGCCGGTTTGAGATCTGCTCAGGGCTCCACGACCGCGCCCACCGTCGGTCCTTGCGCCGGCCGTGACGCCGGCCGATCCACTCGATCGCTGGGCCGTCGACAGCGACCCCGTCGGGCCGCTCCACCGCACCGGATAGGCGGTCCTGCACATACCGGCGCAACTCGGGGTTCACCGCGAGCTTGGCGGGCTTCGGACGCCGGCTGCGGCGGTCGGCATGCCACTGCGCGGTGCTGGCCCGATACTCGAGCCCGCCGCCGCGGGTCGCGGCGTTGCGACGGAACTCCCTCGAGATCGTCGATGGTGAGCGACCGAGCTGACGCGCGATCGCCCGCACCCCTAGTCCCCGGGCGCGCAGGATCGCGATCTCCTCCCGCTCAGCGAACGACAGGTACCGCCCCGACGCCGCGGCGGGAGTGACGGACGGCATCCCGCCACCCTCGCGAAACCACCGGACGCCGACCGCCGCCGACACGCCCGCCTCGACCCCCGAGTCCTCGCTGGACAGGCCGTGAGCGATCGCCGCCCAGAATCGCTGGCGGTGCTGCTTCCGCCCCGCCGGCGGACGTCCCGGTGACCGCATCGCCGGCCGAGCAGCCCGGTCCGACCGCCGCCTTCTCTTCATGCCCATCGCAACTCCTCTCGATCGAGCGTTGCGACGACCACTTGAATTCGCCTTGGCTGCCGCGGTCGGAGTGATGCACCAGGGCGACGTCGGCGCCGGGCCCGCGGGTGCCGAGCGCCATCGCCAGGGCATCGAGCACGAGGTCGGTACGCATGTGGGAGGCGAGCTGCCAGCCGATGACCATGCGGGAGAAGACGTCGATCACGAAGGCCAGAAACGAGACGCCCTCCCAGCTGCGCAGGTAGGTGAGATCGGCGATCCAGAGCCGATTGGGCCGGGTGGCCGTGAAGTCGCGCTCGACGAGATCGGGGCGCCGAGCGGCCCGCGGGTCGGGCCTGGTCGTGCGCCAGGGCTTGCCCCGTCGCTTCGCACCCTGAATCCCGGCGGCTGCCATCAGCCGCTGCACCCGACAGCGGGGCACCCGCTCGCCGGCGCGAAGCAGGGCCTTCCAGGTGCGCCGGTAGCCGTAGGCCTCGTAGTTGTCGGCGTGGGCCTTGCGAACCTTGGCCAGCAGGCGCTCGTCGGAGACAGCGCGCGCCGAGCGCCGGCCCGAGCGCCGCTCGTAGTAGGCGGACGCCGACACGCCCAGGGTCCGGCAGATGGGCTCGACCCCGAAGTCGCCTCGACGCTCGTCGATGAAGGCGCTCACTTCGGTCGGTCCGGGTCGAGCTCCTTGGCGAAAAAAACGCTCGCCGACTTGAGGATCTCGTTGGCGCGGCGCAGCTCGTAGTTCTGTTTGCGCAGCTTGCGGATCTCCTCGCGCTCCTTGGTGCTCAACAGGTCGGGGCGCTTGCCTGCGTCGGCCTCGGCCCGGCGCACGCGCTTGCGCAGCGCCTCGGGGTGGATTCCCAGGTCACGGGCGACCTGGGCGATCGGGCGCTCTGACTCAAAGACGAGCCGGACGCCGCGGTCGAGCAGCTCCTCGGGGTACTTGCGTGGTCTTGGCATCGGCGGAGACTTGCCTTCCTCCAGGACAGAATCCTGGTTTCAGGGTCTCCGTCAAAGCCGGCCTGGCTCACCCCGACAACGGGAGATGGGACGATCAAAGGATGAAGGAGGCACAGATGACGGGTGCCCAGGCGGCCCTGGCAGCGAAGCTCGACTCGGTGGACGAGCGGTCGGGAAGCTTCGGCGCGAGATCGAGGCCCATGAGCGGCCGCGCGTGAGGAGCGCAGCCGAGCTGGCCTCGAGGATTGCGGGTCGTGAGGTGACGCGAGAGGAGCTGCGCCAGGGCGGGCGCGAGCGCGCGGAGTTTCACCGCCGCTTCGGCGCCGGCGGCTAGGTGGGGGACCCGCTGCTTCATCGCCGACGTCGCTCGGCTGAGCGAGGGTGCGCAGGACGAGCCGTTCAAGGTGATGCTCGATTTCATCGGTGAGGGACATCGAGCGCGACGAGCTCGATGTCCTCGCGGATTGGGAGCTGGCCCGACATCGCGGGAGCTATGCGATCGAGATCGGCGAGGGCGAGTACGTGACGCTCTCGATCGAGCTTGAGGGGGGACAGAGATCGTGGTTTGCGAACGGGCGGGCGGCGGCGAGGTGCTCTCAGGGCCAAGACGCGACTAGCGTCGCGCCGAGGAGCGACCGTGCCGTCCGGGCCCGGCTCGCCTGGCCGCTGCGCGGCCGTCGGTCGCGGTTCACCGACCGTGAGGTCGCCACCGAGATCGTTGGCGAGGAGATCTGGGCGCGGTTGCCGCCTGATCCGCGCCGCTCGCTGGGCCCCGAAGGCCGTGGCCCGGCGCTGCCGGGGGCGCGGGGCGGGGTGGGGGGGCGCGCGGTCGCCCGCCGCGACCCATGCAGAGAAGGCAAGCCGAATGGGCGGGCCGGTGCCTGCCCGAGGAGGTATGCATGCGTTTTGACAACGGGCCAGGCGCGGAGGCGCGCCTGTTCAGGAGCAAGGCCGAGCCGCGGATGGAGTTGCTTCACCTGCGCCCGGCCGAGATCGAGGTTCGCCACAACCCGCGGCGGCTGGCCGACCTCGCCGGGATCCGCCGGCTGGCGACCTCGATCGCGAGGGTCGGGCTCGAGCAGCCGCTGGTGGTCTCGCGCGAGGGCGAGGGCTACGTGCTGGTCGCCGGCGGGCGCCGCCTGGAGGCGCTTCGCGAGCTGGGCTGGGAGGAGGTGCCGTCCGTGGTCATGTCAGACGACGACGCCCGGCTGCGCCGCGCTCGCGCGGGGGCCGAGAACGGCGCTCGGATCGGCCTGAACGCGAGCGAGGAGGCGGCCGAGCTCGCGGCGCTCATGGACGAGCTCGGGCTGGCGCTCGAAGAGGCGGCCGAGGTGGTCGGGATCTCGGCGCAGACCGCGCGCGAGCGCCGGCTGCCATTGTTGGAGCTGCCGCGGGCGGTGCGGGCGAGGGTGCACACCGGCGAGGTCGGCGTCGACTCGGCGATGAAGCTCGTGCGGGTCGCCCGCAGCGCGCCCGCGCTCGCGACCGAGCTCTCGAAGCGCCTTGCCTCGGGCGCGCTGGAGCGGCGGGCGTTTGAGGCAGACCCGGCGGCGGTCGTCGCCAGCCTGGCGGCGGAGGAGGAAGAGGCCGCGGCCCTGTGTCTACCGTTCAGCGAGGGGACGAGGCTGAGCGTCGGTGAGGCCGCGCGGCGGATCGTCGGCCGCGCCGATCTGAGCACCGTGGACGAGGCAGCGCTCGAGCGGGTCAACTCGGCGCGCTCGGCGCCGGCCGCGAAGCTGATCGAGGTCACGGTCGAAGACGTGGTCGCGGCTCAGGGCGCCGGGGCGCTGCTCTCCTATCGCCGGGGCCCCGCCACGGTCGACTTCCTGGTCTGCCCCCGCTTTGCGGCCGTGTGGCTGGCCTCCGCGCTCGAGCGCGCGCGAGTGGTCGGCGCCGAGGAGGGCGACTCGCGCAAGGCCGTCGCCGACGGCGAGGACGCCGACGCAGAGCGGCGGCGGCGAGGCGAGGAGGCCGCCGAGGCCAAGGCCGACAACGAGCTGCTCGGCAACAAGCTGGCGCTCGAGCTCGACCACCTGCGCGAGCTGCCGCGGCCGGTCGCCGAGCTGGTCGCGGGACTGGTGATCGACGCCTACGGGCCGGCGCTGACTCAGGGCGCGCGCCTGACGCGCCGCTCGTGGTGGCGGCGCGAGGTCAGGGAGATGCGCTCGGGCGGGATCCATACGGTGGAGGCGCCGCTGGAGGCAGACGAGGCTCGCGCACGCCTCGAGGAGCACCTGGCTCAAGCAGAGACCGGCTGTGAGCTGATCGGGCGCCTGGCCGCGCACGTCGTCGCGGCGACCGCCTGTGATCAGCGCGCCGTGGCGCCCTCGGCGCGCCGGCGGGTCATGCTCCCCTACGGCGGCGAGGGGACCGTGGTCGGGCGGATGGCACGGGCGCTCGGCGAGCTCGCGGGCAGGGTGCTGCCGCCGCGCCGCCATGCCGCGCTGCGCTCAGAGCTCGGCCTCGAGGAGGCGGGGCCGCTGCGTGATCGGCGCTCGGCGCGCCAAATCGAGCGCGCCGAGCGCGAACGGGCGGCGAAGGATGCCGCGCGCAAGCCCGGCGAGGAGGCGACCAGGCCCTGGGACCTCTTCGAGCACGAGGCGGAGGTCGCGGTTGGGCCCGCCGGGGAGCGCGAGGGCGGCGAGGGGGAGAGCGCCTGATGGCCGGGCGCCACGAGATCGGCCTCGAGGGCGCCGTGGTGTTGGCGGGGCGCGGTGCGCTGCGCGCCCAGGAGCGCGGGGCGAGGCCGCCGGTCGGCGGCCGGGGAAGGCGCGGGGCCGCCGGCCGGGTCGTGTAGTGGGCGGCCTTCAGCGAGGCGAGCGGGTGCTGTTCGCCGAGCGCGGCGAGCTGGCCGACCCCTGCGAGGGCGAGACCTGCGAGGTGATCCGGGCGAGCGACGGTCGCTACCTGGTGCGCTTCGCCGACGGGGACGAGCTGTGGAGCGCGGAGGAGGAGCTGCTGTCGGCGAGCGCGGTGCGGCGACACCCCTCGCTCGGCACGGGGCAGGCGGGACTGTTTGGCGAGAAGAGGGGCGGCGGAGATGGGCAATGATCCTGGCGTTGGGCCGCGCCGCGCGAACCGCGAGCGCGGCGGCGTCTGGGCGGCCACAGATGGATTCATGGTGCGCGCGGGTCCCGCTCCGGGCCGAGCTCCAGGCGTCAGGGGTCAGAGAGACGAGAGCGTTGTGGGCTGGGCGGCAGAGGTGTCGCCCAGCCCAGGAGCCGACGCTTCCGTGATGGCTACGTTGCAGTAGTTATGCTCGAAGGCGTGGCTCGCAGGCGCGAGTGGACCAGGGAGCGCGTGACGGCGGCGATGCGAGCCTGGCGGGCGGAGTCCGGTCGCTGGCCGACCTGGCGCGATTGGACGCCGAGCGTCGCCTCGCCGACATCACGGGCGCGCTGGCAGGCCGGGCGCTATCCGCACGCGAGCGCCGCGAGGGGGGCGTTTGGAACTTGGGGAGCGGCGCTTAGGGCGCTGAGCCGCGTGCCGGCGAGGCGGCCGTACACGCACTTCGCCGAGCCGCGCGTGGCGACCTGGACGCGCGAGGCGATCGTCGATGCGATCCATCGCTGGGCGGCAGGGCGGGGCGAGCCGCCCTCCTATCAGGAGTGGAGCCCGGCGATGGCGCGTCGGCGGGGCCGGGAGGACATAGCCGAGGTGTTCTATGACGGTGAGTGGCCGCCGGCGGCGGTGGTGGCGCGGCGCTTTGGCTCCTGGGCCGAGGCGATCGAGGCAGCCGGGTTTGCGTCGCGAGCGCCCGGCTGGGCGAGCGCGCGGGAGCGCGGCGGCGTCCGTGCTCGGCGATGAGGCGCCGGTGAGTCCGGGCGCTGCAGGCTCGGGATCCAGGCGGGCGGGCACGCTCGCGCCCGGAGGCGCGTCGCGCCTTCGCGCTGAGCGCCGGCGCGTAAAGGCCAGGAGGTGTCGTTGGGCGTTTCTGCTTGCAGGACATGGAATTCGTAGCTGGTGGGCCGCGAGGGGCGGTGTCGTCGGTGGCGGTGCAGCGCCGCCGCCGTCAGGCGGGCGGGGCCGCGTGCGTCGAGGCCTGACGTCTGCGATGAGCGACAGGCTTCCGATCCCGCCCTCGGAGCGAGCCTCGGCCAGCCTCGAACACAAGGTCAAGCAGGGAAGGCACACATTCCCCGTGCTCGCCAAGGACGTCGCCGGCAACGTCGATGACACACCGGCGACCGCCTCGTGGAAAGTAGGGAAGAAGGGGACGGGACAGGGTTAGCCCGGATCTTGCAGCAAGCCGCTGAGGGTGACTCGCCCGGCCGCCGGTGGGCGTAATGGTGACCGTGGACGGTCCGATGGTCGCTTGAGAGGGGCCGCGCGGCGCCGTGGGCCGCCGAAGTGCGAGAAGCGCGGCAGGCTTCGCGGGGCGCCGGGCGCCGAGGTTGCGATCGAGATGGCAGCGCTGAGAGCGGCGGCTCAGCCCGAGGGCGCCGGCAACGCCTTGAGCCTCTCGAAGGCGGCGACGAGCGCCTCGGCCCAGGGCCAGCTTGCCTGCAGGCGAAGCCTCGCCCGCCGTCCGGAGAAGGCAAGCCGCCCGGCGACGTGAAGGAGGCGGTGGCGAAGCCGCTTCGGCTGCGAGCGGGCGAGCTCGCCGCTGAGCAGGAGCGCCTTCGTCCAGGCGAGCAGATCATGGGCTGCGAGGACGAGCTCGAGCCAGACGGCGTTCATGGCGAAGTCGCGGAAGGGGAGCTTGGAAAGCCCGGTGTCCTTCGAGTCCTTGATCTGCTCCTCGACCCTGGCGCGAGCGCGATGGCGGCGCTCGAGCTCCGCCGGGTCTCCCTCGGAGTCGGTGAGGATCGCCTGGAAGCGGTGGCCGTCGTGATCGGTGAAGGAGAGCTGGGCGCCGGGATGGGGGCGCTCGCGGCGGACGATCGCCCGCGCGCCCTGCGGCCAGCCCTCCAGGTCGAGCAGCTGGGTGATCTCGGCGACCTCGCCGTTTGACCGCGGCTCGCCGTCCTGGCCGAGCGCCGAAACCCAGTCGGAATCGGGGATCTTGAGGATCGCCTCGCGCACCGCATCGGTCAAATCGAAGCCGACCGAGAAGCGGATCCGGCCCTCGCTGGCCCACTCGAGCAGCTCGTGGGTGGCGCCGGCGGAGTCCGTGCGAAGCAGGACCTCGGTCTCTTCAACGCGAGCTGTCGGGATCTGCTCGAGTGCCGCCTCGGCGACCGCGATCTGATCGGCGGCGGTGTTGGCGCCGGCATTGCCGGGCCGCAGCATGCCCGCCGCCGCCTCCGAGGTCTCGTCGAAGTAGGCCAACATCGGGTGAAAGCCGAAGCCGCCCTTGAAGTTGCCCGCCGCGCCCTCCTTCTCGGAGTGGCTATGAAGCAGGGTCGCGTCGAGCTCGATCGTCACCTGATCGGGGGCGAGGCCGAGCTCCCAGGCGTGCGCGCGGGCCTGCTTTCGCGCCGCCCGCAGGGACTCGAGGAGCTCGGGCTCGGAGGCAATCCGCTCGATCGCCCGGTAGGCAGTGGAGTCGGAGGCGACCTCGCCGAACAGCGCTTCTTGCTCGCGGATCGCGCCCAGGTCTGCGAGCGCCTCGCCGCCGTCGGCGAGCATCACGCAGCGGTCGCGGAGGATGCGGGCGGGGTCGTGGCCCGAGCGGCGCTCGCGCATCCCGGAGAGCTCGCGCGAGAGCGCCCTCGTCAGGCCAACCTTGTCGGCGACCTGGCTCACCAGCGCCGAGCCCGCGTGAGAGACCAAACCCTCTCCGTCCGCCGTGACTTCTACGGTGAATGAGCGGCCATCGCGCTGCACCTTCAAGGTGAATCCTCCTCGCTGGGTTCTACGGGCTTGCAACACGCAGAATCCCTGCTCAGGCGGACGAAACCGCTCCGGTCAACCGGCCGGGGCGGTCACCTTGATGCAAGATCCGGGTTAGTGCGCGGGGACCGCGGACTCGCGCTGAGCGCCTGAACAGCTCGCAGCGCGGATCGTGCAAGACCGAGTGCCCTACCTGGCCCCGGGTTCGCGGGCGTCCTCGCCGAGCGAGACGCCGGCCGCCGCGGCGCAGAAGGTCGCGCTCGCCGCCCTTGCCGACCGGACGTTCCTCCTCTTTCCGCGCGAGCTCGCGCCCCGGCTCCACGACGTCCTCGTCGGCGTCTGCCGGCGAGCTGGGTTCGAGCCCGAGGTTCGCAGCGAGTCGTTCCACACGAGGTGGGACCTCGACCTCTTCTCCGAGAGCTCGGTCGTCGCGCTGGCCCCGAGCTCGGTCGCCGCGGGTCTCGGAGACGGGGTCGCGGCGCTGTCGCTGAGCGAGCCCGCGGGCGAGCTCGAGACGCGGTTGGTCTGGCGAGCGGACGACCTCTCGCCGGTACTGGAGAGCTTCCGCGCGATTGCCGGAACCGTCTACGAGGACTCCGGGCAGGAGAGCAGCCGATCGTCGCTCACCGTCACCTTGTAGTTGCCCTGGGCGAGCTCGATCTTCCCGATCCGGTCGTTGTTCAGGACCTTGAAGGTCGGGCACTTGACCCCGGCGGCATGGCTGCTCGGCGGGGCGATCAGGGC
>WHSW01000071.1 GCA_009379895.1 Solirubrobacterales bacterium
GCGATCTGCGCCGCTCACGGCCAGCTGGAGGCGATCGTCGTTTACCGCGGTATAGATCGTGGTCGTGCGGATGTCGGCGTGGCCGGCCAGCTCGCGGATCTCCTCGACGCTTGCGCCCGCGTCGGCGAGAGGATCGAGGCCGTTCAACGCGCCACCCGGTCTTCGCGAGACTCGACACCATCGACTCGGAGCGCGACTTGGCTGGCAGAACCGCTTCGCCGAGGCCGCAGGCTGGGCCTCCTACGGTCGGATCTTCCCCGAGGCGGTGCCTCGGGGGGCGGGTAGGACGCCCGATCACGCCGCCCGACAGGACACGAGCGTAGTCTTGGCCGCACTTGATCGCTGGCGTGCACACGCTCCTCTACGCCCACGACGCGCAGGCGGCGCGCGCGTTCTTTCGCGACGTGCTCGGTCTTGAGTTCCTCGATGGCGGTGACGGGTGGCTGTACTTCGTGTTGCCGCCTGGCGAGCTCGCCTTTCATCCGGGACCCGGGATCATCGCGGGGCGCGAGGAGGGTCGCGCGGAGCTGTTTCTGATGTGCAGGGACGTCGAGGCAACCAAGCGCGAGCTCGAGGCCAAGGGCGTCGAGTTCACCGAGCCCGTAGGCGATGAGGGCTACGGGCTCCTCACCCGCCTGAAGGTCCCTGGCTTCGGCGAGCTCGGCCTCTACGAGCCGCGCCACCCCAGCCCCCTTCCGCCCTTCGATTGACGAGAGGTGGGTGCCTTGCGCGCGGACCAACCCAGCTTCTGAGGCGCCCGTGTCGTGTCACCCTTCGAACGAATCTCCGAGCTCTGTCTGGCGCTCCCCGAAGTGACGCGCGAGGAGGCGCCGCCACACGCCGCGTTCCGAGTGCGTGGCAGGGTCTTCGCCTGGTATCTCGAGGACCATCACGGCGACGGTACCGTCGGGGTGAGCTGCAAGGTCCACCCCGATCAAGACCAGGCACTGCTCGCCGCTCACCCCGAGCGTTACTACCGGCCGGCGTACACCCGCCGTGGCTGGGTGGGCCTGCGCCTCGACACGCCCGACATCTCGTGGGCCGAGGTCGAAGAGCTCGTGACCGAGAGCTTCCGGCTCGTCGCCCCCAAGCGCCTTGCGGCTGAGATCGAAGAGGGCCGCGCGATACGGGCGCTGAGCGACGTTCGGCGCGAAGGCGATCAACGTAGATCCTCGGCACTCACGACCACGCAACGGCACCTATGGGCGCTCAGCTGTCAGGACCAGCGTGCCTACGCCGGGCGGGCTCGTGGGATAAGGTCCGCCGCCATCCATGCGTGGCGACGGGGGCGCCGCCTCAGACGACCCGGAGGGAACTCAAATGCGGGGAGCGTTGATTCGTCGGCTGGTGCTCTCGTCGATCGCGGTCCTGGGCGGGTTGGCGGCGCTAGCGCCGCAGGCCTTGGGCGCCGCTCGACCGTTCGAGCCGCGCTTCTCGACCAACGACACGGGCGACATCGAGATCGTCGCCAACACCCTGCTCACCTGCCCGGACGCCGATCCGCAATGCGCGGCGGCGCGAGCGGGGACGGCATCCGGCTCGGCGCTCAACAACAACAACTACGTCATGCAGCACGTGAACGCCGACCCGGCGGCGCCCGCGGCCGTGTTCAACTCCTCGAGCGCGGACCTTGACCTGCCGGCGGGCGCCACGGTGCTCAAGGCGATGCTCTACTACGGTGGCGACTCGACCGGCGGCAGCGATGGAGACGACCCGCCAGATGCCGCCCAGCGCGACACCGTGCTGCTCAAGGCTCCCGGAGCGTCTGCGTATCAGTCTCTGACCGCCCTGCAGGTTGACGACACCTCGACCTCGGGCAACGACTTCCAGGGCATCGTCGACGTCACCGACCAGGTGGCGGGGTCGGGGTCGGGGGCCTACTGGGTCGCCAACGTGCAGGCCGGGACCGGCCGCGACCGCCAGGCCGGCTGGTCGCTGGTGGTCGCCTATCGCGACACGTCCCAGCCGCCGCGAAACCTGACCATCTTCGACGGCTATCAGGTCGTCAACTCGGGCAATCCGAACATCACGATCCCGGTCTCGGGCTTTCAAACGCCGCCGAGCGGTCCGGTGCGGACCAAGCTCGGCTTCATCGCCTACGAGGGCGACGCCGGCTCCAGCGGCGACGGCGCGAGACTCAACGACACGACGCTAAGCGACGCCACCAACCCCGCGACCAACTTCTTCAACAGCGCGATCTCGCACGACGGCGCGCCGTTTACCGCCAAGGACCCCGACTACATCAACCAGCTCGGCTATGACTCGATCCTCACCGGCGCCGACGGCGTGCTCGCAAACGACGCGACGAGCGCCGAGATCCACCTGCGCACGGGCGGCGAGACCTACTTCCCCGGCGTCGTCACCTTCGCGACCGAGCTGTTCGCGCCGAGCGTGGCCATGCAGAAGTCGGTCGAGGACCTGAACGGGGGTCAGGTCGAGCCCGGCGACACGCTGCGCTACACGCTCACCGCGACGAACTCGGGCCCCGACGACGCGAACGACGTGGTGATCACCGATCCGATCCCGACCGGGGCGACCTTCGCGCCGGGCTCGCTGGATCCCGGCCCGCCGCTAGGGCGCTTCGACGCCGCCAACAACCGCGCGATCTTCCACGTCGGGACGGGCGCCAGCGCCGAGCGGGGCGGGACCCTGGCGGCCGGGGGAGGCAGCGCCCAGGTCAGCTTCGACGTCACGGTCGACGCCGTCCCATCGGGCACCGAGATCACCAACGCGTCGCGCGCGGACTTCTTCGCCGAGACGCTGGGTGCCCCGCTGAGCGCCGACTCGAACGCGGTCACCTCGACGGTCGCGGCACCCGATCTGACGCTGAGCAAGGAGCCGGCGAGCTTCACCGCCGTGGGTGGCGCCACCCAGGACTTCACGCTCACCGTGACCAACGCAGGGGATGCCCCGACCGACGGCTCGCAGGTGACCGTCACCGATGACGTTGCCGGCGCGCCACCGGGTGCCTTCGACTCGATCGAGTCCGTCGGCGGGGTCGGCTGGAATTGCTCCCCCACCACGACCCCGACCCCGACCCCGGCGACGATCGTCTGCGAGCGCGCGACCCCTGCTCCGCTTGGGGCCGGCGACTCCTATCCGCCGATCCAGATCACCGCCGGCGTCGTCGGCTCGCCGCCCGCGGGCGAGATCGCCAACACCGCGAGCGTCGCGGGCGGCGGGGACGGCGACCCGACGAACAACTCGGGCACCAACGTCGGCCAGGCGACGAGCCGGGCGGACCTGCAGCTCCTAAAGACCGCCGACCCGACCACGGCGCTGACCGGCGAGCAGGTGACGTTCGGGCTGCGGGTCAGAAACGGCGGCCCCTCCGCGGCCCAGGACGTCCAGCTCACCGACTCAGACCTCGCCGACAACTTCAGCGTCGACTCGGTCACCGCCAGCCAGGGCACCTGCACGACCGACGTCCAGTGCGACCTGGGGACGCTGGCCGCCGGCGAGCAGGCGACGGTGACGATCACAGCGACCGTGACCGCGACCGGCGCCGAGGTCGTGTCCGCCGCCAACACGGCCACCGTGACGAGCTCGACCGCCGATCCCGACCCCTCCAACGACGGCTCGACGGCGACCGTCGACGTCGCGCCGACCGCCGACCTGAGCATCGCCAAGTCGGCCTCGCCCGACCCGTTTGACCCGACCGCCCCGGCCCACTACACGCTCAGCGTCAACAACGACGGCCCGCAGGCGGCGACCAACGCGCTGGTCACCGATCCCCTGCCCGACGGCTTTACCTTCCAGGCCGCCACCCCCTCGCAGGGCTCCTGCGATCACTCCGCGGCCGACAACACCCTGACCTGCCAGCTCGGCGACCTCGCCGCGGGCGCCGACGCGACGATCACCGTCGATGGGACCCTCGCCGCCTCGACCGGCGGGACGTCGATCTCCAACTCGGCGCGCGTCGACGCCGACACCGGCGACCCGAGGACCGCCGACAACACGACGACCACCACGACGCCGGTGATCGAGGTGGCCGACCTCGAGCTCCTAAAGACCGCCGACGACGCCACACCGCAGCCGGGCGCCACGGTGACCTTCACCCTGCGGCTCACCAACCACGGGCCCAACGGCGCAGAGAACGTGGAGATCACCGACACGCTTCCGGCCGGGCTGGAGCTGGTCTCCGCCCCCGGCTGCGCGACGGCGGCGGGCGAGCCGACATGTGGAGTCGGAGCGCTCGCCGCCGGCGAGAGCCGGGCGTTCGAGATCACCGTGCGCGTGGCCGACTCGCTGGCAGGCCAGCAGGTGACCAACACCGCGAGCGCCAGCTCTGACACCCCCGACCCGATCGCGGCCAACGGTAGCGACGACGCGACGCTCGAGGTGGGCGTGAGCACGCCTCAGCCGCCGCCCGGCCCGCCCGCGCCGCCGCCCGGCCCTCCGATCACGCCTCCGCCGCCGGCCGCGGCCGACCTCGCGGTGACAAAGCGCGCGATCGGGGACCCTCTCATCGGCGGCCGCCTGCGCTATGAGATCAGGGTGGAGAACCGCGGCCCGGCGGTCGCGAGCAATGTGACGGTCAGCGACCGGCTTCCCAGGCAGCTCGGGCTCGTCTCCGCCAAGGCCGACCGGGGCAACTGCACGGGGCAGCGCACGATCGACTGCACCCTCGGCGACCTCGCCGTCGGCGACGTGGCGACCGTCAACCTGACCGTGAGCGTGCGCCGCGCCGGACGCCTGACCAACCGCGCCACGGTGAACTCCGCGACGCCCGACCCCAGCGCGACGAACAACGTCGCCCGCGCCGGCCTCAACGTCCGACCGGCAAGGGTCAGGGTGCGCACGCGAGCCGATCGCAAGGCCGTGCCCGCCGGCGAGTCCGTTGACTACCGGATCACCGTTCGCAACCGCGCGCCCGCCCGCCCGCGCGACGTTCGCGTGTGCGATCGCCCCGGATCCGGCCTGGCCTTCGTCAGCGCGCCGCATGCGGACTTTCGAAACGGCAAGGCGTGCTGGACGATCCGCCATCTCGCCCGGGGCGAGAAGCGAACCTTCGAGGTGACCCTCCGGGTGGCGGCGGCGACGTCGGCGCGCACGGTCACCAACCACGTGCGGGTCAGCGGCGCGAGCGTGAGGACGCGCAAGGCTCGGGCGGGGGTGCGGGTGCTACCCGTCGCCGGCCCACCGGGCGGTGTTACGGGCTAGCGACGATAGAGGCCGGCGCTCCCTGCAAGGGGCGGCAGACATGCTGCGAAGCACCCGCGCCCGAGCGCTCTTGATCGTCGGCGTGCTCGCAGCCTCGGGGAGCTTCGTTGCTTCGGCGACCGCCGGCGGCCCGGTCGCGACCCACGTTGACGGCGGCCTGGGCGCTAGGTGGGCGGCCCAGGGTGACCTCGCGCCGGCCGCTGGGTCAGCGATCGCGGCGCCGTCGCGCGGGCACGGCTCGACGGTCGCGCGGATCGTCGCTCCGACCCGCGCGCGCCCTCGCCTCGCCTCTCGTCGCCGCGGGTGGCGGGTGGGCACTCAGACCAGCTGGTCGCACCATGATCAGGTCTTGCTCGTGCTTGACTCGGCGACTCGCAACGACCGCGAATGGATCAAGGTGCTGCTGGCGATCCGCCCCACCGGCACCGTGGGGTGGATCCGACGCGAGCGCGTCCAGCTGAGGCGCACCCGCTACTGGGTCGCGATTCGCACCGCTGCCCGGCGCGTGGTCGTCTACCGCGGCGGCGAGCGCCTGCGTCGCTTTCGCGCCGTCGTCGGGGCCGCCGCGACCCCCACGCCACGCGGGCTCGCGGCGATCTACGAGCGAAACCGCCAGCCCGACCCGCACGCGTTCCTCGGCCCGTGGGCGCTGTCCTTGACCGCGGTGTCGGAGGTGCTTGAGGACTTCGGCGGGGGACCGGGGCGTGTCGCGATCCACGGCCGCGCGGGCGCCAGCCTCGCAGACCCGCTCGGAAGCGCCCGCTCGCATGGCTGCATCCGCATCAACAACGGCGCGATCCGCTACCTGGCGCGAAAGGTTCCGGTGGGAGCGCCCGTGAAAATCAGCTAGAGAAAGCGCGAGTCCCGTGTCCGTCACGCAACCGCGCCCTCGATGCGACGATGGAGTCGGCCGACCGCGCCCCATCCGCCGCGGCGCTGCGAGCGTAACCGACGGCCAAGTCCTCGCCACCATCGCCGAGCTCGCGCGCGGCTATCGCTCGCCCAGCACTGGGCTGATCGTCTCCCACCTCGCCGGCGCACGCCCCGCCCGCAGCGGGCTTTGGGCCGGGGTAGTCGCCGCGCTTGAGCGCCTACGAAGCAAAGGGCGGGTCGAGTGCGTTGTGCACCGTCGCGCCAAGCGCTGGAGCGTGAGCCGGCGGTGACCTTTACTCTCCGGCCGTGACCCGGCGGGCGTTTCCGGTCATCTATGCCAAGGACGTCGAGGGCGTAGCCAGCTTCTATGCCGGTCTGGGCTTTGAGGAACACGCTCGCCTACCGGGGCCCGGCGGGGCGCCGGGCTTCATCGGGCTGCGGCGCGACGCCGCCGAGCTCGCGGTTACGACCGAGGACGCACCGCGCCAGCTCGCCGGCGTCGAGCCCGGCCCGGGACCCCGCCATGAGCTGTTCGTCTACGTCGACGACGTCGACGAGACCGTCGCCGGATTGCGCGCGACGGGCATCGCCGTGGTGCGCGAGCCGACCGACATGCCGTGGGGGGAGCGCGTCGCGTTCGTGACCGACCCCGAGGGCAATCTCGTGTCACTGGCCGCGCCAGGCTCGACGGCAACGGCGGGCGGGACATCCTGAGCGGCCGCGGCGGGCGCGACAGGCTGCGGGGTGGCGGGCGGCCCGACCGACTCAAGGGCGGGGGGGAGGCGACAAGCTTACGGCGGCGGTGGAGGCCACACGCTCAAGGGCGGCGGCCGGCTGTGACGAGCTGCGCGGCGGGCCGGGCAAGGACGTCGAGCGACACTAGCGGCCCACGGCCCGGGGCGAAGTAAGCGAGCGTCAGCCAAGCGGTTCTCCCCGTTGGCGACACGGCCACGGGCCGTTGATAGAAGGAGGAGCCGACTCGGCGGTCGAATTTCGCAACATCTCCGGGGACCCGGAACCCCAGGGCTTAAGCCACGTCTCGAGCGCCCGCGGCGAGCGGGGGATTCACATGGCGAAAGTGGTGGGTCGCACTGAAGGTCGAACGGCGGTGGCAGGCAACAGCCGTCGGTGCCGGCAAGCGCTCTCGCAGATTACGCGCGATAAGCGTTATTAGGTCAAGTTATTGGCTTAAACGAGCCACGTAGCACCGGGCTTATGTTGACTTGCGGGGTTGCGCCCGAGTCCGTCGCCGCCCGTTCTTAGGCTCAGATCGCGGTGCGTTGAGAGTGGCACGGGCGCGCTCGAGCCGCCGCAGCTCCTCGCGGGTGGCCGCGATTAGCCGATCAAGCTCGGCACGGACATCGGTCGCCATTCACTAAGTATCGCCCGAATCGCGGACCTTTTGGCCACTCGCCCGTCTAAGGGATAGGGCCATGAACGAACCGACCGCATTCGGACCGCGCTCCTCCCCGCCCCCAGCGGGAGCCAGGGCGCGGCCAGGTTCGCACGGCTTCGCCGCGCAGATGGGCGGCGCCGGCTCCCGCGACGGACGGGGATTCGAACGAGAGGAGTCCGAGATGGCGACCAGCTTCGACCCTCCCGACGCGGCCGAGCTACTTGGCCGAATAGCTCGTGGCGATCGGCTTCGCGATCGCGAGAAGCGCGGCTTGACCGTCGGTGAGCGCCTGGATGTGCAGGGCGCCGAGCGCGCCTCGCTTGATTCGATGAGCCCGCAGGAGCGCCTGCGCGCCTACAGGCGCGGCAAGCTCTCCGCGTATCAGCTCTCGATCTGGTGGTCGGCGTACCCGCGTGAGATCCCGCGGATCAACGACGTGCCCGAGTGGATCGCCGCGACGCTCATCGACGTCTGCGAACACCCCGAATACGAGGAGCGTTGCCGCCAGCTGCGGGCTCAACGCCTGAGCGGAAGGCCGACCTGATCCTTGCGTCTGTCCGATTGGCTGCCGCCCGTCGTCGAGGATCGACAGCGCGCTACCCCTCGTCGTCCAGAGGGGGAGCGAGCCGGTTCGCCGCGGGGGCGCCGCCGACGCTCGCTTTCAGGTCGTTGCGAGAGCGGGGCGCGATCCGGAAAAGGTGTCTCCTCCTGGTCTCAGCGAGAGCCGAGGCCTCCACAGCGAGCGCGCTCGCATCGATGTTGGAGCGGCTGCGCGCATCCTTGAGCCTGGGATCGCGCTCTTCACCCAGGTCCGTGAGGCGATGCGTGTCGCTGCTCAGTCTGGCGGCGAGCCGAGGTGCTGGGCGAGGAACTCCAGCCGGGCGGCCCAGGCGGCGGCCTGGGCGTGGGCATTCCCTCGCGCCGTGCCGCCGGAGACGAGATCGGTGCTCCAGGGGATCGTCGTCGGGGTGATCGGCGGCCGGATGAAGTGGCCGGCGTCGGCAAACCGCAGGTGCCGGTCCTCCGAGCCGACCCCGTGGCTTCGGCGGCGCTCGACGATTGACTCGGACATCTCGCTGGCCGGCCACATCTCGTCGGCATCGCCGGCCACCAATAGCAGCGGGCAGTCGACCCGCTCGACCGGGATCGACGCTTGCGCGACGGCATCGCGGTCCCGAAGGGCCGGTTCGTAGGCGGGACGCATGTGGAGCGCACTCGGGCGCGGGTGGCGGGAGAAGCGCTCCAGGATCTTGTGACGGACGATCTCGGGAATCAGGCGCTCTCCGTGAATCGGAAGCCATGAAAGCGCTTCGCCGCCATGCGCCCACGCGGCCGTCTTCGGCGGCCGCCCGTTCTCGGGCAGCGCCTGCCAGATCACGCTGCTGGGGGCGATCGCGACGGCGCAGCGAACCTGAGGCGCGTCGGCGAGGGCGAGGGCGGCGAGGGCGCCCTGCGTGCCGACCGAGGCGGCGACCCATCCGATCCTCTCCGCATCCACGCGCTCGTGAGCGGCGAGCGCCCGCGTCGCCGCCAGTAGGGTCTCGACCGGGATCTCGCGAAGCGAGGAAGGGAGTCCCTCCTCCTGCATGTATCCGGCGACCAGCGCGCAGTAGCCGCGGGAGGCAAGCAGCGCCGCCTCGGGCTCCAACGCCCCGACGCCGGTCGAGCCGGGGACGAGGAGCACCCCAGGAGCGGCGTCGTCTCCAGCCGGCAAGAACAGCGCCCCCGAGAACCCGTCGCCGCGAACCTGCTCGCGCCGGACCCCGTCGGCCATCCACCGGCGGACGATTCGCGCCGAGACGCTTTCACCGCTCGACCGCGCCTCGAGCACGTACTCAAGCCGGCCGGCCGGCGCGACGAACGCGACGGGGGCCTCGTCGTCGCTCGCGAACTCCATCGCCCAGAGCGGGGCCGTCGGGTCGACGACCGCATTCGGGCCATCAAGGGGCGGTTCGCGGGATGGATCCGCGGCCCCGTCCTCGCCGGCGCGAAAGCTCATCGTCGAGCGCCAACCATGACCGGCCGCGTCGATCGTCCGCACCTCGAGGCTTACCGTTGCCCCGGGCGGCGCCTGCGTCACCCTAATCGCCGGTGGGTCGTCAACCAGCCCATCGGTCGTTTCGACTCTCAGCACCATGGGCGATCGCTCCTCAGAGCTCGGACGATGGCGGGGCACCGTCAGGTGCCGTCAGTCCCACCTTAGCCTCTGGAATCGCGCGAAGGGCGGTCGTCTGGCGCTTGGCGAGGTTCAGCAAAAGCGTGACTCTCTATGTTTGCTGGCCGCTTGTCACGCGGTCCTCCGTGGGCCCTGGTTCTCACGGTCGTGGCCGGGACCGCGACGATGCGCGAGCTCGCCGAGCTCGCCGCGGCGGCGAAGACCAACCACGAGATCGCCGCCACCCTCTACATCAGCGAGACGACGGTCGAGAAGCACCGCTCCAAGGTGTGCGCCAAGCTCGGGGTCATCGGCCGGGTAGCGATCGGGGCGAGGCTGGCGGCCGACCGCGACGGCGCCGAGCGCTCCTGACCGGGCCCGAGAAGTAGGGACCTCCCCCATTGTGGGCGGCCCTTGCCGACGGGGATGCTCTGCCTCGTGAAATCGCGGCAGCCAGCGAGGCGCGGTGGATTTGGCCTTGGCGATGGTGGCGCCGCAACAACGACCTACCGGAGGTAAGGCGAGTGCCACTCTCAAGAAGGATCCGGAACTACATCCGCCACAACGTCCTCGGGGTGGTGGCGATCTTCATCGCCCTCGGCGGCACCGCCACCGCGTCGCACCTGGTCGTGCGAAGCTCCGACATCGTCGACGGCGAGGTGAAGACCCCGGACCTCGCCACCCAGGCGGTCAAACCCGCCAAGATCGCGCCCGACGCGATCTCCGCCAACCCCTGCACGCACCCGCCACTCTGTTTCGGCGGCTCACCGAAGATCGCCGACCGCGCGGTCGGCTCGAGCGAGATCGGGGTCTTCGCCGTGGGCTCCAGCCAGATCAAGCCCGACGCGGTGGGCCCCGGCGAGCTCGCCGCCAACTCCGTGGGCTCGATCACGGTCGCCGACGACCACCTGACCGGCAACGACATCAACGAGCCGAGCTTGGACCTCCAGATCCCCTATAAGCACGCCGCCGCCGACGACACGGGAATCATCTGCAACACCCGGTTCGATTGCGTCGAGGGGTCGCTCGGGGCGCTACCCAAGGGCGGCATCTGGCATGTCTCCGCCAAGATCGTGCTCAACCAGAGGGCCGACGAAAGCAGGCTCTTTGCGCTATGTGACATCCGTGTCGGCAGCAACTCCTATGACACGGCAGAGGTCTATAACAGGACCGACGGTAGCTTCGCCGACGACACTCTGTCGCTGCAGGCCCTGATGGCCGTCAACGCCGGAGCCACTCCAACGCTCACCTGCTCCGACAATGCGGTCGGCGACGTGCACGGGGGGCAAATGAAGATGACCGCGATCAGGGTCGGCTGAGCACTGCGAGCTGCTCAGCGCAGACAACCGGATGCGATGCGGCGCAACGGTGGAATCGTCGACCGGGTGATGTCGGGCTGCAGGGCCGCGTCGAGCGCGCCTTTCGTACCGAGCTAGCCGCTCTCCTCCACGCCGAAGTCGGTCGTCTGCCTGCCGTTACCGGCGAACGAGCGATCGAGCGATCCGCTCGGGGTGTAGCGCGCGACGGCGAATCCGCTTTCCATCGGTTACCGGGCGTCACCGATGCCGGCAACGGTCAGCCCCCGCGCGGGTCGACGATCAGAGCCCGCGCGCAGTCGTACACGCCGAAGCTGGTCCTGAGCTTGCCGCCCTTGGAGAACGCCGGGTCGAGGTCGCCGGGGCGGGCACCAGCGAGTGGCGCTGAGATCGCCAGGGCCAGCCCGCCGGCAAGCAACCCGTCGATCCCGATTCGCCGCAACGCCCGTCTAAAGACGGCCGAACCCCGGGCGAACGGTCGCCGGTCAGCCGCGAGCCCTCCTTCCGGCTCTCATGGAATCGGTACCTCGCTGACCTCGGCGGCGTCGCTGCGCGCGGCGACGAACGGGGGCAGCAGCGCCAGCGCCTGCTCCGCGCTTGGCGCCTCGACCGTCCACCACAGTCCGTGGCCGCCCGCAAGGCAGGAGGACATCGTCGGCCGCCCGCGGAGCGGGCTTTCGAACCCGTGCCAGGCCGCGAACACGGCGACGCAGTCCCGGGGCGGGTGGTGATGGGTGAGGAGGTAGGAGGGCATCCGTCGCCCTAGGATCGCGCGACTGGGCCAGCGCGTAAATGGGGGAGGTCCCTACGATCGCGGTAAGCTGCCGTCGGAGGGGCCGCACGTCGTTAGTGGGGAGCGCCGATTCCAGCACGCACACGGGAGCACGGGTTGGTCGGGCGTCGGGAGGAGCTGGCGCGACTCCGCGATGCGGTCGGGCGGATCGGCAGGGGACGGACCATCCTGGCGATCACCGGGGAGCCGGGAATCGGCAAGAGCCGCCTGCTCGCCGAGCTCCTCTCGCTGGCGGAGGCCTCGGGGAGCTTGACGCTCTCCGGGCGGGCCGCGCAGTTCGAGCGCGACGTGCCGTTCGCGGTCTTCATCGATGCGCTCGACGCCTATCTGGCGGCGCAAAATCCCCGCCGGCACAAGTCACTCGGCGCCGGCCACCTGACCGAGCTGGCGCGCATCTTCCCCTCCCTCGCGCAGCTCGGAGAGCCCGACCGAGGCGCGATCCAGGCCGAGCGCTACCGTGCCCACTACGCCGTCCGGGCGCTGCTCGACCTGCTCGCCCACCCGCGCCCGGTCGTGCTCGCGCTCGACGACCTCCAGTGGGCGGACGAGGCCTCGCTGGAGCTCGTGGCCCACCTGCTCCGTCGCCCGGGCAGCGAGCGCGGGCTGCTCGCCCTCGCCTATCGCCCCGGCGAGGCGCCCTCGCGGCTCTCCGAAGCGATCGACGTCGCCGCGCGCGAGCAGCGCCTGGAGCTGGTCGGGCTCGGCCCCCTGTCCGAGGACGAGGCGGCGAAGCTGCTCCCGGACCGCCTCGAGGCCGAGGCCCGCTCGCGGCTCTACCGCGACAGCGGCGGCAACCCCTTCTACCTCGAGCAGCTCTGCCGAGCACCCCAAGCGGGTGCGCGCACCGGGGGCGTCGAGCCGCACAGCCTCGGCAACGAGGTGCCGCCCACCGTTGCCGCCGCGCTCGCGGGCGAGCTCGCCGAGCTCGGCCCGGGCGCCCGGGCGCTGCTTGAGGGGGCCTCGGTGGCTGGCGACCCCTTTTCGATCGAGCTCGCCGCTGCCGCGGCCGGCCTGTCGGAGGCCGAGAGCCGCGTGACCCTCGACGAGCTCGTGACCCGCGAGCTGGTCCGCCCGACCGAGGTTCCGCGCCGCTTTGGCTTTCGCCACCCGGTCGTCCGCCGCACCGTCTACACGGCCGCCAAGCAAGGCTGGCGGCTGGGGGCCCACGCGCGGGTGCGCGACGCCCTCACCGAGCAGGGTGCCGCGGCGACCGAGCTCGCCCACCACGTCACCCAGGCCGCGACAGCCGGCGACGAGGAGGCGGTCGCGGTGCTCGAGCGCGCTGCGCGGGAGGCGGCGCCGCTCAGCCCCGGCCCGGCAGCCCACTGGCTCGGGGCGGCGCTGCGGCTGCTTCCCGAGGCCGACCCGGCGCGCCGGCTGCAGTTACTGGTGCCGATGTCGAGCGCGCTCGCGGCCTCGGGCCGGCTCGAGGAAAGCCGGGCGGCCGTGCTGGACACGCTCGAGCTCCTGCCGGGCGAGGCCGAGGCGGAGCGGGTGGCGCTGATCAGCTCGCTTGCCGCGGTCGACCTTCTGCTCGGCCGCCATGACGAGGCGGGTGAGCGGGTCCGCTCCGGTCTCGCTGGGCTGGCCGATCCGACCTCACCGGGCGCCGTCGCCCTTCAGATCGAGGTCGCGGCGGCGGCGCTTTACATCGGCGACTGGGATCGGGGGCTTGCCGCGGGGGAAGGGGCCTTGGCGGGCGCGAAGGCCCTCGATCGGCGCCAACTCGTAGTGGTGGCCGAGGCGCTCCGCAGCCAGGGCTTCGTGGGGTTGGGGCGGATCGCAGCGGCCGAGCGCGGACGAACAACCGCGGCCGAGCTGCTCGACTCGTTCGACGACTCCGAGCTTGCCGAGCGCGTCGATGCCGCGTACTACCTTGGCGCCGTCGAGTACTTCCTCGAGCGCTACGAGGACGCCGTCCGCCATCTCCGCCGCGGAGTCGCGGTCGCGCGGTCGACGCGACAGGGACAGTTCCTGATCCAGACGATGATCGGGGAGGCGTGGTGCCTCGTTCATCTGGGACGAACCCGAGAGGCGATCGAGCTTGCGGAGGACGCGAGCGAGACCGCTGGCCTGCTCGGGAACCGCCAAGCCTTGACCTGGGCGCTGGGAGTTCGCTGTGAGATTGCCCGCTCCGTCGGGGACCTCGACGTTGCGATCCGTGCCGGGGAGGAGAGCGTCGCGATCGGCGCCGACCGAGACGAGAGCGTGATCTCGTCCGCTTCGCGAGCCCACCTGGCGCTGGCCTACGCCGACGCGGGCGAGCACGAGCGCTCCATTCGGCAGATGGAGCTCGCCGGCGCCCCCGATTTCCCAATGTTCCACATCGAGCGAAAGCCGTTCTGGTGCGAGGCGTTGACCCGAGCCGCGCTCGGCCTGGGTCTGCAGGACGAGGCCGAGCGTTGGGTGCGCAGGGCCGAGGCCCTCGTCGATGGCCTCGACCTGCCCGTTGCAGCGGCCGCCGCTCGGCAAGCGCGAGCCCGGCTGCTGCTCGCAGGCGGTGAGCCCGAGCCGGCGGCCGAGCTGGCGCTCGAGGCCGCCGCGGGACAGGAGAGCCGCGGGGCGCGGATCGAGGCGGCGCGCTCGCGGATCCTCGCCGGCCAGGCGCTCGCGGCCGCCGACCGGCCCGAGCGCGCGGTGTCTGAGCTCAAGCGTGCCCATGCCGAGCTCGATGCGTGCGAGGTGATCCGCTACCGCGACGAGGCGGCGCGGGAACTGCGACGCCTCGGGCTGCGGATGCCCCGCATCGCCCCTCGCGCCGGCGCCGCGCTCGGGGTGGCGGCGCTGAGCGAGCGCGAGCGCGAGATCTCGGAGCTCGCCGCGGCGGCGAAGACCAACCGCGAGATCGCCGCCACCCTCTACATCAGCGAGAAGACGGTCGAGAAGCATCTCTCCAAGGTCTTCACCAAGCTCGAGGTCGGCGGACGGGCAGGGATCGGGGCGAGGCTGGCGGGCGAGGACGCGGAAGCCGAGCGCACCTGATCGCGCCGGAGAAATAGGGACCTCCCCCATTGTCGGGGGCCCTTGAGGGTGGGAGCGTGGTTCCGCGATCCGTACGCGAGCTACGAGAGCGCTTCAGGCCAGGGCCCGGCGCGAGAGGCGGTTTACACGATGAGGGCGATTGCGACCAACAACGGTCCCGGCGGCGCCGGGCTGGGCGGCGTTCGGCGGGGACACTGGAAGCTCGCGGCGCTGGTGCTTGCCGTCCTGGCGCTCGCCTTCCTGGCGCTTGCCTTCTTGGCGCTCGCCCCCGCGGCGCGCGCCGCCGACTGGCGCCCGGTCGGGGTGTCCTGCGTCAACCTCGCGGGCACCGACGGGTGCGCGACCGGAACGGCGTTCGGGGGCGCCTGGAACATCGTGGTCAGCCCCGACGGCAGGCATGCCTACACGGCGAGTTACGACGCGAACGCGATCCAGCTGCTCGACCGCGACGGCGCGACGGGCGCCCTGACGCCCCGGGCCGGCGCCGCGGCGTGCATCGCCGAGGTCGGGACGGTCGCATGCCAGGACGGGCGTGCGCTCACCCACCCGGACGGCATCGCGATCAGCCCCGACGGCAAGTTCGTGTATGTGGCGAGCTGGGGTTCGGGCACCGTCGGGGCCGTTGCGGTCTTCGGCCGGAACGAGGACACCGGTGTGCTATCGCAGCTGGCAGGAGCGGCGGGCTGCATCAGCGAGGACGGCAGTGCGGGCGGAGTTGCGGGCGTCTGCGTCGACGGCCGCGGGCTCGGCCCATCGACGCCGCGCGACGTGACGATCAGCGCCGACGGCGCCAACCTGTATGTCGGCGCCGACCCGATCGCGGCGTTCGACCGCAACGCGACGACCGGCGCCCTGACCCAGAAGGCGGGCGCCGCGGGCTGCGTGAGCGCGCCGGTCGTTTCGGGCTGCGCGGCGGGACGGGCGCTCGGCGCCGGGCGCCAGGCCGCGCTTTCACCCGACGGGCTCAACCTCTACGTGCCGGCGGTCGACGGCGTCACCGTCTTCGACCGCGACGCGAGCGGCGCGATCACCCAGAAGGCCGGGGCCGCCGGCTGCATCACGCTCGCCGCGCTCGCCGGCTGTGCGACCGAACCGAGGCTCGGCGCCAGCGTCGAGGCTGTTCTGGCCAGTCCGGACGGCCGCCAGGTCTACGTCTCCTCGGCCGCGGGGATGTTCACCTTCGCGCGGGCGGGCGACGGCGCGCTGGCGCTTAAGAGCTGCGTCACGGCCGCCCCGGTCGCCGGCTGCACGACCGCGCTCAACGTCTTCGATCTCAGCTACTCCGCGGTGAGCCCTGACGGGCAGGACCTGGTCGCGACGCGCGACTTCGGGAGCAGCAGCGGCATGGTCTTCTTCAGCCGCGACCCGACGGCGGGAAACCTGACCCGCCGCCCGGGCCAGGACGGCTGCATCAGCGCCGACGGCAGCGCGTTCGAGGGCGCCGCCACCGTTCCCGGCGCGTGCCGCAGCTACCCGGTGGTGAGCACGGACGGACACGTGAGCTTCGTCGGCGACTCCTACTTCTACGCGGGCTTCTACGCCAGCTCGGCCGTGGCCGCGTTCAGGCGGGACTTCTACCCGCCGGCCACGTCCCCTCCGCCGGCCACGTCCCCTCCGCCGGCCACGTCCCCTCCGCCACGCTCGAACGAGTTCAGCTTCGGGAAGCTGAAGAGGAACAAGCGCAAGGGGACCGCGAAGCTCACGGTCAAGGTCCCCGGCCCCGGCGCGCTCGCCCTCGCCAAGACCAAGAAGGTCAAGGGCAAAGACAAGCGCGCGGACGCGGCCGGCCAGGTGAAGCTGGCGATCAAGCCGAAGCGGAAGGCGATCAAGACGCTGAAGGCAAAGGGCAAGGCGAAGGTCAAGGCCACCGTCACCTACACCCCCGACGGCGGCACGCCGAACACGCGAAGAAAGCGGCTGAAGCTGGTCAAGCGATGATCGAGCCGCGTTCACCGACCTCCGACGACCTCCTGCTCGGCTGATGCTCGGCGCCGGCACGGTCATCAACCCGATCCTGAAGATCCTGACCACGGTCGCAATCCTCGCCGCGGTCTCCTTCTTCATCGTCAAGCCGATCCTCGACACCACCGAGAGGACGATCGACCGCGGCTTCGAGAACTCGCAACAGCTCCAGCAAGGCGTCCAAGGGCAGGTCGAGGAGTCGCTCGACCGCGCCCAGCGGCTCGCCGACGAGACCGGGGTATCGGTCGAGGTTCCGGACTCGGTCGCGCGGCCCGACGCGATTCGGCTGCTGCGCTGCGTTCAGCGGGCAAACCAGGACGTGACCAGGATGCAGGCGTGCACCGAGCACTTCACGCCGTAGCCGCGATCCGCTGAGCGCCAGGTCGGTGGCTCGCGCGTCTCGACAACGCCACCGCAGGCCGCAATGGCGTCAGAGCCGCAGGTGCATGCGAAGCGCGTCATCGAGCGCCCCGACCGTCGCCGGCGCCAGCACTTCTCTACCCGCTCGCTGAGGCGCGCCGCGGTAATCGACCGGAGCTGCTCCGCCTGCGCCTTGGCGTCGTCGGGCAGGCCGCTCTCGCTCGCCGGAACAAGGACCTGGAAGGGCAGGATTCCAGCGAGGTTGGAGGTCATCGGCACAACGGTCAGAACTCCAGCCCCGGTCCGCTTCGCTGCTCGGTTGGCGGCGTCGTTGCTGACGATCACCGCCGGCCGCACCTTGCTCGCCTCGGAGCGGCCGCCCCCGGAGGCTACGCCATCCACGTGGATACACTCGCGCGGGGTGTGACCAGGACGCTGCGCAACCTGCTCGCGGACACGGGCCGAGCAGACGCAGCCGAGGCGACGGCGGAAGTGCTGCGGCGCGCTGAGGACGCGGCGGGGCCGCGCCTTGGCTGCTCGCCGAGCTGCGCCCAGCTTGGTCACTTGGGCGAGCCGGTCGGCGCACTGCTGACCGATGGGCCAGCCGGGCACTCTCGCAAAGCGCGAACAGCAGCGGTCGGCAAGCTGCCGGCTACGGAACCACGCCGGTCATGAATGACTCCAGTCGCTCGTTGAAGGGCCTTCCAGTGTCGGGGACGAGGTGGGCTCCGCCCCGGATCACCGCGCGATCCGCGCCGGTTCCGGCGGCGATCGCATCGCACACGGCCTCGTAGCCCTCCATGTGGCCACCGGAAACGACCAGCATTGGGAACGGCGCCGCGGCCAGGGCGCCCAGCCGAATGTCCGCGTCGCCCGGAGGTCGCGCCCCGACGAGGGCGCCCGCGCCGCGCTCAGACGAAGCGCAGGGCTTCCTCAGTTCTGCATCCCACTCGTCGACCGCCGCTACGCCGCGGGCGACGCTCGTGGCCGGAGGCTCGACGACGGTCAGCGTTCGCACGCCCTGCGGTCGCTGGGCCGCGGCGAGCATCGCCACGATCGCCCCGTATGAGTAGCCGACGACGTGAACCGGTGCGCCGAGAAGCTGATCGGCGACGAGCGTGGCCTCGGGTTCGAAGTCCTGCCTTGCGTCCGGGGACATGCCACGCCCGGGTCGATCCGGAGCGAGCAGCGTCCAGCGCTCGGTGAGCGGGCGCTGAGCGCGCCATGCCTCGCGCCCGCCGAGAACGCCACCGTGGATCAAGGCGACGGTCGGGCCGCTCCCCCAGCGGTGAACGTGGAGGCGCATTCTCGGGACAGTAAGCGCAATCGCGGCCGCGAACGGCGCTC